>CAYXPZ010000092.1:0-3638 GCA_964466965.1 uncultured Hyphomicrobiaceae bacterium
CGGAGCGCGGCGCGCGGCTGGCGCGCGATGTCGAGGAGACCTTTACGCGGATCGACGAACTCGTTGCCGGGCTGCCGGAGGAAGAGCGCCCGCGGGTCTATCTGGCGCGCGGGCCCAACGGGCTTGAGACCGGCACGCGCGGCTCCATTAACACCGAGATCATCGAGCGCGCGGGCGGCATCAACGTTGCTGACGCGCCGGGGCGCGGGCGGATCGTGCAGGTCTCGATTGAGCAGGTGATCGTCGCAAACCCCGACACGATCGTCACCTGGGACCCAACCTTCTACAAGACCGTCTGGGACAATCCGCTCTGGCAGGGCATCGAGGCGGTCAAGCGGGGGCGCGTCTACCTCGCGCCGTCCGTGCCGTTCGGGTGGATCGACCGGCCGCCGTCCATTAACCGCATGATGGGCCTGAAATGGATGGCCGCGACGCTCTATCCCGACCGCTGGGAGGGCGATCTCGCCAAAGAGGTCAAGGACTTCTACAAGCTGTATTATCATGTCGACCTGAGCGATGAGAAATTTAACACGCTGCTTGAATGGGCCAAGGGACGACCGCCGCAGTAAGCCGCATCCGCGCCCGCGCCGGGGGCTTGAGCCTCGGTGTGTCGCTGGCCGGCGCGCTGGCGTTGCTCGGCTTTGCGGCGCTGATGATCGGGCCGTATCCGCTCTCTCCGGGGCAGGTGCTCGGTGCGCTCATCGGGGCGGGCAACACGCAAGCGGAACTCGTCGTGTGGAATATCCGCCTGCCGCGCGTGGCGGCTGCACTGCTGGTGGGCGCTGCTCTGGCGGCGGCGGGCGCATCCTATCAGGCGCTGTTTCGCAACCCGCTGGTCTCCCCTGACATTCTCGGCGTTTCGGCAGGCGCGGGGCTCGGCGCGGTGCTCGGCATCTTCCTGTCGCTGCCGGTGGTGGGCATCCAGCTTGCGGCCTTCACGGGCGGGATGGGCGCGGTCGGGCTCGTGATGGTGGTTGCGGGCGCGGTGCGCCACGGCGACCGGACGCTGATCCTCGTGCTGACGGGGGTTGTCATCGGCGCGCTGGCCGGGGCGGCGACCTCGCTTGTCAAGGTGATGGCCGATCCTTATGACCAGCTTCCCGCCATCACCTTTTGGCTGCTCGGCTCGCTCGCGGCGGTAACGCCCGCCGATGTTGCGCCCGCGATCCTGCCGGTGACGGTGGGGCTTGCCGCGCTTGGCTTGCTGCGTTGGCGGATCAACGTGCTCGGCATGGGCGATGAAGAGGCGCGCGCGCTCGGCGTCGAGGCCGGCCGGCTACGTCTGTGGACCATCGCGGCGGCAACGCTGATCACCGCGAGTGTCACGGCGGTCGCGGGCGTGATCGGCTGGGTCGGGCTGGTGATCCCCCATATCGGGCGGATGCTGGTCGGGCCGGGCTTCGGGCGGCTGTTGCCGGTGTCAGCGGCGATCGGCGCGGGCTATCTTTTGGTCGTCGACACGCTGGCGCGCACCATCGCGACCACCGAGGTCCCACTCGGGATCCTCACAGCGGTGATCGGCGCGCCGTTCTTCGTCTGGCTACTGGCGCGCGGCCGGCGCGGGTGGTCGTGATGCTGGAAGCGCGCGATCTGGCGATCGGGTACGGCGGCAAGGTGATCGGCTCGGGCCTGTCGCTGGACGTGCGCACCGGCGAAATCCTCTGCCTGCTCGGGCCAAACGGCTGCGGCAAGACCACGCTGTTCAAGACGCTGCTCGGCCTGATCCCACAGCTCGGCGGCGATGTGCGGGTCGATGGCGCGCCGCTGGCCGGACTGTCGCGCGCGAAGATCGCGCAGGCGATAGCATATGTGCCGCAGCAGCACGCGCCGCCGTTTCCTTATGAAGCCATCGAGATCGTGCTGATGGGCCGCACGGCGCGGCTCGGCGCGTTCGCCCAGCCTGGGGCGGAGGACCGGCGGGTGGCAGAGGCAGCGCTAAACCGGCTCGGCATCGCTGATCTGGCTGGGCGGGACTATTCGCGGCTCTCTGGCGGGCAGCGCCAACTCGTGCTGATCGCCCGCGCGCTAGCGCAGGAGGCGCCGCTCTTGGTGATGGATGAGCCGACAGCCAGCCTTGATTTCGGCAATCAGGCGCGTGTGCTCGCGGAGGTCGCCAAGCTGGCGCGCGATGCCGACACGGAGCAGCGCGGCGTGATCCTCTCCACCCACGACCCCGATCAAGCTTTTGCCCTGGGCGCGGAAGCGCTGCTGATGCAAAATGGCCAGATCGTAGGAGGGGGCCGGCCGGAGGAGGCACTGACCGGCAAGGCCCTGAGCGCGGTCTACGGCGTGGCGGTCAGCGTGGAGCGCACCGAGAGCGGGCGGCTGGTTTGCGCGCCCGCGCTGCGCGACCACTCAGCGCCGGGCATGAGCTGCGACGCCTTGATCAGCAGATGACCTTTTGTGCATCCGACCGGCGTGAGATTGGGAACCGCGTCGCACCACAACATCACGCATGATCACGCGTTCTCCCAAAACTGTGATGCAGACAGCGCACATCAGGTCATAAAAATCCGCACCAGTCGTCCACATTCACGCCATTTTTGATCACTTCGCGCTATCGTGCCGGGCACTTTCAGCGTATAATTAATGGTGTTGTTGTTGAAGTGAGTGCTCGGTCTGTGAGCGCCTTCGCGTTTCTTCCATGGAGATTTGATTATGTGGCGCCCTGTTGCGTTGTCGGCGTTTTTGGCATTGCTCTTCATGTCTTCCCGGTCCGGCGAAGAGCCAATCGACCACAAGGCGAATGATGTTTCCAAGACAAACGATGTCTCTAATACATTAGATACCGCGAAGTCGGATTTCGGCGCGCCGGCAAAACAGACAAGCGAAAATAATAAAACAATTAAGATTGATCTTGCCCAGTCTTCCGCGCACGCCAAAACAGAAAATGCCCCGGGGGAAGAAATCGCGAACGCGGAGCGTGACGATGCAGCCGGCGCCGAGGATGCCGTAGAGGCTGCAAAATCCACGCGCAGCGATGACGAAAGCATAGACGTCGCCAGTGTCGCGACTGTGGGCCAGCAGACAATCCCGCTGCCGTCGCCGAAATCCGATCCAAATGCCTCCGATACCCGCGTCGTCGTCACCCTCGGGGAGCAAAAAACGGCTCTGACAAGCGGCGAAGACGCCTTGAGGCTTATGCCGCCAGGGCCGGATTTTGCCGCAAAGGTGCAGACCGAACTCGCCCGGCTTGGTTGTTATCGCGGCCGTATCGACAACATTTGGGGCCCGATGAGCCGGAATGCCGTGGCGCAGTTCAACCGCTTTGCAAAAGCCCAGATCCCAGTAAGACAACCGACGCGCGCGTTGTTGAGTTCAACGCGGAAAGCGCCGGATGGCTACTGTACGGATGCCGCAAACGGGGAAGCGCCGAAACTTGCGGCGCTTGATCCAAGCGTGAGCTTGGAAGCGATCAAGAACCGTCCGTCTTATCTGCCACCGTGGATGCGCGGAGAGCCTATGCCGGACCCGGACGAGAATGTGGTCGAGGCGGCTGAGGAGCAGCCGGACGTGTCTCCGTCCGCTACGCCGTCCACTCAGACCACGGCTACGCGCAGCACGCGAACACAGCGGACCCGCACGTCATCGCGGCGCGTTCGTCAGCGTCAAGTACGTCGCCGGGCCGCAAGCCGCTC
>CAYXPZ010000092.1:3738-9065 GCA_964466965.1 uncultured Hyphomicrobiaceae bacterium
ACACGCCCCCGCATCCGCTGCTTGGTCGCCTTCAGATTGAGAGCCCGGAACTCGTTCCATTCGGTCAGGATCACGAGAAGGTCCGCGCCATCGGCGGCCTCCAGAACGTTGTCGGCCCAAATCACGCCGGGCAAAAGCGCCTCTGCGTTCCCGCGTCCCTGGGGATCGTAAGCCTGGACGCGCGCGCCGCGTTCCATTAACATAGGCAGGATCACAAGGCTTGGCGCCTCGCGCATGTCATCCGTGTTGGGTTTGAACGTGACGCCGAGACAGGCGATGGTCTTGCCGCGTACCTCGCCGCCGGCCGCTTGCTCGATCCGCGCAATCATCGCGATCTTGCGCTCGTTGTTCACCTTTTCGACCTGCTCGACGAGTGAAAGCGGCGCCCGCGCCTCACGCCCTGTGCGGACCAATGCCGATACATCTTTCGGAAAGCACGACCCGCCGAATCCCGGCCCGGGATGGAGGAACTTATCGCCGATACGCCGGTCGGAGCCGATGGCGGTCGCCACCTGCTGTACGTCCGCGCCGACTTCTTCACACAGGTCGGAAATCTCGTTGATGAAGCTGATCTTCATGGCGAGGAATGCATTTGCGGCATACTTGGCAAGCTCGGCAGACTCGCGGCCCACGAAGATCACCGGCGCATTGCGCAGGCGCAGCGGCTCGTAAACACGCTCCATTGTCGCCTGCGCACGCGGCTCGTCCACGCCCACCAGGACACGGTCAGGATGGGTGAAGTCCTGGATTGCCGAGCCCTCTCGCAGAAACTCCGGGTTGGAGCAAACCGCGAAGTCGGCATCGGGGCGCAGTTCGCGCAGACGCCGCTCGATTTCCCGGCTGGTGCCGACGGGAACCGTCGATTTTGTCGTCACGACGGTGAACCCGGACAGATGCGGCGCGATCTCCGTGACCGCCTGATACACGTAACTGAGGTCGGCGTAACCGTCGCCCCGGCGCATCGGCGTGCCGACCGCAAGAAAGACGAGGTCCGCGTCGCCCACCGAACTCGCGACTTCGGTGGAGAATTTCAGCCGGCCCGCGCGCACATTGCGTTCGACAAGTTCTTCAAGACCAGGCTCATATATCGGCATGCGCCCGGCGAGAATGCTGCCGACTTTATCTTCGTCCTTGTCTACGCAATGGACGTCCCAGCCAAAATTGGAGAAACAGGCCGCGGACACGAGCCCGACGTAGCCCGCCCCAATCATGCAGATCTTCAAACTCATTCTCCCGATGGTTATGCCGGCGCTTCGCCAAGTTTATGTGCTCGTGATGGGTGGCGATGTCCGTGATGATACTGGCTAAATAGCCAATATGGGATCATCATGCAAACAGACCGCGTTTCTCGGAAAGCCAGCCCTCGCGGCTCGTGCAGTGACGCAGACACGTGATCCACGCTTGCAGCGCTCTCGCATGCGAGTGTCTGTGTCGGAACTGCACTAGAAACACGATTTTGCGCGTGCATCTTTGACGCATTCATTCGCGCTCGGACTCGCTGCGCGCTCAAGCGAATGAAGGCGTCGATGCACTAGCGGCTAAAGGACGTCTTGGGATAGCCTTGCACATAGAGGAGCGCGGTCAGATCGCAGTGGCGTATGCAGACGTCTGCCTCAGCCGCGACGGCTGGCTTGGCGTGATATCCGACGCTCAGCCCCGCACGCGCCATCATCGCGAGATCGTTGGCGCCGTCCCCCACGGCTAAGGTGTCTTGCAACGCAATGTTTCGCGATGCCGCGACCTCAAGGAGGGTGTCACGCTTTGCGTCGCGTCCCAGGATCGGCTCGGCGAGGCCGGCAAGCCTGCCATTCTTGAACACCAGCGTGTTGCCGCGGTGCGTATCAAACCCCGCCCACGCGGCGACGGCAGCGGTGAAGAATGTGAAGCCGCCAGAGACCAGCACGGTGTAAGCCCCATGAGCGCGCATGGTGCTGACAAGCTCGCGCGCCCCCGTGTTCAGCGCGATCCGGGTCTCCAACACCTCGGTCAGAGACGCCACAGGCAGTTGCAGAAGAAGTTCGATGCGCGCACGCAGCGCCTCTTCAAAGTTCAGTTCGCCGCGCATCGCGCGCTCGGTGATCGCGGCGACCTCCGGCTTCAACCCAACTGCGCCAGCGACCTCGTCCAGGCATTCCTGTGCGATGATCGTGCTATCCATATCCGCGATCAACAGCTGCTTGCGCCGATGTCCCGCTGGCAAAATGGCGTAATCTATTGGCGCGTCGCCGGTATGTTCTGCAAACTCATATCGCCAGGCCGAAATGTCCCGGATCGAGCTATCCGGCAACTGAATCTCAAGCGCCTGATCTGGCGCCAGCCAGCGGGCGCCGCCAAATCCGGGGATGCGTGTTTGTGTGGCGTCCAGCAGCCCCGCGATCTGATCGCACGGCTCCGGCGTCATCAAAACGAGAACGTGGGTCATTTGATTTCCAGTCTGCGCACAGACCCATGAGCAGTGGACTTGGTCGCGAGATCATGCATGAAGGCTGAAACCGCTATCGTTATCGCAGGGCCGACGGCCAGCGGCAAGTCAGACTTCGCGCTCGACCTGGCCGAGCGCCACCGCGGCATGATCGTTAATGCCGATAGCATGCAGGTATACCGCGAGCTCAGCGTTCTGACGGCGCGCCCCGCCCCTGGGGAAGAGGCGCGCGCGCCACACCGGCTCTATGGTTTTCGCAGTGGCGCTCAGCCCTATTCAGTCGGACAGTGGCTGGAAGATGCCGCGGCGGTGCTCGGCGAGGCCCGTGCGCAAGACAGCGTGCCGATTTTCGTCGGCGGCACCGGGCTCTATTTCAAGGCGCTGTTTGAAGGCCTCTCGCCGGTCCCGGAAATCCCAGAGGACATTCGCAGCTACTGGCGCGAACGCGGCCGGATTGAGCCGGCCCACGTGCTGTATCGTTTGCTGGCGGATCTTGATCCTGCGGCGGCGGCGCAGTTGCGGGCGTCCGATACGCAACGGATTGTGCGCGCGCTCGAAGTGGCGGACGCAACCGGACAGTCGATTACCGCGTGGCAGCAAGCTGCCGGGGCACCGCTGTTGGATGAAACCGCGACCACGAAATACGTTGTGGCGCCGGATCGCGAAATGCTCTACCGCGCCGCCGATGAGCGCGCCCGGCAGATGATTGCAGCCGGAGCAGTTGAGGAGGTCGCTGCCGTTTTGCGACTTGGGCTGGATCCGGGCCTGCCGGTGATGCGCGCGATCGGAATGCGACCATTGGGCGCATATCTACGCGGCGAGATTGATCTGGATGAGGCGCTTATGCGTTTGCAGACCGAGACACGGCGCTATGCAAAGCGGCAAATGACCTGGTTGCGGCGATATATGATGTCGTGGAATTGGATAAATGCGTAATATTATGTCTCAAAGCAGTTGCGTTTCGGATGCTTTCGTGCGCCCCGCCTATTGACCGGGCAGCCGCATGCGGCTACGTTGCGCAACGTTTGTGCAGTGCAATTAAACTGCTTGTGAGCGCGTTGGCGAGACGCTCTTGTCAGCGGCCGCGCCAGTGATGTGGAGCGAAGAGTGATGAGCAATCAGATGACAGGCGCCGAGATCGTTCTGCGCGCGCTGGCCGATCAGGATGTCGACCTGCTGTTTGGCTATCCCGGCGGTGCGGTGCTTCCGATCTATGATGAAATGTTCAAGCAGAACGCGCTTCGTCATTACCTCGTACGCCACGAGCAAGGCGCAGTGCATGCTGCAGAAGGGTATGCCCGTTCGTCCGGCAAGGTCGGCGTGGTGCTCGTCACATCGGGGCCCGGCGCGACCAACGCCGTGACTGGCCTGACCGACGCGCTGATGGACTCGATCCCAGTGGTCTGCATTACCGGGCAGGTCGCCACGCACCTGATCGGCAACGATGCCTTTCAAGAGTGCGACACAGTCGGCATTACGCGGCCCTGCACCAAGCACAACTACCTCGTGAAGGACATCAACGATTTGGCGCGCGTGATGCACGAAGCGTTCTATGTCGCGCAGAACGGCCGTCCCGGCCCGGTGGTGGTTGATATCCCGAAGGATATTCAGTTTGCCAAAGGACCCTACGTTTCGCCGGGGCAGATCACGCATAAAAGTTATAAGCCTGCGGTCAAAGGAGATCAGCAGGCGATCCGCGACGCCGTTGACATGATTGCTTCGGCTAAACGACCGGTGTTCTACACCGGCGGCGGCGTTATCAACTCCGGCCCCAAGGCGAGCCAGCTACTGCGCGAATTCGTCAATCTGACCGGTTATCCGATTACCTCGACGCTGATGGGGCTCGGCGCGTTTCCGGCCGCGGATCCGAAATGGCTGGGCATGCTGGGCATGCACGGCACCTACGAAGCCAATATGTGCATGCATGACTGCGATGTGATGATCAACATCGGCGCGCGCTTCGATGACCGCATCACCGGCCGGCTCGACGCTTTCTCACCCGGCTCGAAGAAAATTCACATCGACATCGACCCCTCTTCGATCAACAAAAATGTCCGGGTCGATATCCCGATTATTGGCGATGTCGCGCATGTGCTGGAGGAGATGGTCAGCGTCTGGCGCCGCCGGACGCCGCAGATCGACCAGACGGCGCTTAAGGCATGGTGGAACCAGATTGGCGAATGGCGCGGGCGCAAGAGCCTGAGCTACAAGAGGCGCAAAGACGTCATCATGCCGCAATATGCGGTTCAACGGCTCTATGAGCTGAGCAAGGAGCGCGACACCTACATCACCACCGAAGTCGGCCAGCATCAGATGTGGGCCGCGCAGCATTATCATTTTGAGGAGCCGAACCGCTGGATGACCTCGGGCGGGCTTGGCACCATGGGCTATGGCCTGCCGGCGGCGATTGGCGTGCAGACTGCGTACCCCGACGCCCTCGTGATCGACATTGCCGGCGAAGCCTCAATCCTGATGAACATGCAGGAGCTGTCGACGGCAGTTCAGTACAACCTACCGGTCAAGATCTTCATCCTGAACAACGAATATATGGGCATGGTTCGCCAGTGGCAGGAGTTGATCCATGGGGGGCGCTATTCACACTCTTACTCGGAGGCGCTTCCAGACTTCGTCAAGCTGGCTGAAGCTTATGGGGCGAAAGGCTTGCGCGCGACCAAGCCAAACGAGCTGGACGACCTGATTAACGAAATGATCGATACTCCTGGCCCGGTGATTTTCGACTGCTGTGTCAGTAAAGAGGCGAATTGCTTCCCGATGATTCCGAGCGGTGAAGCGCACAACAAGATGTTGCTGGACGATGAAAACAATGGCGCGGATATTGAAAGCGCGATCACCGAAGAAGGCAAGATCCTCGTCTAACTGGTGTTGAGCGCTCGTGCATCGACGC
>CAYXPZ010000093.1:0-9035 GCA_964466965.1 uncultured Hyphomicrobiaceae bacterium
ATTCACCTGAAGACGATCCCCGACGCCGACCCGCTGCTGCTGGAGCGCGCCGGGCGCTATGCGGATCGGCTGTCGATCAACATCGAACTGCCGAAGGAAGCCAGCCTGCGCAGCTTTGCCCCGGAGAAATCCGCCCCGGCCATTCGCGGCGCAATGGCGGACATGAAGCTGCGCATCGACACCGCCAAGGCCGAGCGCAAAGCCGCGCGCCGCGCCAAGCCCGCGCCCTTCGCGCCCGCCGGGCAGTCCACCCAGATGATCATCGGCGCGGACGGCGCGAGCGACGCCGACATCATCAGCACAAGCAGCCAGCTTTACGCGGGCTACGGCTTGCGCCGAGTCTATTATTCGGCCTACAGCCCGATCCCGGATGCCTCCAGCGACCTCCCGCCGGTCAAGCCACCGCTGATCCGCGAGCACCGGCTGTATCAGGCCGACTGGCTGTTCCGCTTCTACGGCTTCGAGCGCGGCGAGATCTTTGACGGCGTCGCCGACGGAATGCTTGATCTGGCGGTTGACCCCAAGCTTGCCTGGGCCCTGCGCCACCGCGCGCTGTTCCCGGTCAACGTGAACACGGCCGCGCGTGAGATGCTGCTGCGCGTCCCCGGCATCGGCACGCGCAGCGCCGACCGGATCATCGCCAGCCGCCGCCACGCCAGCCTGCGCCTGAATGATCTGCGCCGCATAACCCGCGCGCTCGACAAGCTGCTGCCCTTCATCGAGACGCCGGACTGGACGCCGGGCGGGCTGACCGACTCGGCCAATCTGCGCGCGCGTTTCGCGCCGCCGCCTGAGCAGATGTCGCTGTTTGCATGATGGTCGAGATCGCACTGCCTTCAGAAACCGACTTCGATGCCTGGCGCGACCAAGCGCGGCGGCTCTGCGCGGAAGGGATCGCGCCGGAAAACGCCGTCTGGAGCACGCCGGAGCGCGGCGCGAGCCTGTTCGCCGCCGACCCGCCCGATGCCGAGCCGTCCGGCAAGGTGCGCGCGCCGCGCCGCTTCATCGACCTCGCCCGCCGCGTCATCTGCCACCGCGACCCGGAACGCTTCGCCCGGCTCTATCGCATCTTGTGGCGGCTGCAGCGCGAACCTGACCTTCTCACCAACGCCGCGGACGCTGACATCGCCTGGCTCAATGAGCGCGACAAGGCGATCCGCCGCGACATTCATAAGATGCACGCCTTCGTGCGCTTCCGGCTGGTCGGCGAGACCGAGGGGCGCGAGATCTACGCCGCGTGGTTCGAGCCGACGCACCGCATCGTCGCGCCGGCCTCGCCGTTCTTCATGCGCCGTTTCGCGGCGATGGACTGGGCAATTCTGACGCCGGAGGAGAGCGTGCGCTGGCAAAACGGCGAACTCACCTTTGGCCCCGGCGCAACGCGCGACGCGGTGCCGGGCGAAGACGCGGTCGAGGCGCAGTGGCAGGCTTATTTCGCCAGCATCTTCAACCCCGCGCGATTGAAGATCGGAGCGATGACGGCGGAGATGCCGAAAAAGTATTGGCGCAACATGCCAGAGACCGCGTTAATCCCCTCGCTGATCGCCGAGTCGCGCCAGCGCACGCAGACCATGCAGGCAGAGGGCGTGAGCGAACCGAACCCGCGCGCGGAACACTGGCGGCCCGCGCCCGCGCACGACGCGCCGCCCGGCGATGCGCCGCATACACTCGACGAAGCACGCGAGGCGATACAGCGCTGCCAACGCTGCCCGCTCTATAACGGCGCAACGCAGGCCGTGTTTGGCGAAGGGCGGCTTGATGCGGCGCTGATGATGGTCGGGGAGCAGCCCGGCGATCATGAGGACCTGGCCGGGCGCGTGTTTGTCGGCCCTGCCGGGCAACTGCTCGATGAGGCGATGGCCGAAGCGGGGCTGGACCGCGCAAGCGTCTATCTCACCAATGCGGTCAAGCACTTCAAATACACGGTGCGCGGCAAGCGCCGGCTGCATCAGCGCCCGAGCGCGCAGGAGATCGATCATTGCCGTTGGTGGCTAAACCTGGAGCGGACACAAGTCCGGCCGAAGCTCATCCTCGCGATGGGCGCGTCCGCCGCGCGCGGCGTGATTGGGCGCGATGTACCCGTCATGAAGGCGCGCGGCAAAGCATACCCGCTTAAGGACGGCACGCTGGTGCATGTCACGGTCCATCCCAGCTACTTGCTGCGCTTGCCGGTTGAGGAGGCCAAGGCCAGTGCGTATAAGCGCTTTGTTGTGGATTTACGCGAGGCCGCCAAGCGCGCCGCAGAACTTGCAGATTAGCCGCGCGTGTTCATACCACCCGCTCGTGAAATAGCGCGACCGTGACGGCGCCGAAATGGCAGGCCGTCGCCGCCAGCACAAACAAATGCCAAATCGCGTTGTGGTAAGGCAGGTTCTCCCAGATGTGAAACAACACGCCGACGGTGTAGATCGCGCCGCCAACGCCCAGGAGGATCAGCGCCTCAGCCGGCACCGCAAGCACCAACGGCTGTATCGCCGCTAGCCCGGCCCAGCCCAGCGCCAGATAAAGCGGGATCGAGAACCAGTCGCGCCGCGGTTTAAGCAGCAGCTTCGCAACCGCGCCCGCAATCGCCACCGCCCACACCACGCTGAACAAGGTGTACCCAGCGAAACCGCCCATCATCACGACCGCGAATGGCGTGTAGGTCCCGGCGATCTTGATGAAGATCGCCGCTTGGTCGAGCTTGCGCAGCGTCAGCTTCCAGTCCGGCACCGGGATCAGGTGATACGCTGCGGAGGCCGCGAACATCGCGATCATGGCGAGCCCATAAACGAGCAGGCTGGCTGTCGCCTCCAGCGGCAGCGACGACACCGCGATCGCCATTAGGATCGCCACCGCGACCAGGCTGGCCGCGACGCCAAGGACATGAATGATGCCATCGGCAATCCGCTCACCGAGGCTGTATTCCGGACATGTCATAAATTGAGATTACGCGATCAGCCGGCCAGCGGCCAAGCGTTTGTTATCGCGCGGGCCGTGGTGGCTGACTTGCCGGTCAGCGCCGGCGAGGTGGCGGACGGCGGCCACCGCCGCCTGGGGGTTTGGGGCCTGATTCGGTCTTGTGCCGGAACACGATGCGGCCTTTATCGAGATCATAGGGCGTCATCTCGACGGTCACGCGGTCCCCGGCGATCGTGCGGATGCGGTTGCGCTTCATGCGGCCCGCGGTATAGGCGATGATCTCGTGGCCATTGTCGAGTTCGACGCGGAAACGGCCGTCGGGCAGGACATCGTTCACAACGCCTTCGAATTCGAGAACTTCTTCCTTTGCCATCAACACTCCTGACATTCGCGGATCGCCGCACCGCAGATCTCACAGCCCGGTCTGAACGGCCGGCGAGTCCCGGCGCATAAGCCAGGATCGCCCGCCGCTCAATGGGCGCTATTCCAAGCGCAGATTGGTCGCCGCCGTGCGGCCCTGGCGATCCTGTTCCAGTTCGTAGGTCACACGCTGGCCTTCATCTGGGTTCGGAATACCCGACCGTTCAACGGCGCTGATATGCACAAACACATCCTTACCGCCTTCGTCGGGCTGAATAAAACCATAGCCCTTTTGTGTGTTGAAGAATTTTACGATTCCGCTCGGCATATCTAGATCTCCTTTGTTGCCTGTTGAGAGGAATTGGGATTCTGAACCGCGCGCCGCGCCGGCAATGTCGTCATGGATCGGCCGTCGTTACGCTGCGTTTCGAGAATGTGTGGGGCGCCGGTTGCGGCGGCGGGGACGCTTCGCGGGGCGCTCAACGACGGGCGCTGGCGCGGTGGCGGCTTCAGACGTCCGATCCGATCGGGCCTCACCGCCGATCACGTCCATGCGGTGGCGGGTCAGCTTCTCAATCGCTTTCAAAGAGCCGCGATCCGCCGGCGTGCACAACGAAATCGCGGTGCCGCTCAGGCCAGCGCGGGCTGTCCGGCCGATCCGGTGCACATAGCTCTCCGGCTCGGCAGGCAAGTCGTAATTAATGACGTGCGTGACGTTGTCGATGTCGATGCCGCGCGCGGCCACGTCGGTTGCGACCAGCACCTGCGCCTGCCCGCCGCTGAACCGGGCCAGGGCGCGCTGACGCGCTGACTGTGACTTGTCGCCGTGGATCGCCTCGGCCCTGGTGTCGCCCTTGACCAATTGGCGCGCCACACGATCGGCGCCACGCTTAGTCCGGGTGAACACGATTGCGCGCGCGCACGCCTGATCGCTCAGTACAGCTTTCAGAGCGCCAAGCTTGGCAGCCTGTTCGACGAACATGACGTTCTGCTGAACCTTCTCGACTGTCAGGGTCTTGGCTGCGATCTCGACATGGACCGGCTCGGTCAGGATTTCGCGGGCAAGCTTTGCGATTTCACCTGGCATGGTGGCGGAAAACAACGCGGTTTGCCGCGCCTGCGGCATCATCGCCGCTATCTTCCGGACGTCGCGGATAAAGCCCATGTCGAACATGCGATCGGCCTCGTCAAGGACGAGAATGCCTGTATTATCGAGCCGCACATGGCCTTCGTTGATGTGATCCAGCAGACGTCCAGTCGTGGCGACCAGCACATCCACACCAGCACGCAGCGCCTGGATCTGCGGGCGTGCTGCCACGCCGCCAACGACAATGCCGTGGCGCAGCCGCAGCTTACGGCCATACACGCGCAGGCTCTCGGCGATCTGCTGGGCAAGTTCGCGTGTCGGCGCCAGGATCAAGGCTTTCGGCTGGCTGGGTAAGGGGGGGCGCGCGTCTTGGCTCAGGCGCTCAAGCAACGGCAGCGTGAATGCCGCCGTCTTGCCGGTCCCGGTCTGTGCCAGCGCTAGGATGTCATCCCCGCGCAGCAGCGGTGGGATAGCTTGTTGTTGAACAGGCGTCGGCGTCTCGTATCCGAGCGATGCCAACGTAGCGGAAAGAACCTTGGAGAGCCCAAGGTGCTCAAAAGAAGTCAAGCGTGTAAAACCTTTCTCCGATGCGACAGGCGGTGGCGAAACGTCATTGCGAACGCAAGCCCAACTGAGGCAAACGTCCTCACCGCGCGCAAACCGGAGAAGACAGGATTTCATCAAATAACTGGGAGCCGACCCGCTAGGGCCTTTGCGCCGCTCCAAACTGGTTGGAATATGAGTCAGAGCAGGAACAATGTCAACGAGAGCTTGACAAAACCTTTGGTAAATTTGCTGCCACGCTGGGCATTTGACTTAGCGGACCAGCGCAGCAACGGCCTCCAGCCGGTCGGCTTCACGGGCGGGTTTATCCCAGCGAATGCGGTTAATGCGGGGAAAGCGCATCGCCAGGCCGCATTTATGCCGCGTTGACGGATGGACCGAGTCGAAGGCGACCTCGAACACCAGCGCTTTTTCCACCTCGCGCACCGGCCCAAAGCGGCCGATGGTGTGGTCGCGCACCCACTTGTCCAGTTCCTTCAGCTCCTCGTCGGTGAAGCCGAAATAGGCCTTGCCGACCGGCAGCAACTCCGCGCCGCGCCAGACACCGAAAGTGTAGTCCGAATAAAACGATGAGCGCTTGCCGTGTCCGCGCTGGGCGTACATCAAGACGGCATCGACCAGCAGCGGGTCGCGCTTCCACTTGTACCAAGCGCCCTTTGGACGACCGGCCACATAGGCGCTATCGCGGCGCTTCAGCATGAGCCCCTCGACGGTGGCCAGTTCGGGGTCATCGCCGCTGACGCGGGCGCGCAAGCTCTGCAACTCTTCCGGCGAGGTAAAGGCCAGCGGTTCGGACAGCGACATACCGCCAGGCCGGTGCGCGGCCAACCATCTATCGAGCCGCGCCCGGCGTTCATCGAGCCGCAGCGCGCGCAAGTCCTCGCCCTCCAGCTTGAGCACGTCATAGAGGATCAGGTGGCCGGGGAGTTCGGCCATCAGCTTCTTGTCGGGGCGCTTGCGGTTCAGCCGCTTCTGCAGGTCGTTGAAGGTGCCGAGCGCGCCGCCGTTCAGCACCAGCAGCTCGCCGTCGAAAACGCCGGTGAAATCCAGCCGCGCGACGACGTCGGGGAATGCCGCGCTCATGTCATCGCCCGTGCGCGAAAACAGCGCGCGCCCCTTCGGCGTGCTCACCGCCTGCACCCGCACGCCGTCATATTTCCATTCAGCCTGAAACCTGTCAGGGGTGATCGCGTCCAACCCGCCGTCCTCGATCGGGTGCGCGAGCATGACCGGGTGGAACACCACCGCATCGCCGGTCCGCGGCTTTTCGGCCTGTCCCTCCAGCCACGCAAACAGCGCCTCATAAGGCGGCGAAAGCGCGTGCCAGACCTCCTCGATTTCACTGACCTCGACACCGCCGTAATCAGCCAGACAGCGCTTCAGGAACCGCGCCGACATGCCGATGCGCAGACCGCGCGTCCCGAGCTTGATGAGCGCCCAGCGCTCCTGCGCCGTGGCGTTATCGAGCAGGTCGACGAGATAGGCCGCGATCTGGCCTTTCGGCAGCGTCGAAAACTTCTCCACGACCTCGTGCAGCGGCGGCAGGCGGTTGAGGCGTTTCGCGTTTTTGCTAACCGGCCACAGATGCGCGACCGTCTCGGACAGTTCGCCGACATAATCGTAGGACAGGTCGAACAGGACCGGATCGACCCGCTCTTTGACGAGATCGCGCACCAGCGAACTCTTGAACAGGTCGAAGCGCAGCTCGCCGGCGATCGCCGCGATTGCCCAGCCGCGGTCTGGGTCCGGCGTGCGCGCGAGATAGTCGCGCAGGATCGCCGCCTTGTCGTTGTTGCTGTAGGTGAAATAAAGCCGCTCAAGCAGCGCCGAAAAATCATGCATCGTTAGCTTGCATCGTCCTCCTCGTAGCCGATCAGCGACAGCGCCCGTGCCTCCAACCCCATGGCTTGCGCCTGATGCACCAGCGCATCCTCGCGGCCATGCGTGACCCAGATTTCGCGCGCCCCGACATCGCCGATCGTGCGGGTCAGGTCGTCCCAGTCGGCGTGATCGGAGATGATAAGGGGCAACTCCACCCGGCGCTGCTTGGCCCGCGCGCGCACCTGCATCCAGCCCGAGGCCATCGCCGGCAGCACATTGGGCAGCCTGCGCGACCAGCGGTCGGCAAGCGAACCGGGCGGGCACAGCACGATCTCGCCGGCGAGCTTCTCGCGCGGCACCTCAGAGACGCGGACGAGTTCGCCTAGGTCCACGCCATATTCCTGATAGAGCTCACACAGCTTGACGAGCGCGCCGTGAAGATAGATCGGCCGGTCATAGCCTTGGTCGCGCAGCGCCCGGATCAGTCGCTGGCACTTGCCTAGCGCGTAGACGCCTACGGCATGGCACCGCTCCGGAAATAGCCGGAGCGATTTCAGCAGCTTGTCGATCTCGTCCTCCGGGGGCGGCGTCCGAAACACTGGCAGCCCGAAGGTCGCCTCGGTCACGAACACGTCGCATGGCACGACCTCGAAGGGCGCGCAGGTCGGGTCACGCTCGCGTTTGTAGTCGCCGGAGATGACCAGGCGCGCGCCGCCATATTCCAGCAGGATTTGCGCGCTGCCCAGGATATGCCCGGCCGGGTGAAAGCTGATCCCGACCCCGCTGGTGCCCGTAACCTCGCCATATGGCATTGGGATCTGATGCTCGGCGAAATCCACCCCGTTGCGCGCGGCCATGGTCGCCAGCGTCTCTGGCGTCGCCATCACGCATTCATGCCCGGCCCGAGCGTGATCGGCATGGCCGTGGGTGATCAACGCGTGGCGCACCGGGCGGATGGGGTCGATGTAGAACCCGCCGGGCTTGCAGAACAAACCCTCCTGGCGGACCTCCATCCAGTCATGCGGGGATTTGTTTTTCGCTTGCACGTGCGGCTTTCGGTTAGGGTCCAACTCGATGACAGGCCTGCCCGATATACCTGATTATGTCGCACACTGGTTCACTGCGCGCGGCTGGCGGCTGCATGACCATCAGCGCGCGCTGATCCGCGCATTCGCCGAGCGCCGCTCCACGCTCTTGATCGCGCCCACAGGCGGCGGCAAGACACTCGCCGGGCTGCTCCCCTCATTGATCGACATCCACGAGAACGGCCACGGCCGGCTCCACACCCTTTATATATCGCCGCTGAAGGCGCTCACAAACGACATCGCGCGCAACCTGAACGCGCCCATCGAGGAGATGGGGCTGGACGTGCGCACCGAAAGCCGCACGGGCGACACGCCGAGCAGTGAGCGCCAGCGCCAGCGCCGCACCCCGCCGGACATCCTGCTGACCACTCCGGAATCGCTGATGCTGATGCTGTCTTACACGGATGCGCCGCGCATCTTCGGCGGGCTGCGCGCGGTGATCGCCGACGAGGTGCACAGCTTCGCGGCAACAAAGCGTGGCGACTTCACCGCCCTCGCCCTCGCCCGGCTGCGCCAGCTTTCGCCAGATCATGTGCGCTTCGGCCTGTCCGCCACGGTCGCCGACCCCGACGGGCTGGCCGAATGGCTCGGTAGCAGCGGCGACCCCGCGACCGTGCACATCGCTGAGGCCGCGCCGCGCCCGCAGATCGAGATGCTGCGCACCGAAACGCCTCTGCCCTATGGCGGCTTCATGGCGCGCTACGCAATCCCCGAGATCTATGAGGCGGTGCGCGCGGCCGGGACCTCGATCCTGTTCGTCAACACGCGCGCGCAGGCCGAACTGATGCTGCAATGGCTCTGGCAGGCCAACGAGGACGCATTGCCGATCACCGTCTATCACGGCAGCCTTGATAAAGAGCAGCGGCGCAAGACCGAGGCCATGATGGCGGACGGCAACCTGCGCGCGGTCGTGGCGACCTCGGCGCTGGAACTGGGCATCGACTGGGGCGATGTCGATCTGGTCGTGCAGGTCGGCGCGCCCAAAGGCGTCAGCCGGCTGCTGCAGCGGATCGGGCGGGCCAACCACCGACTGCATGAGCCGAGCCGCGCGCTGCTGGTGCCGACCAACCGCTTCGAGACGCTGGAATGCCTCGCGGCGATCGAGGCGATTGAGAACGGCGTGCTCGACGGCGTCGAGGACTGGACCGCCACCCGCGACACGGTCATCCAGTATATCCTCAACTGCGCTTGTGCCGGGCCGGTGTGCCCCGACGCGC
>CAYXPZ010000094.1:0-8983 GCA_964466965.1 uncultured Hyphomicrobiaceae bacterium
CCGCGTCGCGGATCGACATCTGCGCGACATGACCGATGTGCTTTTCGCCGATCTTGATGGCCAGCGCTTGCGGCTTCAGCCGGTGGCCGCCACAGGTGCTGCAAGGATGGTCGGACTGGTAGCGGCTCAGTTCGTCGCGCACCCATGCGCTGTCGGTCTCCAGCCAGCGCCGCTGGATGTTCGGGATCACCCCCTCGAATGGCTTGCTGGTCTGGTAAGAGCGCATTCCGTCATCGTAGACGAACGTGATCTTCTCCTTGCCGGAGCCGAACAGGATCACGTTGCGGACCTCTTCAGGCAGGTCGCTCCACGGGGTGTTCATGCTCACCTTGTAGTGCCGCGCGATCGCCTGCAGCGTCTGGGTGTAGAATGGCGTGGTGTTGCCGGTGCGGGCCCAAGGGTAGACCGCGCCTTTGCGCAGGCTCAAGGACGGGTCCGGCACGACCAGCGCCGGCTCGAACTTCAATTCCGTGCCCAGCCCATCACAGTCTGGGCAGGCGCCATACGGGTTGTTAAAGGAGAACAGCCGCGGCTCGATTTCATCGATCGTGAAGCCCGAGACCGGGCAGGCGAACCGCTCAGAGAACATGATGCGCTCCGGCTCGCCCTTGTCGTCGGTCTTGTCGGCGAATTCGGCGATGGCCAGCCCGTCCGCCAGGCTGAGGGCGGTCTCGAAGCTGTCGGCCAGCCGGTTGCCGAGATCATCGCGCACCACGATCCGGTCCACGACAACGTCGATGTCGTGCTTCAGCTTCTTGTCGAGCGCGGGCGCGTCGGTGATCTCGTAGAACTGCCCATTGATCTTGACGCGCTGGAAGCCCTTCTTCTGCAACTCCGCCAGCTCGCGGCGGTATTCGCCCTTGCGCCCGCGCACGATCGGGCTGAGCAGGTAAAGCCGCGTGCCCTCGGGCAGCGCCATCACGCGGTCGACCATTTGCGTGACGGTCTGGCTCTCGATCGGCAGGCCGGTCGCGGGCGAATACGGCGTGCCGACGCGGGCGTAGAGCAGGCGCAGATAATCGTAAATCTCGGTGACCGTGCCGACCGTGGAGCGCGGGTTCTTGCTGGTGGTCTTCTGCTCGATGGAGATCGCGGGCGACAGCCCTTCGATGCTGTCGACATCCGGCTTCTGCATCATCTGCAGGAACTGCCGCGCATAAGCGGACAAGCTCTCCACATAGCGGCGTTGGCCCTCGGCATAGATCGTGTCGAACGCGAGGCTCGATTTGCCCGAGCCGGACAGCCCGGTCATCACGATGAGCTGCTCGCGCGGCAGGTCCAGCGACACGTTTTGCAGATTATGCTCGCGCGCCCCGCGGACCGACAGCGTTTTGTTCAATGTCATCGACCTACTCTAAAACCTCATCGTGCCGGGCGGACCGGCTTAAGGTGACCGAAGATCACCATATTCCGCGCGTTAAAACGTTGGTGTTGATCCGCGTTGCGGTGTCTTTGCGCAATCGCTATCAGCATCTTGTGGTTCTTGTGCGACCCGTGTGGCGCTCTCGCTTGTTGCCTTATGTCCCTGCAAGGAGTTCCGATTCATGAGCCATGTGTCCGCCCGCGAGGTGATGAGCGACATCGACGCAAAGAACGCCGCTCTGTTGGACGATGTCAACGCGGCAAGCGGCCCCGCACGCAATGGTTGGGTGGTGTTCGTTGCCATACTCGCCTACTTTTTCATTACCCTCGCCGGTATCGAGCATACCGATCTTCTCCTGAATACCCCGGTGACGCTGCCTCTCCTCCAGGTCGATATCGATTTGCGCGCCTTCTTCATCTTCGCGCCGGCCGTGCTATTGCTGTTGCATTTCAACCTTCTGCTGCAGCACGTGTCGCTCTCGCGCAAGGCGCGGGAATTCCACGAACGCGTGTTGCGGCAGGAAGGCCATGCCTTTCATCGGACGCACCGGCTGCGCATTCAGCTTCATTCCTATTTCTATGTGCAGGCAATCGCCGGGCCAAGCCGCAGCCCGCTTTTTTCCATATTCCTCCACGCCATGACGGCGGTCACGCTCTGGCTCCTGCCGCTGGCGCTGCTGATCTACTTCCAGATCGTGTTTCTTCCTTACCATGATCTCGACGTCACCACAGCGCAGCGCGCCTATGTTCTCGCAGATTTCCTGATCTTCGCGATCTTTTGGATTTTTTTGCACTACCCCGCCGCCAGTTATATTTCGGGTCTGGGACGCAGCATTATTTCGTATCCCGTCAGCTTTCTCGCAATGATCGTGGTCTGGGTGGCAGCGATGGTTTTTTCCTTCGCCGTCGCGACCATACCTGGCGAGGGCGCGGATCGGATGACGTCGTCGTGGGAGCGCTATCGGACGCCAGTCCCCTATGGCACACCAGCCAGCGAAGCCGAGCGCTTCGCCTTCCTGCCGACAGCGTTTTTGTTTGAGGGGAAGGTAAACATCGTCTCGGGCGGTGCGGAAAGCTGGTTCTCCCGCAATCTCGTCGTCACCGACACGAATGTCCTGCGCATCGGCGGGGCGCCAGACGAGGGCGTCAGCGTCCGGTTGCGCGGCCGCGATTTTCGCTATGCGACGTTCGACCGGTCCGACCTCGACCGTGCGGATTTGACCGGCGCCGATTTAAGCCGGGCCAGTTTGCGCGGGGTAAGCCTTGAGGACGCGCGTTTGGAAGCCACACGAATGACGGGCGCCGACCTGACCGGCGCACAACTTCAGAGCGCTAATCTTGAGGGCGCTGATCTGCGCGGGGCAAAGCTCGAACGTGCCAATCTGCGCTTCGTGAAAGGCGACTACCAGCGATGAAAGCTGTCCGGAGCGCGAACGGATCATATGCTAACGCATCAGGACTTCGATCTGCTGTGCGCCGCCCCCGGCTAGCTCGAACTCGCGGGTGAACAGCCGCCCGTTATGCTCCGCCTCAACCTTGTATTGACCGGCGGTGAGGATATGCGTGGGGAATGCGCCGGCGCTGCGTTCGACCACAGCGCCATCAGCTTTCTTTATGGTCCACAGTGTATCGGCGATCGCTTCGCCGCCGGGCCGCTCGGTCAGCCGGAATGTAACTTTCGAGGCGTCGTGAATCAGGATCACCTCGCTGAGTTTTCCAGGTTTCACCTCAATACGGGACTCAACAACGGCATTCGTGTCGCCATACTGGCTAATCACGAAATATGTCCCCGTGTTGAGCCGGATGGCTTGGCCCGGATCGGCATCGGCGATGATGCGTTCACGATTTCCGAACTGATCGGTCTTGTCGGAATAGACGTCGAAGCGGGCATCGTCCAAGTCGATCGGCGCGCCGCTTGCTTGCCGCGCGTTCAGACGGATCGCCCCCGCGTTCAGAATGAGCTGCTCATGCGCGGGGCGGCCGGGCGCTACCTCCACCCGTTTCGTGGTATGGGCAAGGCCCCACGACAAATTAACGAAATAATCCCCTGGCTTGAGATTCAAAGTCGGTTGCGGTTTGCGCATCTCATGCAGCAGCTTGTATCGGCCATCATCACCGGCGCGCCCGGTGAAGACCCGCCAGATGACCCCGCGGGTGATCCGCTCCTCGTTTCCGGACAGATAGGCGGTCAGCTTGATCGGCACCGGCGCCGTGGGGTCAACGTCCTCTGGAACGGCCGCCGTTTGTGGGGGCTGCGGCGGCGCGGTTATAGCGCTGCTCACCGAGGCCAGCGCGGCATCAAGCTCCTGCCGGTTGCTTGCGGCCTCGAACACACCGCCAGAAGGATTGGCGACGCAGGACAGCTTCTCCAGCTCCGCTTGTTCGGCAGCCTTGTCGAAAGCGATCGCGTGCATCGTCATCTGCGGCACGGACTGCGCGAGCTGCTCTGCCAGAGCGCATGGATCGCCCTGGCAGTTATCCAGACCGTCGCTGAGCAGAACGATGTGCTTGCGGCCGGTTTCCCGCGCCATGACGTCGGCGGCGGCATCGAGGGACGCCGCGATGGGCGTCGATCCCTTCGGCGCGATATTGTTGAAGGTCCGGGCGTAAACTTCCGCGTCGATCGCGCCGATCTCCGTGAGCACAGCGAAATCCTCGCAGCTTGCCTTCTCCTGATGTCCGTAGGCCATCAAGCCGAGCCGAAACTCGCCCCGCTGCTGTTTAAAGAACTGCTCAAGCGCCTCGCGGGCGTGAACGACCTTGTTCACCCCGTCGATCTGGCCCCACATGCTGCGCGATGAGTCTATGATCAGCATGACCTTGTCGCTCTGCGCCGTCGCGGGGCCGCTGAGGCCGGCCGTCGCGGCGACCGCGACCAGCGCGAGGCAGGCGCAGTTTGCGAAGATATGTCGAATACGCTTCATGCTCGTCCTCGCATCTGCGTGGGCGCTATTGCGCAACCAGCTCCACCACGGTCTTTCTGTTTGACGAAACGGTAAAGGCCTTACGCACGGTTTGCCCGTCTCTCTGGGCAATTGCCACGTACTGTCCAGCGCGCAAGTAGGGCTCGGGCACGCTCTCCGTCGACGTAAAAACCTCCTCGCCTGCGCTGTTGCGAATGGACCAGCTCACCCCCCCAAGTGTCAGGCCGCCCGACACTTTAACCAGCCCCAGCTGAGCGCGTCCGGCCTTGTGCGTGAAGGTTAGACTCTGCGTTTCGCCAGCCGCGATCGTGACATCCTGTGCCTCCACGGCGTTGCCAATGCCATAAGCGCTCTCGATCCGGTATCGTTCGGCCGGCAGGAAGCCTTCATATTGCGCCTGGGCGGTTGCATGCACCAATTCGCTGTCGCCGCCATTCAGCCGGAACATGCGGTAAACGACACCCTGTTTGACCGGCTGCTCGCGCCCTTCCAGTTGCGTCTGGATGCGCACGCGCCCGGCCGCCAGCCTGAGCGTCTGGTCGGTTTCCTCACCGGCGGCTATTTCTACGGTGGCGCTGGCGCGGGCAGCCCCTAGCTGGGCCTCGACGCGATAGTTGCCGGCCGGGAGCGTAAAGGCCGGTTCGCGCTGGGCGGACCGCGCGATTTCCGTCCAGCCGCGGTCGTCGCCACGCTCGTAAACCAGAAACAACATGCCGCGCGGCGCCTCCTGTCCGTCCGGCAGGGTCGCCTTGACCGACAGCGTGCCCGCGTTCAGCCCCAGGTTACGCCCCAGCGTCGCGCCGGCCTCAAGCTCTATCGTATCGACGGCTTCCGCAAGGCCGTGCCGTGCGGTGATACGGTAAGTCCCTGCTGGCAAGAAGAAATCCGGTTCAGGCTGGCTGGAGCGGGCCACAAGAGCGCCGGGCTCATTCGCCCCCACGCCGACTTCATGCACGTAGTAAAATATGTCGGCCACGGGCTCGCCGCCAGCCCGAGCTGCCCCCGAAAGCTTGAGCACGCCGGCATTGAGATCAATCGTGACGACCTGACCGCGACGGCTCTGCACCTCGATTTCGCGGCTGGCGCTGACCGTCCCGTATTGCACCTCGACGCGATAGGCGCCCTGGGGCAGGTTGAGTTCCGGTTGGGCGTCCGCGCCGCGCCAGACGACCGGCGCATCTTCGCTCCCGCCGGCCTCGCGGATGCGCCAGGCGAGACCCTGCGCGATCGGGGCTTGTCCTTGCGAAAGCACCGCCCGCAGTGTCACGACGGGCGACTGGCCGGGGCGAAACGGGTTAATGCCGGGAAGCGGCGGCATGGCGTCCTGCGCGGCCGTCTCAGGACGAGGTTTCGGCGTGTCTGGTGTCGCGTTGCCCGTCAGCGCGGTTTGCACGAACGCCGCGACCTCGGCACGGCTGCCAGCGTCCGTATATGCGCCGCCCGTGGCTTCAGTGATGCATTGAAAGCGCCGACGCGTCTCGGCATCGACACTCAGTGAGACCGCGTCGATCCGCAGTCCTCCGGCGCGTGCGTTGAGCCCTCGCGCGGCTGTGCATGCGTCCGGAATGCATGTGCCCGCGCCATCCCCGATCACCAGGATACGGCCCTGACCGCCAGCCGACTGAATCGCCTTCACGGCCCTTTCGATCGCTGGAAACAACGGCAGTCGGCCGCGATCCGGGATCGGATCCTCCAGTGCGGCGTCGAGGGCGTCACGGTTGAGCGGCGCATAGGGCAGCGCCTCAGTCACCGCTTCGCATCCCGCGCCCGGCTGGTTGCCGGCGATGTAAAGGCTGAGACGCGCCTGTGGGTTTACATTGGCGGCTGCGTCAGAAATGGCGTCTCTTGCGATCTGATACTTGCGACCGCCGTCGATCGGCCCCCACATGCTGTTGGTCATATCGAGGATGACGATGCGGTTTTGCGCAAGCGCCCCGCCGCCGCCGATGTCCGTTGCGGACACGGCCCACAGCGCGACCAACACGGCAAAAAGCTTGAAGACCAGCCCTCTCATGGCGCAAACATTCTCCCGATTTCGCGTTATGTCCAGTCTTCTGCGCGCGTCGTCGTGACTTCACCGGACAAATGGGAGCATTGCATGACAAACCCCGTCATTGACCATCTGGAAACCCGCAGGTCGGTGAAGGCTGACACGCTGATCGAACCTGGGCCCGATCAAGCACAGTTGGAAACTATCCTGCGGATCGCCGCGCGTGTGCCGGACCACAAGAAGCTTGTTCCGTGGCGATTTATCGTCATCGCAGGCGATGCGCGCAAGGCGCTCGGCGAACAGCTGGCGCATATCACGGCGCGGAACGAGCCGGAAGCCTCCGAGATGCGCTTGGAGATTCAGCGCAACCGCTTCATGCGTTCGCCCATGACTGTCGCGGTGGTTTCGCACACCGTTTATCACCCCGGCGCGCCGGAATGGGAGCAAATCCTCTCGGCAGGAGCCGCTTGCATGAACCTGGTGCACGCCGCCCATGCGCTAGGTTTCGCCGCACACTGGCTTACGGAGTGGTACACCTATGACGAGAGCGCGCGCCACGCCGTCGGCCTGACCACCAAGGAGCGCATCGCCGGCTTCATACACATCGGGACGGCCGAAGTACCACCGGAGGAGCGCGACCGGCCAGATATCGAGAAGATTGTCACGTATTACCAAGGTTAGTAACGGAACTGCTCGGCGAGGATGCGTTCGTCCAGCGCGTGGCCGGGGTCGAACATCAGCTTCAGGCCGATCGAGCGCGCCTCGCGCACATCGATTCGCTCGGCATGGCGGAACTCGGTGTGGTCGGCGACGGCAGCGACAGGGCGTTTCCCCGGCTCCATGACCTCGATGCGCACATGCGCCTCGTTCGATAACAGGGCGCCGCGCCAGCGCCGCGGACGGAACGGGCTGATCGGCGTCAGCGCCAGCAGCGGTGCATTGATTGGCAGGATTGGTCCGTAAACCGACAGGTTATAGGCCGTGCTACCGGCCGGCGTCGCCACCAGCACGCCGTCGCAGACCATGTCCTCCATGCGTAGCTTGCCATCCACAAGGATGCGCAGCTTGGCGGCTTGATAGGTTAGCCGGAAGATCGACACCTCGTTGATCGCCAGCGCTTCGTAGGTGACGCCGTCGCGGTCGCGCACATCCATCCGCAGCGGATGGATCTCGCTCATTTCCGCCTGGTCCAGCCGCTTCAGCAGGTCATCCTCGTGATACTCGTTCATCAGGAAGCCGATGGAGCCGCGATTCATCCCATAGATCGGGATGCTGTGGCACATGTGCTCATGCAGTGTCTGCAGCATCAGGCCGTCGCCGCCGAGCGCAACAATCACCTCCGCCTCGTCCGGGGCCGCCTGGCCATAGCGCATGACCAGCCGTTCATAAGCGGCCTGCGCCTCGGGCGCTTCGCTAGCAACGAAGTGAATCTTAGAGATGTCCGATAGGCGGTCGTGCATGTCGGCTCGCGATGCGGTATCGTTTGCACAGCGTATCGGGATTGCGGATCACGCGCCAGCCCTGACGACAAGCATAAGAGCGCCCAATTATGACAGACCCCAGCCCCAATCAGCCGGCATCGGATCAGGCAGTTATGATCTACACGACATGCGAGACCCTCGAGGAGGCAAAGGCGATCGCGCATGAGCTCGTCAAGCGCAAGCTCGCGGCCTGCGCGAATATCTTTCCCGGCATGACGGCGGTGTTCGAGTGGAATGGGGCGACGCAGGAAGGCGCAGAGACGGCGATGTTCGTCAAGACGCGTAAAGGGCTTGCGCAGCGCGTCACCGCGGAGATCAAACGGCTGCACAGCTACGACGTGCCCGCCGTAGCTGTGCTTGAAGTTTCAGATGGCAACCAGGCCTTTCTCGACTGGATTATCGAGGAAACGGCGCACGCGTCCTAAGTCATGCGGCTTATCAGGCGATTACAAGCGCGCCGACCAGAACCAACCAGATAAAAAGGCCAAGCGCCAGACCGCGCCAGAAGTTCTCGGGCGCATCGGTGCGTCCGACTGAAGTATCGTGACATCCGTAGCATGAGGCCATTGTCAGCCCTCCTGTTCAAACGAGGTCCAGTGCGCTAAGTCGATGGGCGTCTGGCGTCCATGTCCCTGAGTCTACATGCGTTTGACACATGAACAAGTTAACTTGCCTCAATGATCGTCAATTGCGCGTGAACCAAGGATGAACGGCTGTTTCGCCACGGCGGATCAGCGTGAACGAAAGGATCGGACGATGACGGGGACGGCACCACAGATCGGATACGCCGTGCGCTCGGGCGACGCGCACCCGAAGTCGCTCGGGCACGCGCTCGACACAGCCGAGACAAAGCCGGTCGATCTGGTGGAGTTGCCGATCTTCGAGTTGGATCTGGTGCTGGGTGGGCGCATCCGCCGCGAGGTCTTGGCCGAGTTGCAGCGGGTGTGCGGCGGGCGCTCGCTGAGCTACAGCATTCACGCGCCGATCGCGATCAACCTGATGGATCATCCGGGGCGGCTGACGCTGCACGTGAATGTGTTGAAGGCGTCGATCGAAATCACCGCCGAACTCGGCGCGCGGCATATGGTCATGCACACCGGCGTCTGCGCGCATGGCGCGCGCGCGGAAATCGACGCGGCCTACGAGCGCCAGCGCGCGGCGCTGGAGGAGATCGCGGGGATCGCGGCGGAGGCCGGCGTCGTGGTGTGCGTCGAGACGCTGCCGAC
>CAYXPZ010000095.1:0-8877 GCA_964466965.1 uncultured Hyphomicrobiaceae bacterium
CCGATCATGCTCTATGCCCTGTTCGGAACGAGCAGCAGCCTCGCCGTCGGGCCGGTGGCGGTGGTCTCGCTCATGACCGCGGCGGCGATCGGCGATGTCGCGCAGAGCGGCACAGCGGGCTATGCGACGGCGGCGCTGATGCTGGCGCTGCTGTCGGGTGGATTTCTGCTGCTGCTGGGCGTGTTTCGGCTCGGCTTTCTGGCAAATTTCCTCTCGCACCCGGTTATCGCGGGCTTCATCACGGCGTCGGGCGTCATCATTGCGGCAAGCCAGTTGAAGCACATCTTGGGCATTCCGGCCGAGGGGCATAACCTGTTCGAGCTGGTGCGATCGCTCGCGCTGCGCGTGACCGAGCTGAACCCGATCACGCTCATTATCGGCGTGGCCGCGACGGCCTTTCTGTTCTGGGTCCGCAAGGGGGTGAAACCGCTGCTGATCGCGTCGGGGCTGAACAAGCGGCTGGCGGATGTCGCGGCGAAGGCCGGCCCGGTGCTGGCGGTCGCTGTCACCACGCTGATCGTCGGCGGGCTGCGGCTCGACACCCAGGGCGTCGATATCGTCGGCGCAGTACCGCAGGGCCTGCCGCCCTTCACCACACCGGATTTGTCGGGCGACCTGCTCCTCAAGCTAATCGGACCCGCGATCCTGATCTCCATCATCGGCTTCGTCGAGTCGATTTCGGTCGCGCAGACGCTCGCGGCGAAAAAACGCCAGCGCATCGACCCGAACCAGGAGTTGATCGGGCTGGGCGCGGCGAATGTCGGTGCAGCGTTCACTGGCGGCTATCCGGTCACGGGCGGCTTCGCCCGTTCGGTCGTGAACTTCGATGCGGGCGCGGAAACCCCGGCAGCGGGCGCGTTCACAGCCGTGGGGCTGGCGATCGCGGCGATGGCGCTGACCCCACTGATCTATTACCTGCCCAAGGCAACGCTGGCGGCCACAATCATCGTGGCGGTGCTGTCGCTGGTCGACCTCGCCATCCTCAAGCGCGCCTGGGACTACTCGAAAGCCGACTTCGCCGCTGTCAGCGCGACGATCCTCGTGACGCTGGGTTTCGGCGTCGAGCTGGGCGTGACCACCGGCGTGGCGCTGTCCGTGCTCATCCATCTTTACAAGACCTCGCGCCCGCACATGGCCGTGGTCGGCCGCGTGCCCGGAACCGAGCATTACCGCAACGTGCTGCGCCACGAGGTCATCACGGATCCGCACATCCTGACCGTGCGCGTCGATGAAAGCCTCTACTTCGCCAACGCGCGTTATCTGGAGGACCGGATCTACGACATGGTGGCGCAGCAAGACGGGCTGCGGCACGTCATCCTGATGTGCCCTGCCGTCAACGAGATCGACATGAGCGCGCTGGAATCGCTTGAGGCGATCAACGAGCGGCTCGACGCGCTGGGCGTGAAATTCCACCTGAGCGAGGTCAAGGGGCCGGTGATGGACCGGCTGCGGAGCACGCATTTCCTCGAAGACCTCACGGGCGAGATGTTCCTGTCGCAGCATCAGGCGATGCGCCAGCTCAGTGAGCACAAGAGCGAAATCCGATCCGCACAAACGCTGTCCGGCCAGCATGCGTAACCCTCCGACTGATCCTTAACCGACTTGTGGCTCTGCACAGCGCCCTGCGGCGAAACGCGCGCCTTCCTTATTGCAAATAATTCTCATTTGCATTGACACTCTGCTGGGTGCTGCGTAACTCTTCAGGGTGAGGTGTGTTGTGCGGTGCTGAGATGGAGAAGTGGATGAAGCTGTTGCGACGCGGGTTTCTTGCGCTTTCTTTTCTCGCCATTGCTCTTGCGGTTGTCGCTGATCCTACGCGTGCGGCCCCTGCGCCGCTCAAGGTCGTCGCCACCACCGGCATGATCGCCGATGCCGCGCGGCAGATTGGCGGCGATCAGGTCGAGGTGCGCGCGCTGATGGGCGCGGGCGTCGACCCGCACGCCTATCGCCAGACCCGCTCCGACATCGTGGCGCTGACCCAGGCCGACCTGGTGCTCTGGCACGGGCTTTATCTGGAAGCGCAGCTCGAAGACTTTATGGGCGATCTGGCCGAAACCCAGAAGGTTGTTGCCGTCGCCGAGACGCTGCCGCGCAACCTGCTCATCAATCACGACGACTACGAGGACAAGTTCGACCCGCATGTCTGGATGAATCCGAACCTGTGGGCGCGCGTCGTGCTCCACATCCGCGATGCGCTGATTGCGGCGCGGCCGGAAAGCAAATCTGTCTTCGAGGAAAACGCGAAGAAGCATCTGGCCGAGATCCGCGCCCTGTCGACATACGCGAACGAGGTTCTGTCCTCGGTTCCTGCAGACAGCCGCATGCTCGTCACGGCCCATGACGCCTTCAACTATTTCGGCTCGGCGTATGGCTACGAGGTCGTCGGCATCCAGGGCATTTCAACCGAGAGCGAAGCTGGCTTGAACCGAATCGAGACGCTGGTGGACATGCTGGTCGAGCGGAACATCAAGGCCGTGTTCGTCGAGTCCTCGGTGTCGGACCGCAATGTCCGCGCGCTGATCGAGGGCGCGGCCGCGCGCGGCCACGACGTGGCAATCGGCGGCACGCTCTATTCCGATGCCATGGGTCAGCCTGGCACCTACGAGGGCACATACATCGGGATGATCGATCACAACGTAACAACCATAGCCCGCGCACTGGGCGGCGAAGCGCCGCAGAGCGGCATGAACGACAGGCTGGGGAGTTAGACCATGTATCTGCCATCGCTCGACGTCGCCGCGGAGGACGGACGGGTCGTCAACGCGTCTATATCGGCAGATGCGCCGCTCGCCGTGCGCGGCCTCACGGTCTCCTACGGCGACAAGCCGGCGGTGTTCTCGGTCGATGCGACCTTCGAGGCAGAGAAATTGACCGCGATCGTCGGGCCGAACGGCGCGGGCAAGTCCACCCTGCTCAAAGCCTGTCTCGGCGTGGTGCGCCCACTTTCAGGGAGCGTGCTGGTGTTCGGCAAGCCGCTTGAGACCGCACGCCGGCGCATCGCCTACGTGCCGCAGCGCGCCAGCGTCGACTGGGACTTCCCTGCGCGCGTCATCGACGTCGTGCTTATGGGACAGTACCGCGAACTCGGCCTGCTCGGGCGCGTCAAGCCCGCGCACAAGCGCCACGCGATGGAATGCCTCGACCGCGTGGGGATGGCGGACTTCACCGACCGCCAGATCGGCCAGCTCTCCGGCGGGCAGCAGCAACGCGTGTTCCTGGCCCGCGCGCTGGCGCAGGATGAGGATCTCTATCTGCTCGATGAACCCTTCGCAGGCGTGGACGCGGCAACCGAAAAGGCCATTATCCAGGTGCTGAAAGACCTGAAACAGGCCGGCAAGTCGGTCGTCTGCGTGCATCACGACCTCGCGACGGTGGCCGATTATTTCGACAACGTCCTTCTCATCAACCTGCGCAAGATCGCCGAAGGCCCGGTCGCCACGGCCTTCACCTCTGACAACCTGCAGGCGACCTATGGCGGCCGGCTGGCAACCGCGCATATCGACCAACTCAAACTGGAGATGGCTTAGGACGTGGAGCGGTTCGTCGACGCGCTACTGCTGAGCGCGGGCTACAATTCGGCGCTTGTCGCAATCGGAGCGGCGCTTCTGGGCTTCGCCGCCGGCGCATGCGGGACATTCATGGTCCTGCGCAAGCGTGCCCTCGTCTCCGACGCGCTAGCGCACGCCACGCTCCCCGGCATCGGGCTGGCCTTCATCGTCATGGTCGCGTTCGGCGGCGATGGGCGCAATCTCCTCGGGCTGCTCGCCGGTTCGGCGATCACGGCGGGCCTGGGCGTGCTGGTGGTCGACTGGCTCGTCAGCCGGACCCGGCTGGCGGAGGATGCGGCGATCGGCGCGGTGCTATCCGTCTTCTTCGGCCTCGGCGTCGTTCTGCTCACGGTCATCCAGACCATGTCCGCCGGGCGGCAGGCGGGGCTTGAGAGCTTTCTGCTTGGCTCCACGGCAGGGATGCTGTTTCAGGATGCGGTGTTGATCACGCTGGGCGGCGCGCTGGCGGTCGGGTTCACATGGGCGCTGCGCCGGCCGATGACGCTGGTGGCCTTCGACGCCGATTATGCCGCCGCTTCCGGCTACAACGTCCGCGCCATTGACATCGCCATCATGAGCCTAGTGCTCGCCATCACGGTCATCGGGCTGAAGCTCGTCGGGCTGATCCTGGTCGTCGCGCTCCTGATCATTCCGCCCGTCACGGCCCGCTTCTGGACCGAGCGCGCCACGGAGATGATCTGGATCGCCGGGGCCATCGGCGCGGTTTCGGGCTACGTCGGCACGGCGATTTCAGCCTCCGCCCCTGCTCTGCCCACGGGCCCGATCATCGTGTTGATCTGCGCTGGGATGCTCATCGTGTCGCTGTTGTTCGCGCCGAGCCGGGGCGTCTTGGCGGCCGCGCTTCAGTTCTACCGGTTCCAGCGCCGGGTGCATCTGCGTCAGGGGCTGCTCGCCCTCGCCCGCCAAGAACCGATCCATGACCGGATGACGCTGTCTGTTCTGCGCGGGGCCGGGCTGATCCGCCGCGACGGCATGCCGACCCATGCCGGGCGCGCCCAGGCCGCGAAGGCGCTGCTGGATGAACAGCGTTGGGCCATCGTCCGCCGCCTCTATTCCGACACCACCCGCGCTGGCCGCTATGACGGCGTGACGCCTATCGATAAGGTGCTCACGCCAGACGAGATCGCCGAGATCGACCGCCAGCTCGGCCCGCCGCAGGAGGTGACCGCGTGATGGGCTCCGAATTCGTGCAGCTTAGTCTAACGCCGCTATTGATTGGCATTCTGGCGTCGATCGCCTGCGCGCTGCCCGGAACGTTCCTGCTGCTGCGGCGCGAAGCGCTGATCAGCGATGCGATCGGGCATGTGGTGCTCCCTGGTATCGTCGTCGCGTTCTTGTTCACCGGCGTCGTCTCGGCGTGGCCGATGATGCTCGGCGCGGGTGCCGCCGCGCTGGTGGCTGTCGCGCTGATCGAGGCGGTCAAGCGGCTGGGCAACGTCGAATCCGGCGCGGCGATGGGCGTGGTGTTCACCGCGCTGTTCGCCGGCGGCGTGCTGCTGCTGGAGCAGACCGATACCAGCGGCGTGCATCTGGACGTTCAGCATGCCTTGATGGGTAACCTGGAAAGCCTCGTCTGGCTGGCCGGGCGCGACTGGAGCGCGCTGAGCGACCCGGCGGCGCTGGCAAAGCTGCCCGATGAACTGCCGCGCCTGGCGGTGGTTTGCGCAATCGTCGTCGCGCTGACGGCGGTGTTCTGGCGGCCGCTGAAGATCGCCACCTTCGACGAAAATTTCGCGCGGACCATCGGTATTCCGACGCGGCTCTTGAGCCTCGGGCTGATCATGACGGCCGCCGCGGCGGCGGTCGCGGCGTTCGATGCGGTCGGGGTGTGCATCGTCATCGCCATGTTCATCTGCCCGCCCGCCGCGGCGCGGCTGATGAGCGACCGACTGGAGATCAATCTGCTCTGGAGCGTTGTATTCGCGACGCTGTCGGCGGTGCTGGGCTATGTGCTTGCGGGCTATGGGCCGCTATGGCTGGGCGGCAGCCATTCGCTGAGCGCCGCGGGGATGATCGCAACCGTTTCCGGCGCTATCCTTGCACTTGCCGCCCTGTTCGGCCCGTGCCGCGCGCGCACCGGCGAAGCCGCCGCGAGCTGAATCACTCTTTCATCAGGCTTTGCGCCTGCTGGCGGATGCGCTCCGGAATGGGAGCCGATGCGCGCGCCCGCCGGTCGAAATGCACACCGAACTGCGCCACATCCGCAATGGCCGCCCTCGTTAACCCGTCCGTCACCCGATGCGCGAACCACAGCGAGCTGCGCCCCAGCCGCGCCACCGCGCTTTCGGTCTTCAACACCGTGCCCGGCGCGCGCGGCAGATCATGCAGTGCGATGCGATAGGCGAAAGTGGCGTAGCCGATCTTCTCCGCGCGCATGTATGAAGAGGTCATGCCGATACGGTTCTGGAACTGTACGTTGGCGTCCGAGGCGTGCAGGATCAGCGCGCCGAGATCGAGACGGCCAGTTGGGTCGAGATCGCTCGGCCGCACCAGCGTCTGCGCCGTCCTCGACCAGCCGGAAAGCGCTGTGAAATCCACAGCTTGCCCGACTTCCTCCTCTGCCCAGTCGATCGGCGCATCCGGGCGCGGGCGCGCAACATCGCCTTCGAACGCGATCTCTTGAGTGGCAGCCAAGTCGTTCGTTTCGGCGTTGTAGAGCCGGTGTCCGATCCGCAAATGCGCCGGGTCATGCGCCAGAACGCCGGATTCGATATGGTACACATCGCCGGCCACCAGTTCCTGCTTGAACGTCGCGCGGCATGCGAGCGGCCGCAACGCAGCCATATCGTCTGTGTTGTAGCCAAGCAGCCGGAACAGGTGCTGCTGTGCCGCTGAATACGCCGCGAAATAAAACCCCGTCGTAAAATGATCGACCGCGTCGCACTCCCACGGATGCACGATGCTGCGCAGCGTCTCGGGCATGCCGTTTCCCTCCATTGGTCCGTGCTGGATCACGTTATCGCATGTCAGGTCGCGCGCGGCCAGTGGCGGTGATCCTCGTCGATGACGAAGCTGTGCGCGTGCCGGAAACCTTGCTCGGTCTTCACCGCGTCGCGCACATGCGGGTGGTCTGCCGGAAGGTCTGTATGGATATGCGTTACCACCTGCGCCTCATGCCGCGGCCAGAGCAGCAATGCCACGCCGACCCCCAGCGCCGAAACACCCCCAAGCAGCGCTGCTGTCGCTGGCAGTCCAACAGCCGTGCCCATCCAGCCGGCCACGGGGTAGGTAACCAGCCAGCAGGCGTGTGACAACATGAACTGTGCGGCAAACAGGCCAGCGCGATCCTTCTGATGCGAAGACCGGCGCAGCAAACGGCCCGCCGGCGTCAGAATAGCGGCATAACCCAACCCGAGCGCGAACCAGAGCGACAGAAAGAGACCCCAGCCGCTTTGTGCAGCGATCGGCGCGACAGTCAAAACGCTCAGTCCGCCGATCACGACCATACCGCCTGCCAGCATCACCGGACGGTCAGACAGCCGATCGAGAAGCCGGGGCAGAGCAAGCGCTGCGAGCATGGAACCGGCACCGAATACCGCCAGAGCGATTGCGACGTCCGCCCCGCCGAATCCCATGATGCCGCGAACATAAACAACGGTATTCACAATGACCATTGCGCCGCCTGCAGCCGCCGCGAAATTGAGCGCAAGCAGCCCGCGCAAACGCGGCGTGGCCAGGTAGATGCGTATTCCCTTGGTTGCCCGGTCCAGGACCCCGCCCGCGGGCGGTTGAGTCGCAACGGCAGGCAGGATGACAGAAGCCACCAGCAGAGCCGACACCGCGAAACTGAGCGCTGTCGCGCCAAACAACCAGTGGAAGCTGATCAGCGTCAGGAGCGCGGCCGCGAGAGCTGGGCTAAGGAGGTTTTCAAGATCATAAGCCAGCCGCGACAGCGACAGCGCCCGCGTGTATTCGCCTTCGTCCGGCAGGATATCCGGGATCGTCGCCTGAAAGGCGGGCGTGAAGGCTGCAGAGGCGGACTGAAGCAGCAGGATCAACAGGTAGATCTGCCAGACCTGATCGACGACTGCGAGCCCGAGAACAAGACCACCGCGCAAAATGTCCAGCGCGATCAGGAATCCGCGACGCGGCAGTCTTTCGGCAATCGCAGCCGCGAACGGCGCGACGCCGACATAGGCGATCATCTTGATGGCGAGGGCCGTGCCGAGCACGAAACCGGCGTTTTCGCCGGCGAGATCGTAAGCCAGCAGGCTCAACGCCACCGTCGCCAGCCCCGTGCCAAGCAAGGCAATGACTTGGGCAGCGAACAGGTAGCGGAATGTCCTGTTTTGCAGCGGAGAAAGCATGACGTCTCTTTCAGGCGCTGTACGCCCGCCGCAGACGATTTACAGTGACGCCTTCAGGGCCGCCCAACGGCGTGGCAACGCATCGAGCACGTGTTGGCGCTCGCCGTCGCTCATGCCCGCCCAGCCGCCGATCTCATCGCCGGTCCGCGCGCAGCCAACACAGTATCCTGTCGCGGCGTCAAGCTGGCAAATGCCGACGCACGGGCTCGCCGCCCGTGCGGCCTCAAGATCGGTTTTGGTCATCGCGGATATTTTGCCAATCGTCTCGCGTGGCGCGGCCCGCCAAGCACCGGCGGACCGCGTTCGTCTCACGCGCGCTCGCCCAGCGCCCGGATGTGCTCCGGAAGCCGCTCGTTCGAGCCATACATGAAGTGATTCTCCATGCGCTCGGAATAGCGGCTTGCCTCCGGCGTCCGGCCAACGGCTTCGGCCACCTCGCGAATGTGGATAGGCGCCGCGCCGCAGCACACCCCGAGATACCGCACGCCGATGTCGAACGCCTCCTTGGCGAACGCGCCGATCTCATACCTGTTGCAGTATAGCGGATCGAGCGCCGTCGGGAAGGGGCGGCCATGCGGCGCGGGACAGGCGCAGTGCGAGTCCGTCAGGCTGAAAAAGGTCGGCTCCGCCTCGCTCGTGCGGTACGGCACCGGCAGCGCCCCGACATGACACGTCACCGCCGCGCGGATTTCACGCAGCCAGGGCAGCATCGTCTCCGGGCCGCGGAAGCAGTTCATGCCGACGACATCCGCGCCGCGCTGCTCCAGCTCCTGCGCGGTCTCGACGATGCCGTAGCCGTCGGACATCGCGTTCCCGGCCATTGGCGCGAGCGTAATCACTGTTGGCAGACCGGTCGCCTTGGCGACATCCAGCGCAGCGAACGCCTCTCCGGCATAGTAGAACGTTTCGCCGATGATGATGTCTGCGCCTTCATCCACGGCCCATCCGACCATCTCCTCAAACATCGCGCGCACATCGGCCTGAGCCTTGGCATCGTCCGG
>CAYXPZ010000096.1:0-8671 GCA_964466965.1 uncultured Hyphomicrobiaceae bacterium
AAAGCCGGGCATAGGATTTCCGAAGGAAAGGGAGAACCAGAAGCGCTGGAACGGAGGCTGGGAGCGTACCCGCTCGGGCAAGCTGCGGCCCAAGATCGGCTCGAAATGGCGCATCCTCGCCAACATCTTCGCCAACCCGGACCTGCCGGAGATCGACGACTACTACGAGCCGTTCACCTTCGATTACGAGCACCTGCAAAACGCGCCGGAGATGAACACCGCCCCGACGGCGCGCGCGCGCTCGCTCATCACCGGCGAGCGGATGGACCGCATCGAATGGGGGCCGAACTGGGAGGAAATCCTGGGCGGCGAATTCGCCAAGCGGTCAAAGGACTCCAACTTTGATGGCATCGAGAAGGAGATCTACGGACAGTTCGAAAACACCTTCATGATGTACCTGCCCCGGCTTTGCGAACATTGTCTGAACCCGACCTGCGTCGCGTCGTGCCCGTCAGGCGCGATCTACAAGCGCGAGGAAGACGGCATCGTCCTGATCGACCAGGAAAAATGCCGGGGCTGGCGCATGTGCATCTCCGGCTGCCCCTACAAGAAGATCTACTTCAACTGGAGTTCGGGCAAATCGGAGAAATGCATCTTCTGCTATCCGCGCATCGAGGCGGGCGAGCCGACAGTGTGCTCGGAAACCTGCGTGGGGCGCATCCGCTATCTCGGCGTGCTGCTCTATGATGCCGACGCCATCGAGACGGCGGCATCGACGCCTGACCCGCAGGATCTCTACGAGGCGCAGTTGGACGTTTTTCTCGACCCGTTCGACCAGAAGGTCATCAACCAGGCGCGTATGGACGGCGTGCCGGAAAACTGGATCGACGCGGCCCAGCGCTCGCCGATCTGGAAGATGGCGATGGACTGGAAGGTGGCCTTCCCGCTGCACCCGGAATACCGTACCCTACCGATGGTCTGGTATGTGCCGCCGCTCTCGCCGATCCAGTCAGCCGCCGAAGCCGGAAAGATGGGCCTCAACGGCGCGATGCCGGACGTGCGCTCCTTGCGCATCCCGTTGAAATATCTCGCCAACCTGCTCACCGCTGGCAAGGAAGAGCCGGTCGCGCAAGGGCTTGAGCGGATGCTGGCGATGCGCGCCTACATGCGCTCGAAAACCGTGGATGGCGTCATCGACGAGACGATCGCGGAGAATGTCGGCATGACCGGCGAGATGATCGAGGACATGTACAAGTATATGGCGATTGCGAACTACGAGGACCGCTTCGTCATTCCGACCGCCCACCGCGAGCTTGGCGACGACACCTACAAACTGCGGGGCGATTGCGGCTTCAGCTTCGGCAATGGCTGCTCCGGCGGGCGCACCGAGTTCGACCTGTTCGGCGCGAAGGGCCATCCGCGTCCGCAAAAGACGATGGAGAAGGTGTGATGAGCCAGACCTACAAGATCCTGTCGGCGCTGCTCACATACCCGACGGCCGAGCTTCAGGCCGCGGCGCCCGAGATGCGCCCGGTGCTGGAGCGCGAACGGCTGCTACCGGCAAAGCAGATTGCCAGCGTCGGGCGGCTGATCGACGAGTTGTCGAGCCGCGACATCTATGACCTGCAGGAGCGCTACGTGCTGCTGTTTGACCGCACCCGCTCGCTGTCGCTGCACCTGTTCGAGCATGTCTATGGCGAAAGCCGGGATCGCGGCGCGGCGATGGTCGATCTGGCGCAGGCCTATGAGCAGCACGGCCTGATGATCGCGGCGAACGAGTTGCCAGACTTCCTGCCGCTGTTCCTCGAATTCCTGTCGGTGTTGCCGCCGGAAGAGGCGCAGGACTGGCTGGCGCGCACGGTGCATATCATCTCGGCGTTCCGCCAGCGGCTGCGCAAGCGCAAAAGCCCTTATGCGGCGGTATTCTGGGCCGTCGAGACGTTGGCGAACACGCTACCCGACGAGGAAGTGCTGAAGGCTCTGCGCGAGCAGGAGGACGACGACCCGAACGATCTTGAAGCGCTGGACCGCGCCTGGGAAGACGCGCCGGTAACCTTCGGCCCAGGTGATGCGGCGAATGACGGCTGCTCGCGCGATCGCCTCGTGAGCCAGATTCGCGCCGGGCATCGCCCCGCGCCGCCCATCAACGACCTGCCGCAAGGCTGAACCGCTGGAGACACCAGATGTACCTCCCCGACACCCTCAACTACATCCTGTTCGGCTATTATCCGTATCTGTGCCTGACGGTTTTTCTTGCTGGCAGCCTGCTGCGCTTCGAGCGCGAGCAATACACCTGGCGCGCCGCTTCCAGCCAGATCCTGCGCAAGAAGCAGCTGAAATACGGCTCGATCCTTTTTCATGTGTCGATCCTGTTCCTGTTCTTCGGCCATCTGTTCGGCCTGCTAACGCCAAAGGCCATCTATTCGCCCTTCATCGGTCCCGAAGCCAAGCAATGGGTCGCGATCATCACCGGCGGCGCGGCGGGCGTCGTCTGCTTCATCGGACTGTCGATGCTGGTGCACCGTCGGCTGTTTGACCGGCGCATTTTCGTGACGAGCACCTATCAGGACATCGCCGTGCTGCTCATCCTGTGGGTGCAGCTTGCCATCGGTCTGGCGACGCTGCCTTATTCCATCGCTCATGCCGAAGGCGGCAAGACCATGCTCCTGCTGTCAGAATGGGCCCAGAAGATCGTGACCTGGCAGCCTGGCGCGGCGGAACTGATCCAGGGGCTGGACTGGGCCTATCAGGCGCATTTGGTGCTGGGCATGACGATCTTCCTGATCTTCCCGTTCACGCGGCTTGTCCATGTCTGGAGCGCGCCGGTGTGGTTCCTGTTCCGGCGCGGCTGGCAGATTACCCGCACCAATCGCCGGGCCGCAGGAGGCAGCCTGTGACCGCCATTACCGTGAACGGAACCGAAATCTCTGAGGCGGCCATCGCCTCGGAGATGCAGCATCACCCGGCGGAGACGCCGGAAGAAGCGATGAGCGAAGCGGCGCGCGCGCTGGCGATCCGCACGCTGTTGTTGCAGCGGGCGCGAGTGCTCGACCTGGAGCCCGCGCCGCGAGTGGATGAAGATGGCAAGCGCGAAACCGAGGAGGATGCGCTGATCCGCCAGGTTCTGGAGGCCGAGGTGCAAACCCCGGAGCCGGACGAGGATGCGTGCCGCCGCTTCTACGAGAACAACACCTCGCGCTTCACGTCGCCCGATCTGTATGAGGCCGCGCATATCCTGTTCTCCGCCGACAGCGCCGACAAGGATGCCTACGCCAAGGCCACGACCGAAGCTCAGACCTGCCTCGAAACGCTGAAGGAGAACCCGCAAGCTTTGGCGGACATGGCCAAGGCGCGCTCGGACTGTCCGTCCGCGGAAAGCGGCGGCAATCTCGGGCAGATCACGCGCGGGCAGGTGACGCCGGAGTTCGAGACCATGATGATGGGCCTTGAGCCGGGCCAACTCTGCCCGGTGCCGGTCAAAACGCGCTACGGCGTCCACATTATATACTTGCACCGGCATATTCCCGGGCGCACGCTGCCCTTCGAGATGGTGCGCGAGCGCATCGCGGAGTATCTTCGTGAGGCGGTCTGGCGGCGCGCGGTCTCGCAATATATCGGGCTGCTGGTGGGCAGCGCCGATATTCAGGGGCTGGACATGGAGGGCACCGCATCGCCGCTGGTGCAGTAGCGGAGCATCCGATGACTAAGTCCGTAGCCGACATTTTCAAGCTCAACCGGCGTTGGGCCAAGGAGCATCTGGAAGCCGACACAGACTATTTCGACCGGCTGTCAAACCTCCAGAAACCCGATTACCTGTGGATCGGCTGCGCCGATAGCCGCGTGCCCGCGAACGTCATCACCGGGCTGGAACCAGGCGAGGTCTTTGTTCACCGCAACATTGCCAATATCGTCAGCGCGGCCGACATGAATTGCATGGCTGTGATGCAATACGCAATCGAGCATCTGCACATCAAGCATGTCGTCATCTGCGGCCATTACGGCTGTGGCGGCGTCCATGCTGCGATGGAGCCGCCGGGCCATGGGCTGGTGGATTTCTGGCTCGACAGTGTGCGCGCAACCGCCCGTGAGCACCAAGCCGAACTCGATGCGTGTGATACCGATGCGGCGCGCGCGGACCGGCTGTGCGAGTTGAACGTGCATGCACAGGTGCGCAACATCTGCCACTCGACCGTCCTGCAGCGGGCGTGGGCGCGCGGCGACGATATCGCTGTTCATGGCTGGATTTACGGGCTGCATGATGGTCTGCTGCATGATCTTGAATGCGATGTGACCCGCGGCGCGACCGGATAGTTTCGCGCCTTTAAAACAGCGGCAGCGGCGAAACGCCGAACAATTTCGGGTGCAGGGCGAGCAGCACGAACCATGCGGCGAGACCCGCGGCGATGCGAACCGGCTGCGCTAGCACGGGCCACAGGCGCGCGCGCCCGGCGATGATCGCGGCGAACGGGATGAGTGAGGTGTTCGCCGCGCGCGCCGCCCAGACATCCGCGCCCCATGCGCGCTTCTTCCGCCGCTCGAACATGCGCATGCCGATGAGGCCGAACGCGGCGAACAGCCCGAATAGCAACACATGCGCCAGATTGCCGTTCGGCACGATATGCGCAAGCGCCCACAGCACCACCGCCCACAGGATCGGATAGCGCGTCAGCCCGGCGATGCCCGGGTTGGCCGGATCGAACCGCTCCGGCGCGCGCCCGGCGAACGAGAACGGGTTGACCGCGCCCGCGCCCAGCGCCGCGAGCACGCACACGATTGGCATGGCGACATTCGGCACCCAAAGTTGCCAAGGCGCGAACGCCCACAGCTCGACATAAGGCGCGCGGCCCGCCGCGACGATCAGCCAGCCCAGCGCGGCCAGCGAAGCGGCGGAATAAAGCGTGAGATACCCCGCCGGCCCGAGCGCGCCGCGCAGCCAGCCCCGCATCGGCGGGCGCGCCGGTACGATGTGCGAGGCGAAGAAGGTGACGAAGGCGACCGCCATCTCCACCCATCCGGCCGCCGCCGCGATCATGTTGCGGTCTCCGTTGTCGCGGCGTCATCCAGCACATAGGCGATATCTGCGAGCGGCACAGCATCAAGCGAGGCGAAGAACGCTTCCTGCGCCTGCGCAAGATGGCGCATCAGGCCGCACCCACGGGTGAGCCGGCAATCCCCGCCATCGGCGCGGAAGCATTCGACCAAGGCCGAACCCGTTTCGAGCCGCCGCGTCACCGCGCCCAGACTGATCGCCCGCGCATCACGCGCCAGCATGAAGCCGCCGCTCTTGCCCCGCCGCGTTTTGATGAAGCCAGCCCGCGCCAGCTCCCGCACGATTTTCACCATGTGGTGGCGTGAGACGCCCGCCTTCGCCGCGATCTCTTCGGTCGTGAATGAGCGCCGGGGCTGTCCTGCCAGGATCATCAGCGCGCGCAGGCCGAAATCGGTAAACTGGGTGAGACGCATCGCCGCTCCTATAAACAGTATTTGAGATGCAGGTTTAATTGATGCATAGCTATCGGGAAAGGGCGAAATCGTCGCGCCCGACAAACCGGGGTCAGGAGCTCTGAAATGGTCACATCGGCCGAGCGGCTACGCGAATATCAAGGTCCAGCGCTGTTCAGCTACGGGTTCCGCCCGTTCTTTCTGGGTGGCGCGCTGTGGGCCGTGCTGGCGATGGCGCTGTTCATCCCGGCGCTGACCGGCGCGATCAGCCTGCCCAGCGCGATGCCGGCGACAGTGTGGCACGCGCATGAATTGCTCTACGGCTTCCTGTCCGCCATTGTCGCGGGGTTCATCCTGACGGCGGTGCCGAACTGGACCGGGCGGTTACCAATCGCGGGTTGGCCGCTGGCGGGGTTGGCCGCGCTGTGGCTCGCCGGACGGCTGGCGGTGCTGTTATCGGGCGCCATTGGCGCGGTCGCCGCCGCGGCAATCGACATGGTCTTCATGCTGGCGCTGATCGGCGTCATCGCCCGGGAGATCATCGCCAGCGGCAACACGCGCAACCTCAAGATCCTCGTGCTGATCGGCCTGCTGGCAGCTGGAAACGCCGTGTTCCATGCCGAATTCATTGTGCAAGGGTTCGCCGATTATGGCATCCGGCTCGGCACCAGCGCGGCGGTGCTGCTCATCATCGTGATCGGCGGGCGGATTGTGCCCAGCTTCACGCGCAACTGGCTGGCGCGCGAAAACCCAGGCGCGCTGCCCGCGCAGATGAACCGCTTCGACATCGCCGCGATCCTGCTGGCAGCCATCGCCATCGCCGCATGGATCGCCGCGCCGTTCGCTTCCTTCACGGGCGCGCTGCTCGCGCTCGCGGGGGCGGTCCACCTCGGGCGGCTGGCGCGCTGGCGCGGCTGGCGCACTTTGGCCGAGCCGCTATTGACGGTGCTGCACATCGGCTATTTGTTTGTGCCGCTCGGCTTCGTGGTCATGGCCTTGTCAATATTCGCGCCCGCAATCATCGCGTCGTCATCGGCCATACACGCCTGGACGGCCGGAGCCATCGGCGTCATGACGCTTGCGGTGATGACGCGCGCAAGCCTGGGGCACACCGGCGGCGCGCTCACCGCGTCGCCCGCCATCATCGCGATCTACGCCGCTGCCGCGCTCGGCGCGCTCGCCCGCCTCGCCTCGGGCTTCGGCATCGCCTACGACCAAATGCTGCATCTCGCCTCGCTGGGCTGGATCGCGGCTTTCGGCGGATTCGCCGTGGTGTTCGCCCCGCGGCTGCTCAGGCAGCGGGCATGACCACAGACGGGGATTTCGCGTCGCTGATGTGGTTCGATTTAAGCACCATCTAGGCATACATTTATGAGTTCCAGCGCTGTCTTGCCGCTCCGTCTGCCATCCCGGATCGCGCCGGGCGCAGACCGGCCGCATCTCGCTGCAAATGGGGTGCAAATGATGCTTCGGGTGATGTGGTTGGGATTGGGCTTTGGCGCCCTCGGCTTAGGGGTGCTCGGCATCGTCTTGCCGCTACTGCCGACGACGCCATTTCTGCTGCTCGCCGCGTTCGCGTTCGCGAAATCGTCGCAACGCCTGCATGCCTGGCTGGTCGACCACCCGCGGCTCGGTCCGCCCATCCATGAGTGGAACGAACGCGGCGCGATCCGGCGCTCGGCCAAGGTCGCCGGCCTCGCGGCGATGGCCGGTGCGTTCATTTTGAGCGTTCTGCTCGGCGTCGGCGCTGTCGTGCTGGCGGTTCAGGCTGTCGTCCTTGTGGCGGCGGCGATTTTTCTGATCACGCGGCCAACTACGCCGAAGTCGTGATGGCGGGCCCACGCGTAGCAGAGCGACCAGCTTTACTTCATTGGCTGGCGCGTTTGGCCAAGGCGTGAGCGGCACCATCGAGTGCTGCAGGTTCAGCCAGTTTATGTCCAAAGGCAGCGTCGGCGCGACGGCAAGGCGCTCTCTGGCCAACGCCAATGTGAACGCCAAATGGCTTACGGGGTCTCCCGCACGAAGGTCTGCATCCCGACATTCCCCGACCACGGATCGTGCGGCTCCTCTGTGACCAGTTGGAAGCCAAAGCGCTCGTAAAGCCGCCGGCCGGCCTCCAGCCCATCGAAAGTGGTCAGAAACGTTCGCTGGTAGCCACGCTCACGCAGGAACGCGTCCACCCGCTCCATCAGCGCCCGGCCGACCCCGCGGCCCTGAACTATTGGGCTGACGACGAACCAGCGCAACTGCGCGCCGTGTTTCGCCGCGTCGATGCCGTCGACGGTAACGGTGCCGGTCAACCGGTCATATCGGTCAAACGCGCCGAGAAACAGGTCGCTTCGGTCGTCATAGCGCGCAAAAAATTCGCCCATGTCAGCGGCTAGCTTGGCCTCGAATTGTCGGCCGAAGCCCCAGTTCGCGGCAAAATACGCCATCTCCAGGGCAAGGGCTTCGGCAATGATGCCGGGGCGGTAGCCTTCGCGGATTGTGAATACGGCGCTCATCGGTGGGCCTCCCGGCCGCCCGCGGCGAGCGCCCGCCCGGTGAGCTCGGCGGCGAAGGCGTCATCGAGCGTGTCCGGCGCGAGAACGAGCCGCTTCCAGACCAGTGCGATCACGACTTCATGTACGGATTGCGGTGATGCATCCCACTCCCCGCTCGCATTGCCCTGCTCGACAAGCCCGGTGACAATATCGGCCCGGCCGAGGACCAACCCGGAGGTCAAGGCGTCGCGCGCGGTCTCGTCCGAGGCCGCCTCGCCGATCAAGCCGGCGAGGATGGCCCCTGCGGGCGTGCGCCGATAAAGCGAGAACAACCGGGCCAGCATCGCGCGCAGCCGATCCCGCGCTTTGGCCTCATCGCCGAGCAGGGCCTCACGGCTGACCAGATCGCCGTAGACTTCGATGAACAGCGCGGCTTTCGATGGCCACCAGCGATAGATGGTCTGCTTGCCGCTGCCGGCCTCGCGCGCGACGGCCTCGATCGAGGTCGCGTCATAGCCGTCACGTTCGACCAGCCGTGCCGCCGCTTCGAGGATGGCGCGGTGCTTGGACTGCGAGCGTCGGAGTGGGGTGGGTACCGCCTGAGCCATGTCGCCATGATAAACCGAGACGAGACGGTTCGTCTAGATTAGACTTTGCCGTCACATCATCATTCGCCGTGCGCGGCGTGCTCGCGCGCCAGCAGGCTGTAAAGGAGCAGGTCCTCAAACGCTTCACCCGTCCAGAAGGCTTCGCGCAAACGGCCCTCCAGCGTGAAACCGAGCTTTTCGTAGACATGCTGCGCGCGC
>CAYXPZ010000097.1:0-8665 GCA_964466965.1 uncultured Hyphomicrobiaceae bacterium
CCGGCGCTGTGCCAAGCCATGCGGATGAAGAGCGGGCCGTAATGGCCGTAATCGGCTGGCCACCACTCCTGAGACTCCGTCATCAGCGCATGAAGATCCTGCTTCACGGCATCGAGGTCGAGTTGTTTGAACGCCTCGGCATAATTGAAGGTTTCACCTAGCGGGTTGGTCTGCGGCGTGTTCTGGTGAAGGATTTTCAGGTTGAGTTGGTTCGGCCACCAGTCCCGGTTTGACTGCAGTCCAAAACTCGTGGCGCCGTGCAGTACGGGGCAACCGCCGGCTTCAGGGTTCTTCGCGTCCATAATTGTCTCCGCTGTTTCGGCTGTTTGCTTCGGTCTGCGCCCGATGGCATCAGACCGTGTAACGATCGCTGGGACTGACTGTCCGGGCCGGGTTAACGGACCTCCATGGCCAAGGTTCTGCCGATCGCTACAGGATTGTCCGTCAACCGCCGGTCATGCTGGCGATGTCCTGCGACGTGTTCGTCTTTGAGCCGGCCAAGGCGGTGTCAGCAGACCCCGCACCGCTCAAGGACCGCATTATATTTAACCTGTATGCTACCAAACGTCGCTGATCAGGTACATTTAGAAATTTCGATCGAATGAATAAGATTATCTTATGACCCAGATCACGTTGAGACAGCTCAGGTATCTCGATGCGCTCGCGCGTCATGGCCATTTCGGGCGTGCGGCAGATGCATGCGGGATTTCGCAACCGGCTTTATCGATGCAGATCAAGGAATTGGAGGACGCACTCGACGCCACGCTGGTGGAACGCGACACCCGTCAAGTGCGGTTAACGAAGTTTGGCGAGGATGTGATCGAGCGCGTCCGGCACATTCTGCGCTCCGTCGATGAACTCGGCGATCTGGCGCGGGCGTCGCGCGGCCGGCTCTCGGGTCCGCTGCGGATCGGCGTTATCCCAACCATCGCGCCTTATCTACTGCCTGCGGTCATTGCTTCACTGAGTCAGCTGCATCCGGACCTTGATATTCATGTTCGAGAAACAGTCACACCGAAACTGATCGAGGAGTTGAACGAGGGGCGGCTCGACACGGCGATTGTTGCCCTCCCGGTCTCCGAGCCGTCATTGAGTGAGGTCCCGCTGTTCACGGAAAACTTCCTGTTGGTCCGTTCGCGCGCGGAGGCATCAACCCCCGTGCCCAACAGCAAGATGTTGCGCAAGCTCCGGTTGTTGTTGTTGGAGGAGGGTCACTGTTTCCGGGATCAGGCGCTCTCGTTCTGCAACATGCGATCGGCGCGCCCGCGCGAACTGCTCGACGCCAGCTCGCTATCGACTCTGGTCCAGATGGTTGGCGCTGGCATTGGCGTGACCCTCATCCCGGAGATGGCCGTCGGCGTGGAAACACGCTCGGCCCGGGTCTCTGTCGCCCGCTTTCGTGAGCCGCAACCCTCCCGGGCGGTGGGCATGATCTGGCGAAAAACGAGCGCGCTAGCGGACCAGCTCTTGCTGATTTCCCAGGTGGTCGGAGATGCGGGCGAGGCGTTGCTGGAGCGGCAAGCCGTTCAAACGCGATCGCAGAAGTGAGCTCCTGGTTCAGAACAACCTGCGCATCGAATGATAATGACAGGGCCGCCCTCAGATTGCGACGGTGTCGCACCGTTTGTTGGTTGCGCGGATCCTGACGGACGAAAAACCTTATATGCAAGCCATCCATTGGTCGCGCTGTTGCGTAACCGCAAGTAGGCATGGACCGGAGAGCCCCTATGACGCGGAAAGATTGTTCAGACCGATCGGCAAGTTGGTCGCGTTTCCTGCTGTTGCATGCCTCGGTCGGCGCCGTGCTGGGCACGCTCGTGGGCGCCGGAATTCTCGTCACGGACCCGTTCGGCGTCGGGACGCTGTTTTCCGATAGCGACGTGAAGCTGGCGGCCGGAGCGTTGTACTTCTTGAGCTTCGCATCAACCTTTGCCGCTGCCGCCACGGCCACCGCGATCATGAACCTGCCCCGAGATAATGGGTAGGCAGCAAGCGCAGCATTGGCTTGGCGCCGATCAGCTTCAACGTGTTGCATAAGGCGATCTGCTTATGCGTGAGACACTGCGGGAAGGCCAGGCGTGGTTGTCTCCTCACTCGGTGAAGCGGTGCCTATGATGCATTTTCCGACACAGACACTTGATCCACGCTTGCAGTAGTATCGCGTCAACTGTCTGTGTCGGAAACTGCACTAGTGGAGCGCATTTGAGATTTGAGTCCCGCTTGTCGCCAGTTGGAAAAAGCGAATGCATTAATTGTATCTAATTGTGCCCGTATAGTCTTGGATGCCTACCCAGCTTCCGAGTAGTGGTCGTGTGGACTGCTGCTTATGACCCCTCGGCTGCTCACAGGGTCTGGCGAGGAAGCCTGCCGACTGTCCTCATCAACCTGCATCAGCTGCGATTGCAGGCGCAAGAGCGCGCTGGAAAGTTTTTGCGCCTCTTGGTAGGCATGCTCATCCGGCGGATGCCCGGCAAAGTTGCCGCGTGCGAGGTCGGTAGAAAAGTCCGCGATGCGGCGTATTGGGCCCGTTGCATAATTTGCGAGCAACGCCAGGATGCCAAGCGTTACGGGAATACCGGCACCGAGCATCATCCAAAAATGACGTACCAGCCAGTGCACTGGCTTCAGCGTTTCGTCGGCCTCTTGCCGGACCACAAGCCGCCAGCCAAAACTGGGAAGGTCATGGTATTCAATTTCCGGCACGGTTACGGTCGCATAGCTATGACCGTCGGGCCAGGTCTCGATCCGCGCGGTCGGCTCGATCCGGCGGTCTGGGATCACGTTACTGAGACTTAGGCTTTCCCCAAGCAAACTGTTTGGCCCAAACAGAACGCGCAGGTTCCCGCTGACGAGCAGCGTCTGCGTGTTTCCGCGATCCAATCCTGTCAGGATCGCTCGAACCTCGTTCCAGTCGAAATACGCGCCCAAAACACCGATGGTGTGGCCCGCCGCATCGCGGATCGGCGCGGCAAAATGGAAGATGCGCTTTGCAGTCATGTGTCGCGGCAGCATGGCCAGCGTGCCTGGCCCCCGATCATAGGCGCCAGCAAACGGTCCGACCAGACCGCTTTCGAACCAAGGGCGACCGCTTACCTGTTGCCCCTCCATAACGCCGGATGATGCAGCATAAACAGTGCCATCCGTGCGAACGATCCCAAGCCACAAGTAACGGGTGTCGGCTTCGACGATGTGAGTGAGCAGTTTGCGCAGATCCAGCGGGTTCTCCATGCTTACCTTGTCCGCCAGAAGAGAAATATCGCGCCACGGACGGTAGAGTTGCCGTGCGAGCGCATGCGCCTGAAGCTGACCGCGCTCCTCCAGACTCTCAAGCGTGATCTTCTCGCCGACCCTGGTCAGCGCTGAAGTGTACACAAGTCCGAAAAGCAGCAACGGACAGACGAAGGTCGCCACGAGAACGCCCAGGAGCCAGGTGCGAAGGCTGAGTTTGGCACAATCCATCATGATCTTACTCCGCCCTCAAGCTTCGGCGAAAGCACGCGTCGTCCGAGACCTGCGAAAACGCCAGGAAGGTTGCTCTCGACCCGGCCTGGCGCGCCGCCACCGGTATGCAACTTGTGGACCAGCTGGTCGTGCTGCATGTCAGTCGGAAACAGCTTCAAGGCATAGCCGTCCTGGTAGAAGGCTGCGATCTCAGCTTGAACGGCGCCAAGATCTTCGATTCGCAACTGAACCAGTTCATGCTCACGCAGCCCCTGTGCGCCGCGCACGCGGGCCCAATCCGGGTCGATGTTGATGATCCAGGCCGGCAACACTTCGTCTTGCGTGAGGATGGCGGACGCTTCGATATGCGGCCGCAGGGTATGCCCTCGCCGCGGTAGCTCGACGCAGACAAGCACAGCCAACGACAGAACCACGAGATTATACACAGTCCAGAACAGGATGATGGCCACGCCGTCGCCAGCATAGTGGCTCTGGCCGTAATCGCTCAGCAACGGCAGACACAGGCCGAAGGTCGTGATGCCGAACAGAAACAAAAAGCTCCAGGCAAGCTGCCAGCGGATCAGTCGCCTGCCGCGTTTTCCGCCCTTGTCCGTGACCTTGAATTTGTGCGGTCCCGGCTTCAGCAAACCTAGCCAGACAGAGCGGGTGATCGGCCAGGCTGCCACCAACTGCGCCACGTCCGTCACAAACGGGATGACGAGCCCGCGCGAGAGCCAGTTCAGCGCGATCAGGGTGGCGGCGTAGGCGGGCGCAAAATAGTTGAGCACCTCAGCCATCTCCGCATCAACGGCGAGTATGCCGAAAAACCAATAGAGCAGCGGGACCACGATGCTCGCGATACGGAACGAAAAGGTCGTGCTCCAGTACATCAGCGAGTCGAGGATGCTGAGCCGGTGGCGTAAGCTCAGGCGGTGGCGCGCACTCAAAGGATTATAAGGGCCGCGCACGATCTGCATTAATCCCAGGCACCATCGCGCCCTCTGGGTGATGTATTCCGGCAACCCCTCAGCGGCCAGTCCTTCGGTCAGCGCTTCGTTCAGATACACCGTCTTATATCCATGCTCGGCGAAGCGCAGGCTGAGCAGGAAGTCCTCTGTCACGCTTTCGGTTGGCACACCGCCAATCGCCTCCAGCGCGCTGACGCGGATCAGAGAGGACGTGCCGCAGCAGATGGCGATGCCCCAGGCATCACGCGCAGGCTGCACATGATTAAAGAAAAAACGCTGCTCGTCAGGACAAACGTCGGTAACGCAGAGATTGTGCTGTATCGGGTCAGGATTGAAAAAGTGCTGCGGCGTCTGGACGAGCGCGGCGCTGGGATCATGGAACAGACTAATGGCGCGGTGCAGGAACTGGCGATGGGGAACAAAATCCGCATCAAGGATTGCGATGTACTCGGGGGCATCCGGCGCATGACGGCGCTGAGCGATGGCATTGTTAATGTTGCCGGCTTTAGCATGGCTGTTGTCCGGCCTGGTTATGTAGCCAACGCCCTTGTTGTGGCAAAGCGTCTTGAGCCAGGCGCGACGCCCATCATCAAGCACGAAAATCCGGGCGTTGGGGTAGCTTGTGGCCAGCGCGCCGGCAATGGTGCGCTGAAGAACGTCGCGGCTCTCATTATAGGTTGCGATATAGATATCGATGCGCGGCATGTCGCCGTCGCCCCACCAGCCCTGGCATCTGTTGGCTTCTTCGTGCCTGTCCTTCGTGCGCGAGAGGATCGCTGCAGCGATCGTTGAGGAGATCATTGCCAGCGCCTCCATGGTGGCGAAACCCCAGGCGACCATGCTGTCAATTTCGAAGCTGAGTGGCGGGATGGTGCTCTGAAAGCGCCAGGCGATGTAGCGCCAGCTCAGGAGTATCACGCCCGACATCAAAAATGCGCGCAGCCAGGGATCATCCCGCCGGCAATACGGCAGCGCTATACAAGCAAAGCCAATGATGCCGAAGGTTAAACCCAGATTGGCTAGATATTCGCTCAGTACCAACATCGCACGACCGCCTTACTTAAGACCCACCTGGGCTAAGAGCTGGTTCGCAGTATCGAGCGGCGAATCGGCGAAAACGACCCGGCCAGTGCGGCCCACCATGCACCCCGTGTCCCGTTTGAAGGCTAAGTCAGGGACCTTCAGCAGCACGTCGTATTGCTCGACCGCCTTCGCCCCTGCAGCGATGGCCAGCTTGTCGTAGCGCCTTTGGGCGCCCACACCGGCCAGGCGCGCAACCGTTGCCCGATAGACACGGTCGCTGCCACGCAGCCGGAATTGCGCCTTATCGCTCCGCTTCAAGGTGTTGTAGAGCCGTTCGCTGACGCTGGCGGTAATCATCACGGTGTCGCAGTCGACCACGCGCAAGAGATCTTGGCCCTTGCGCACGGTTTCCCCGCTATTGGCGAGAAAATCCCAGACGACCCCGTTGTCCGGCGAAACCAGTTCGGCGCGCGACAAGCGTTTCAGGCGCACGCGCTCGATATCAAGCTGTCTTTCGAGTTGCTTCTCCTGGCGGCTCAAACTCTCATGCTCCGAGGCGAGCTGTTTGAGGCGAAGCTCCAATTGCTTGATACGCTGCTGCGAATAGGGGGCGTCGTTATAGGAATCGCCAAGGAAAGTGCCTTGCTGTGCCGCCTTTAGTTCGACTTCGAAGAACGCGGTCTGCTGTCGTGCCGCCTCAGTGTCCTTGACGGCCACTTCGTAATTTGACTCGGAAGCTTCCAGATTGGCCGCGGACTGGACACCGCGGTTGCGCAGCTTCTTAGCCCGAAGATATGCGCGCAGCGCCTCCCGCTGGCGCGCTTCCGCCGCTTCGACCCTCGCAAGCGATTCGTCGATCCGGGCGCGGAGTTGGTCGATCCGCCCGCGCTTATATGCAGCGACTTGCGCAAACAGTGCTTCGCGCGCCGCCGCGGTGTCTTCGCGTTGCCGTTGGATCTTTTGAAGTTCCGTCTGCAGACCCGCGCGGCGATTGGACAGATCAGCGAGCCGCGTTGTGTCCGCCCGGTCGTTGCGGATCTCCCCGAGGCGTCCGCGACGGCGGATAACGCTTCCGATCCGGTCATAAGTTAACGTGAGGGTGCCGTCGATCGGCGCGCGGATCGTTGTCAGACGGGCGTTGACTGTTGCGTGAGCGCTGACGCCCGCCAAATGTTCGCCCACGATGATGTACAGACCGGCCACAAGCGCAATGCTGCCGAAAGCGACCCGTAACATGGTATTCGCATCCGCATCCCCATCAGCGTGCAATTTAGAGTTGTATCGTTAATAAGTGGTTAAAGGACGTCCGCGCCTTGAACGCAGCGCTGCCGCACCCTTTCCCATCTCTGTTTGAACTAAACCGTTCGGTATGATAAATGCTGAGTGCGAGGCATCAGCGACGCGCGCAGAAGTGACTGCCCAGTCTCGCGAGCCACACTGCCAAATGCGCAAGCCCGAAGGAGCAAGCATGATAGGGCGCATCTCCCCGATATTTTGGATAAGTACGCTCCTGATCACCATCGTCTTGGCGGCCGCCGCATTTTACGGGTCTTCGGCGGAGAGCTTTTTTCACGACGCTCAGCGTGCGGTGACCCACTACACCGGATGGCTGATGATCCTGATCATCAACCTCGTCCTGTTTTTCATGGTTTATCTGGCGGTCGGTCCGTACCGGTCCCTGCGCCTGGGCGGTGAGCAAAGCCGGCCTGAGTTTTCGCGTTTGAGTTGGTTCGGTATGTTGTTCGCCGCCGGCATGGGCATCGGGCTGCTGTTCTACAGCGTCGCGGAGCCGCTGCGCCACTACGAAGCGTTCTTGCCGCAACTCGATGGAAATACGGCGGAGACGGCCCGCTTTGCCATGAACAAGACCTTCCTGCACTGGGGCCTTCATGCCTGGGCGGTCTACGGTTTGGTCGCACTGACGCTTGCATGGTTTCACTATCGGAAAGGGCAAGCGCCAACATTCTCGGGCCCGCTCACGGCAATGGCTTCGACGCGCTTGGCGGATATCAGCGGGACAGTCCTCAATATTTTTGCTGTGCTGGGCACCGTATTCGGGGTTGCAACCTCGCTTGGTCTTGGAACCTCTCAGGCGAGCGCCGGCCTTGCCCGGCTCACGCCGCTGGAAACCGGGCTGGAGCTGCAGATCGCTTTGATCGTGATGGTATCGCTGGCCGCACTTGTCTCGGTGGTATCCGGCGTTGAACGCGGCGTGCGCATCATCTCGAAGCTTAACTTGTTCGCCGCCTCAGCTTTGATGGTGTTTGTGTTGTTGGCCGGCGAAACGATCTTCGTGCTCAAGGCCTTCGGCCAGCATCTGGGCTACTACGCCAACCACTTCCTGGAAAGCTCGTCCTGGCGGGAAACCTACACAGGCACGAACTGGCAGTCGCAATGGACGCTGTTCTATTGGGCCTGGTGGATTTCCTGGTCGCCATTCGTCGGCCTCTTCATTGCGCGCGTATCAAAGGGACGGACGATCGGCGAGTTCGTGATCGGCGTGCTGGCCGTCCCGACGATGTTCAACTTCGCGTGGATGACGGTGTTCGGCTCAAACGCTCTGCATAACGTGCTGTTTGACGACGCCAGCCTGTTGCACGCCGGTATCGACGCCAGCCTTTATGCGTTTCTGGAAACGCTGCCGCTGTCCACGCTGCTCATCGGTGTGGCGACGATCATCGTTCTTCTGTTCTTCGTCACCTCCGCCGATTCAGGCGCGCTCGTTACCGCGACCTTGGCGACGGGGCTGGCGGAGCCGCCGAAATGGCAGCGCGCGTTCTGGGCACTGGTCGTGATGGTGATAACGGCCGTCCTGCTGGTTAGCGGCGGGCTGACGGCGCTTCAGACCGCGACGATCATCACGGGCGTGCCGTTCGCCATCATCCTCGTGCTGCTGGGGCTGTCGCTGCTGAAAGACCTGCGCGCCAATCACGGAGCGGAGGATCCGGCGGCAGGGCGCGTAGACGATCCGTCTCAGCGCGAGGGCGCATAGACCCGCAGGAACAGCGATACCGCCTTGTCGGCGTACCGCGTGATTTCCTCCGCGCTGACGGAGCGTTGTATGCCGAGCAGGCGGCGATAGAAGAGATTGGCGCGGCACAGCTCGGTGAATTCATGCGCCGCCTGATCAGCATCGGCAATCGCCAGGCGGCCAACGGCGGTTTGTGTTTCCAGGTAGCGCGCGAGCCGCTCAATGCCGATCCGCGGACCGGAATCATAGAAAGCCTGCCCCA
>CAYXPZ010000098.1:0-8257 GCA_964466965.1 uncultured Hyphomicrobiaceae bacterium
TCCTGCACGAGACGGGTTATGACATGATCCCCGTGAACCCGCGCCCGGAGGTGACTGAAATCCGCGGTATCAAGGTCTATCCATCGCTCGCCAGCATCGACCGGCCTGTTGACATGGTCGAGGTTTTCCGCCGCCCCGAAGACCTTATGGGCATAGCCGAAGAAGCCATCGCCATCGGCGCCAAGGTTCTCTGGGGCCAGATTGGCGTCGTGGACCACGAGGCCGCCAAACGCGCCGAGGACGCGGGCATGAAGGTCGTTATGGATCGCTGCCCCAAGATCGAACTTTTCCGCCCGTTCTGGAAGCCGAAACTGCATCTGGGGATTTGATCAGAGCTGCAAGAGGTCAGCGAGAGCGGGAATGTCGCAAACGAAGCTACGGCTGATATGGATGCCGGAAATGCAGGAGATGCGTTCCCGCGGGCTGTAAGCGGCGACCATATCTATAGTGATCAGCCGACAGTCAAACGTACAGAATGGTGGTTGTGATGCTGTCCGGCCCCGCGCTGGCCACTTCGAGGCGTGCACGGAAAGCTTCGAGCAGTTGTCTAGAACGCGTTCAATGGAACCGGAATCACTGAACGCGCTCTAAGTTGTTGTTTTGTCGCGTTTTCGTCGCTTCGCGCCGGCCCGCGGCTTCGAACGCAAAACCGGTTCCCACTTACTGACAACGCTCGACGCGTTCGGACGCAACACCGATTCTTGAATTTGCTGAAATCGCGCTAAAGAATCACGATCAGAACGACGAGAGAAATTACGATCGTCGCGATCGCCGCATTGGTCGTCAGCCCCAACTTTTCGAGATACTCGGGGGCATCGACGATCGCCGTGCGGATCATCGGAAACAGCAACAACAATCCGAAAATGCCCAGCACGTACAGGCCGACCGGCGGAAACGGATAAATGCACCGGCAGCCGGTCGGATCAACATACATCAGCCCTAGCAAGGTCCCGGCCACCAAGAACACAATAAAAGACAGCACGCCGAGCGCGATCAACAAGGCAAACCGGGCGTAATCCGCCAGCGTCATACGCACCTCCCCGTAGACACGGGCAGACTAAACAGCATTCGTCTAAATTTATCGCTAACACCTTAAACAGGGTTAACGCGGGTTTGATGGCGGCCGTCTCAGGCAGCCTTCCACTTGATCGAGCAGCCCATGGACGGGATTTGCTCTGCCGGCCCCTGCCCGGTCTCCGCGACCTGTTTCATCGCATCAAACAGCTCGCGCCGGGCATCCGGCGCCGCCGGCTGCGCGCCGCTTTCATCAAGCCGGCCGCGATACTGCAACGCCAGATCGGAATTGAAGCCAAAGAAGTCCGGCGTACACACCGCCTTATAGGTCTGCGCGACATCCTGCGTTTCATCGTGCAGATACGGGAAGGTGAAGCCGTGCATCGAAGCAAATCGCTGCATGTTCTCAAACGAGTCATCAGGATGGGTTTCCGCGTCGTTCGCGCAGATCGCCGCCGCTCCGATACCCATATCCAGTAGTGCGCTGACATCGCGGACCAGCCGGTCAATCACCGCGCGGACATAGGGGCAGTGATTACAGATGAACATGATCAGCGTGCCATTCGCGCCGCGGATGTCGGACAATGTGTAGAGGCGCTTATCGGTGCCCGGGAGTTCGAAGTCCGGCGCCTTCCAACCAAAATTGCAGATCGGCGTTTGAACCGCCATAAGTGACTCCAGTGCATCATGCGCGCAGTGTTTTTTCGTCGAATTCAATCGTAGTGCCGTCGTAGGGTTCTTTCAACATGAGTATTGACGCACGCGGCTAACGGGCGCATACTTTTGCTAATCAAGCAAAGGAGGTCTAGGAAAATGACTCCGCCCAAGGGTCGTTACATCGCCTGATAGTTGCGATAATGATCGCTGTTTGATGTCAGGCGAGCTTCCGACAATAGACCATATGAAACGAAAGCACGACGACTTGCTTGGTGAACTCAGCGGGTTTTCGTGCTTGTGAAATCTGGTTAAGACCAGAGAAACCGGTAAACATGCGGCTTGCGTCGCGCAACATCGGAATTGGGGTCCCACGCCGAGTCATGTGCCTGAAAGGAGGTCGGACGGGACCAGGCCCGCTGAGCGCGGCCCATGCGTAAGACCGGTTAACAATTGATCAGAGCAAGAGAGGACCTCCCGGCGCTGCCGTCGAGGTCCTCTTTCTTTATGCGCGACGCCTCAATAAGCGGGCCGCTTGCCGGGCATGCCCACCCGTCGAGCGCGCTCCGAAGCAAGCGGGCCCTGCACACGGGGCGGCGCATCTGCACCTTCCTTCAACGAACTATGCCTGCTCGATGAGAGGCGTCGGATTGCTTGTCAGTTACGCGATCTCGCGCGGATTTGAGGTATCGTGACGCGCGCATGCAAGCTGAGCCATGTTAAAAGAGGGGGGTGATATGGCGGCATCGCCAACTGTGCGGCCAAGGGGAGTTCAAAGGGAATGGACTGGTTTAGCTACCTAACGATGGAAGGGCTCGACTTCCTGACGAAACTGTTCGTCTTTACCGTCGGGCTGGGCGCGCTTGGCGTCGTCATCTTGTTCTTTATCGACATTTCGCAGACCAAAGATGCTGTTCGCCGCAATTATCCGGTCATTGGCCGGTTTCGCCACATCTTCAGTACGCTTGGCGAATTTTTTCGGCAGTATTTTTTCGCGCTCGACCGCGAAGAAATGCCGTTCAACCGTGCGCAACGCGATTGGGTCTACAAGTCCTCGGCAGGCAGCGACAACACGATCGCTTTCGGCTCCACGCACAACCTGTCTGAAGTCGGTTCGCCGGTTTTCGTGAACTGTCCATTTCCCACGCTTGAGAGCGACGCCACCGAAGCGCCCGGCGTGGTCGTCGGTCAATACACGCCCAATCCGTACGAATTTCACTCAATCATCAACATCTCGGGCATGAGCTACGGCGCGCTATCGCAGCCGGCGGTGCGCGCATTGTCGAAAGGTTCCGCGTTGGCCGGCTGCTGGCTCAATACCGGCGAAGGCGGGCTGGCGCCGCAACATTTGGAAGGCGGCGCTGATATCGTCATGCAGATCGGTACGGCGAAATACGGCGTGCGCACGCTGGATGGACGGCTCGATGACGGCAAGCTGCGCGAACTCGGCGATATCCCGCAGGTCAAGATGATCGAGTTGAAGATGAGCCAGGGCGCGAAACCTGGAAAAGGCGGCATCCTGCCGGCCGTCAAGGTCACGCCAGAGATCGCCCGGATCCGTGGCATTCCCGAATACCAGGACTCGATCTCACCGAACCGCCATCCAGAAATCGACAGCGTGCAGGACATGTTGAACTTCATCGGCCATCTGCGCACGGTCTCGCGCAAGCCGGTCGGGTTCAAGACCGTCGTCGGCGCTTATGGGTGGCTGGAAGACATGTGCGAGGAGATTCATCGCCGGGGGATCGAGAGCGCGCCCGACTTTATCACCATCGATTCCGGCGACGGCGGCACCGGCGCGGCGCCTATGGCGCTGATGGATAATGTTGGCCTGCCGATCAAGGAAGCGCTGCCGCTGGTCGCCGACATTCTCGTGAAACATGGGCTGCGCGAGCGGATCAAGCTGTTCGCCTCGGGCAAGCTGGTCACGCCTGCAGAGGTTGCCTGGGCCTATTGCGCTGGAGCCGATGCAGTGGTCTCCGCGCGCGGCTTCATGTTCGCCATCGGTTGTATTCAGGCGCTGAAATGCAACAAGAATACCTGCCCGACCGGCGTGACCACACATAACCCGCGTCTGCAGCGCGGTCTCGACCCGGCGGACAAGGCCGTGCGCGTGATGCAGTATGTCGAGAAGGTCCGCAAGGACGTTGGGATCATTGCGCATTCCTGCGGCGTGCCACATCCGCGCGCTCTGAAGCGGTATCATTGCCGCATGGTCCAGCCGAACGGCCGGTCAATCCCGTTGGACGAGCTGTTCCCGCCGGTGCAGCCGGGAGGCGCGCAGACCGCAGCCGCGTGAGCGGCCTAGCGCAGTGACACAGACACTTGATCCACGCTTGCAGCACCCTCTCATTCAAGTGTCTGTGTCGGAAACTGCACTAGAAACACGATTTTGCTAGCGCTTGCGCCGGGCCGCTCCGCATCAGGCAGCGTAGCGTTTTGGAAGGTCGAGAACGGCCAGCATAAAATTGCTGCCGTCTTCGACGGCCTCGCTCCAGATCGACAGATAGGTTGGGACACCCGGCTGCACCCGCCCGATGACATCGCCATGGTCGAACTGTAACGACGCTTCAAATTTTTTGGCGACCCGCTGCATCTTCCGGTTTTCCAGCAGGCAATTCATGTAGAGCCGGTTAATGCCACGGTTCCGCGCGGAACGGACGATGCGCCCGAGCAGCTCGCTGCCGACGCCCTTGTTCTGATATTCGTTCTCGACGGAAAAAGCGGCCTCGGCTTCGCCGGACCAGTGATCGCCAATCCGTCTGAGTTCAGCGGCAGCCCGCACCTCGCCATTCACAACGAAGGCATGGATAAGGCTATCCCAGTCACCGACTCGGGCGGCGTAATCGCAGATGAACTGGTCATTGACCGGCATGCCGAACCGGAGCCGACGGGTTTCCTTGTCGAGCCTCAGGAGATGGTCACGGAACTTCTCGGTTTCCGTTGGCCAAAGCTTTCTGAACGTTCCTCCCCAGAAATGAGATTCACTCATGAGAACCTCTCCCGGGTTGCGTGATTGTACGTCAGCGCTGCAGGGCCGCAGCCCTGTTTGCTGCAGCGCAGCATACACCAGGGAATATGGCTTCGATAAGACGTGGCACCAGGGGTGAAGCCTTCCAGTGTCGCATATCAGACATGCCCGGCGGAGATCGCGGACATGAAACTTGGTCAGCCGGTATGGATCGAGGCCTACGGCAAGGGTTGAAAGCGCTGGGCCAGATGGCTGCAGGCAGGGAGGGGTGGCCGGATCCCGATGGGGGTAAGGATCCGGCCTTTTTGGGCACTAGAGAGGGAGAGGACTTGGGCTTATGAAAACGCCAGATGATCAGTCCGGCGCATCTTGCCTTGTCCCAACGCAGTACTTCTACGCTACGCACACGATACTAAACCGTGTGTTCGCACCCCTTGGACGTCGACGTTTTATTGAATACGCCACCATCCGCAGGGTCTGAACCAACCCGCATGGAGATGAGTGCCAACAAAGGTGAGCCCGGATGAAGACATCGCGGCCCCGGCGAGGCAGATTGTAAACCGGAAGTGTTGAAGTGAGACGTGCAGTGCAGGGGCCCCATCAACGATAGCTGTTCCGGTCTGCTGTGACTGCCCTTAGTTGCTGACCGATACGCAAAACACCTCATGACTGCAGAGATGTTTGCGTTGTGCGCCATCACCACTCTTGAGTTGCTCTGTTCAGATAAATGCACCCTATACGTGTAAAATGCGGGTTGCAAGAGGAATTTCGCACAATCTGTGATTGTTTTCAGGTGGGCGGGTCACGTTGGCTGGTGCTGCTGAGCGTCGCGAGAGCTTTCCTCTAGAGGCCTCTCGAAGCGCAAAAGCCAGCATCAGCGAACGTGACGTCCCGTGAGCGGGCGGCTAAGCGTTATGCCTTCGTTGAATAGGCCGTTGGAATCTCTGGCTTTCCGCATATGTCTGGCAGATGCAAATGCAGCGATCGGAGGGCTGCTTGGATGGAGCTGTATGGCCACTTATATCCGAACACAGCACAGAGACGGTGGCACGGGGCAGTCACCAGCCTTGTTAATAAGTTTGTGGAGTTTCTGCGCGCCCCTGCCGTCGGCGGCAGCCTGACGGCTCGCGCAAACTGCGCGTACGGCGAATTTGGGGTTCAGGAGGCGATCGCAGCTAGATGATATACGTGCAATTGGCCGGCGGACTGCTGTTGCTCGTCGTATTCGGCGATGTTCTGGTGCGCGGCGCCGCCGATATCTCTTACAGGTTCGGGATCGCGCCGCTGATCGTTGGTCTCACCGTTGTTGCTTTCGGCACATCGGCCCCAGAGCTCGTCGTTTCCGTGAAGGCCGCCCTCGACAATTTGCCGGGGATCGCCATCGGCAACGTTGTCGGCAGCAATATCGCCAACATCCTGTTGGTGCTTGGCCTGCCGGCCATCATTTGCGCCACCCGCTGCGATCATCACGCGCTGGACCGAAACACCTACATTGTCATCGGCATCAGTATTCTATTCACCGTGCTGTGCTTTCTCACGCCCATGACGTTCTGGGACGGAGCACTTCTGTTCAGCCTCCTGATCGCGTTCCTCTGGCTGTCGGCGCGCCGCGCCATGCATAGCCACGCCGATGGCAGCCTCGTGCCAATCGACGATGATGTTTCGCCACTCCCGGGTTCAATCTGGGTGTCCGTTGGAGCGCTGCTTCTGGGCCTCGTCGGGTTGCCGATCGCAGCGCACCTAACGGTGGACGGCGCCTCGGCGGTTGCGCGGGTATGGGGCGTTTCCGATACCGTAATTGGTCTGACGATTGTCGCGATCGGCACTTCCCTGCCGGAGCTGGCGACCACAGTGATCGCGGCGATTCGCGGGCACGGCGCGCTGGCGCTGGGAAACGTGCTCGGCAGCAATTTGTTCAATATGCTGGCAATTGTCGGAATCACCGCCATGGTCACCCCGCTGAGCATCCCGGGTGAAATCCTGCGTCTTGATATCTGGGTGATGTTGGCGGCGACGGCGGTGCTGTTGCCCTTCGTGATCTGGGGGCTGCCAATCGGCCGCCGCACGGGAATAGCATTCGTCGCCGCATACGCGGCGTATATCGGTTTTCTCCTCAGCCCAAGCGCACAGGCCAGCCTTGCCGTTGTTCGCTGATATCTGGACCGGATGGGGGCCACGCGTTAGCGCATCGAGCGTAAATCTACCATGAGCGATCATGTTCCGCCTATCGCGCTCGTCACCGGGGCCGCCAAACGCATCGGCCGGTCCATCGCGCGCCGTCTGGCCGAAGAGGGCTGGGCGATTGGGCTGCATTATAATCGCTCGCGGATGGAAGCGGACAGCTTTGCCGAGGAACTGCGCGCGCTCGGCGCCCGTGTTGCGCCGCTGCAGGCCGATCTCGCAGACTATGACCAGACGCTGCATCTGGTGCCGGCCTGCGTCGAGGCGCTCGGCCCGCCGGATTGCCTAGTCAACAACGCGTCCATCTTCGAGCGCGATTCGGTGCGCGACTTCACCGCCGAGAGCTGGGCGGCCCATCACAACGTCAATCTCCGCGCGCCGGTGATGCTGGCGCAGGCCTTCGACAAGGCGCTGCCCGCCGGGCAGGACGGCAACATCATCAACATCGTCGACCAGCGCGTGCTGCGCCTGACGCCGACGTTTTTCTCCTACACCCTGGCCAAATCCGCGCTGTGGACCGCTACCCGCACGATGGCCCAGGCGCTGGCGCCGCGCATTCGCGTGAATGCCGTCGCGCCGGGCCCGGTGCTGCCCAACATCTATCAGACCGAGGCCGATTTCGCCCGCGAATGGGACTCGACTCTGCTGCACCACGGCGCCAAGCCGGAGGAGATCGCCGATGCGGTCGTTTTCATCCTGCGCGCGCGCTCGATGACCGGCCAGATGATTACCATCGACGGCGGCGAACACCTCCAGTGATTGTCTCGCGTGCGGCGCGCCTGCTATAGCTTTTATGACAGCTTGAACAACGGGGATGCCGGTTTATGACGCAATCTGTTCTCGGCATTATTGGCGGCAGCGGGGTCTATGACCTGCCCGGCCTCACCAACCCGCGGGAACTGGCCATCGAAAGCCCGTGGGGCGCGCCGTCCGCACCGCTTACGCGCGGCGAGATCGACGGGCTGCCGATCGTTTTTCTCGCGCGGCACGGCAAGGGCCACCGGCTTGGCCCGACCGACATCAACTATCGCGCCAACATCGACGCGATGAAGCGCGCCGGCGTCACCGACCTGGTTTCCGTCTCCGCCTGCGGCTCGTTCCGCGAGGAGCTGGCGCCCGGCACCTTCGTCCTCGTCGATCAATTCATCGACCGCACCTTCGCCCGCGAAAAAAGCTTCTTCGGCGCGGGGTGCGTGGCGCATGTCGCGATGGCCGATCCGGTCAGCCCCGGCCTCGCCGACCGGCTGGAAGCGGCTGCGCAGGCCGAAGCGATCAGCTACAAGCGCGGCGGCACCTACCTCGTCATGGAAGGCCCGCAATTCTCCACGCGCGCCGAATCCGAGCTTTACCGCGCCTGGGGCTGCGACGTGATCGGCATGACCAACATGCCCGAGGCCAAGCTCGCCCGCGAGGCGGAGATCTGCTACGCGACCGTGG
>CAYXPZ010000099.1:0-8130 GCA_964466965.1 uncultured Hyphomicrobiaceae bacterium
GGCAAGAAGCTCGGCCTGGTGATCGACCTCGACATCTGCGTGGGTTGCCACGCCTGTGCGACGAGCTGCAAGGAGTGGAACACAACCGGCTATTCCGCGCCGCTTACCGACCAGAACCCCTATGGCAGCGACCCGCACGGCGCCTGGCTCAACCGCATCCACACCTATGAAGCGGGCGTGGGCGGCGATAGCATGACCGTGCATTTCCCGCGTTCCTGCCTGCACTGTGAGGAGCCGGACTGCGTGACCGTCTGCCCGACCGGCGCGTCCTACAAGCGCGCGGAGGATGGCATCGTGCTGGTCAACCCCGACACCTGCATCGGCTGCAAGCTGTGTTCCTGGGCCTGCCCTTATGGCGCGCGCGAATATGACTATGACGACGGCGTGATGAAGAAATGCACCCTATGCGTCGACCGCATCTATAACGAAAACCTGGAGGAACAGGACCGGGTACCGGCTTGCGTCCGCGCCTGCCCCACCGGCGCGCGCGCCTTCGGCGATCTGGGCGATCCAAGCAGCGAGGTCTCGCGCAATGTGGCGGAGCGCGGCGGATTCGACCTGCTGCCCGAATTTGGCTACAAGCCGGTAAATAAGTACCTGCCCACGCGCGAGCGCAGGGACGCCCCACCTGAAGCCGGGCCGGTATCGCTCGCCGACATGGCCAAGAGGCCGGAGCCCGGCTCGACAGCGGACAAGGTCTTCGCCTGGGCCGACCGCATCCTTTCAAGATAGGCGGGCCGACACATGCATCCCGCTTATTCCGTCATCGCCTTCACGACGATGTCCGGGGCTGGTTACGGCCTGCTCGCGCTGCTCGGCGTGTTCGGCGCGGTAGGGTTGATCCCGCCCGATCGCTGGTTCGGGGTTTTGGCATTTGCCATCGCGCTGGGCCTGGTGACAGCAGGCCTGGTGGCCTCCACCTTTCATCTTGGCCATCCCGAGCGGGCCTGGCGCGCGTTTTCGCAGTGGCGTTCATCATGGCTGTCGCGCGAGGGGGTTGCCGCGGTCGTGACCTATGTGCCCGCCGGCATCTACGCCATTGGATGGGTGTTCCTGAAGCAAAACACGGGGGTGTGGGCGATCGCCGGTTGGCTCACCGCTATCGGCGCGGGCATGACGGTCTATTGCACCGCGATGATCTACGCTTCGCTGCGCACGGTACCGCGCTGGCATAACCGCTGGGTGCCGCCGGTTTATCTGGCGCTTGCGCTGGCGACGGGCGCGATTTTGCTCGCCGCGGCCGCGCAGATCTTCGGCCTGTTCGTATCGTGGATGGGCTCGCTAGTGGCCGCCGCATTCGCGCTAGCGATCGTGTTGAAGCTCGCGTATTGGGGGCGTGCCGACAGCGCCCCGGCTCAATACACCGCGGAGCAAGCCACCGGTCTGGGCGGCATCGGCGAGGTCCGCCAGCTGGAAGCGCCTCACAGCCAGGCGAATTTCGTCCAGCGGGAGATGGGTTATGAAGTGGGGCGCAAACACGCGCAGAAGCTGCGCAGGATCGTACTCGTTAGCTTTGCCGCGCCGATACCGCTATTGGCGCTGGCCACCCTCACACCGCTGATCGTGAGCATGATGCTGACCAAGATTGCGGTGTTCGCAACGATTATCGGCGTGGCCGTTGAACGCTGGCTGTTCTTCGCCGAAGCCGAGCACGTTGTGAACGTGTATTATGGCGCGTCGCGTGTGTGACTTAGTCCGCGCCAACGGCGCGGTGCTCCAGCCGGTCGCCGGGTTTCAGCTTCAAGCGCCGCGCAGTCCCGGCCGGCACTTCGAGCACAACCTTCGCCAAGCCACCGGCGGCGATAATATCGGTGGAGAACGGTTCCGTGTTGCGCGCAATGCGGATGATGCGCCCCCGCACATCGGCAAAGATCATGTCGAGCGAGATGTAGGTGTTCCGCATCCACATGGTGATGTTCTGCGGCGTGTCGTAAACGAACAACATTCCGGCATCGGCATCGAGGCTGCGCCGGAACATCAGGCCGGTCGCGCGGGTCTCCGGCGTGTCGGCAATCTCGGCATTAATGAGGTGTCGGCCGGTTTCGCTCACCACGATCACCGGCTCGACTTGAAGCTTAGCTGCACTGCCACAGGATGGGGCCGTCGTCAGCGCCATCATGGCAAGGAGAATGACGAACGCGGCAAACCTGCGTCTGCCGCTGCCCGTCTGCCGCGGTTCAGTGCGACGAGGAGAGGATCGACGGCTTACCGTCAGGGCGAAGCTCGGCCGCCATGAGCCCCTTGTCACCTTTGCCATACCGCACCTGAACAATCTGCAAGGGGCGGAGCTCCGCGAAGCCGAACCGCCGCAGCGTTTCCATATGGACAAAGATATCTTCGGTTCCTTCGCCGCGTGTCAAGAACCCAAAGCCACGCTGGCGGTTGAACCACTTGACCATCGCACGCTCCCAGTCGCTTTCCGGCTCGACCTTCACCCGGGTCCGCTGAGGCAATTGAGACGGATGCACCGCCGTGCTTTCGTCCATGTCGATGACGCGGATCGCTTGAAGCCCCTTTTCGCTGTTGGTGACTTCGCAGACCACGCGGGCCCCTTCATGCGCGGTTTGGAAACCATCGCGGCGCAGCACCGTGACATGCAGAAGCACATCCGGCAGCCCGTTGTCCGGCACGAGAAAGCCAAACCCTTTCGAAGCATCAAACCATTTGATCTGCCCGGCGATGACCGCGACATCCATGCCGGTGGATTCAGAAAGCGCAGATAGAGTCGATGAGTGAGGAGGTTGTTTATCCCCCATTAGTCAGTCCCCCGCTTACTTAATGCTCCGGCCGACGGAACCACATTGCCCTCTGCGGCACCATCAGCTGGAAACGCTGTTAAACTCTGTTCTAGCCGCCTGTTACGCTAGCTATCGAAATGTAGCGTCGACCGCCGGGTTTGTAACGCCATTTTCATCATCGTCACACTCCCTGTTTCGCCGAGTTGCGGTTAAATGATTGTTCTTCCACCAGATTCGTGTTCAGGCAGCAGGTGGAAAACGCTCATTGGCGCCGCTACACACGCTTAGGTTGCATACCCTTAACGTTGCGTCCAGCGAAAATAAACAATTTCAACGGGAATTTTTACGAATCAGTGCGCCGCGTCACGGCCACCACACCGCCCTGCGTTTTCGCAAATGCACAACGCACCGCTTGTGCGATCCGGCGCCTGGGCTTACCTCCGAGACAGCCCGGCGTGAGCGGGCATTGCACGGTAAAGCATGACGAGGCAGGAGGCGGTAAATGGAATATCTGCATACCATGGTGCGCATCAGCGACATCGACAAATCACTGCAATTCTATTGCGATGCCCTCGGCCTGCGCGAACTGCGCCGCAGGGACAGTGAAAAGGGGCGCTTCACCCTGATCTTTCTCGCCGCGCCCGGAGACGAGGATGCCCAGATCGAACTGACCTATAACTGGGACCCCGAAGAGTATGGTGAGGGCCGCAACTTTGGCCACATCGCTTATCGCGTCGACAACATCTATGAAAAATGTCAGCACCTGATGGACCACGGCGTCACGATCAACCGGCCGCCGCGCGACGGCCACATGGCCTTTGTCCGCTCGCCCGACAACATCTCCATCGAACTGCTCCAGAAAGGCGACCCGCTGCCGCCGCAGGAACCCTGGGCTTCGATGGAAAACACCGGCACATGGTAGCCAGATGGCGCGCAGCGATTATTCCGCCTTTGCCAAGCTGCTGCACTGGCTGATCGCGCTGTTGATCGCGGGCATGGTGGGCCTGGGCGTCTACATGACCGAGGTCGAAGGCGACTTCCAGTACAAGCTGTGGCTCTATCAACTGCACAAGTCGTTCGGCGTGACGCTGTTCGCGCTGGTCCTGGTCCGGCTGATCTGGCGGCAGATCTCGCCGCCGCCGGCGATGTCCGCACATATGGCGGGATGGGAGCGGCGCGCGGCCGGCGCGGCGCATTTCGGCCTTTATGCGCTGATGTTCGCGCTGCCGCTGAGCGGTTGGGCGCGGGTATCAGCCTCGCCGCTCTCGGTGCCGACGGAAGTCTTCGGCCTGTTTACACTTCCGCATATTCCGTGGCTCGCCAGCCTTCCCAGCGAAACGAAACAGGCCTGGGAGCCGGTTTTTCAGACCACGCATTGGGCGATCGCCTGGGTGCTGGTCGGTTTGGCGGCCGTCCATGCAGCGGCAGCGCTGCGCCACGCTTTCATATTGAGGGATGATGTCATGACACGCATGTTGCCGCGCCGGTCCCGCCGCGTCGCCACGAATATGATGATCGCCGCTCTGGTTGCGCCTCTTGTTGTCGTCGCTGGTGAGGCGCGCGCCACGGAATGGACCGTGCTTCCTGAAAAAAGCGAGATCGGCTTTTCAGGCAGCGCCGCAGGCCAAACGATCGAGGGCGTTTTCGAGGACTTCTCCGCAGATGTGATGTTCGACCCGTCAAAGCCCGCGGAGACCAAGGCGACCATCATTATCGAGCTGGACAGCGTGAACACCGGCAACAGCGATGTCGATGGCACGCTGCCCGGCTCGGACTGGTTCAACACCAGCGAATATCCGCAGGCAACCTTCACCGCCGACAGTGCAGAACCTGCTGAAGCCGAAAACGCTTACCTGCTAAGCGGCACGCTAGAGCTAAAAGGCAACGCAGGCAGCATCACGGCTCCAGCGACCATCGACATTTCCGGCGATACCGCGAGTGCCACGGGGTCGTTGACCATTAAGCGGCTGGAATACGGCGTCGGCCCGGACGGACCGATCTCAGGGATTACCGTCTCGGAAGACGTCACGATCAGCTTTACCCTTCAGGCGGAACGGGCCGAATGAGGCTCTGCCCGCCCGCCGGCTTCCGCAGGGATCGAGATGGCGATGCGCTTTGACGGCAAGGTGGCGATCATCAGCGGCGCGGCGCGCGGCATCGGCCGGGCCTGCGCCAACCGGCTCGCTCATGCCGGCGCCAAGATCATTGTCGCGGACGTCAACGAGACGCTTGGCGAGGAAGTCGCCGACGGGTTGTGCGGCGGCGGTCACGAGGCACGCTTCATTCTGTGCAACGTTGCTGAACGGCTGGACGTGCGGAATCTCCTTGCTGAAACGCTCAACGCCTATGGCCGGGTCGACATTCTGGTCAATAACGCCGCGGTCATGGACACCGCGCCATTTCTCGATCTGAAGGAGGATGAGCTTGACCGTGTGTTCGCCACCAACGTCAAGGGTGCGTTCCTGCTCGGCCAGGCCGCGGCGCGCCAGATGGTGGCACAGGTGCAAGCCGGCGAGCCGCCTGGAAGCATCATCAATATCAGCTCGATTAACGACACTCTGGCTCTGCCCGATCACGTCGCCTACACGATGTCGAAGGGCGCCCTCGCCCAACTCAGCAAGGCGATGTCTCTAGCGCTCGCGCCGTACGGCATTCGCGTGAATGCGGTAGCGCCGGGGAGTATCAACACGGAAATGCTCAAACCGGTCGCCGGCGAACCGGAATCGGCGCGCAAAGCGCTCTCGCGCACGCCGCTGGGGCGCTTCGGCAATCCCGAGGAAATCGCCCATATCGTCCAGTTTCTCGCCAGCGACGCGGCCAGCTACATAACGGGCGAAACCATTTATGCCGATGGCGGCCGCCGCCCGCTGAACCAGACAGTCGATGTCAAGAACACGCCGCGTCAGCGCTGAATACCTTGGAGATACCGCGTTCAATCACCGCGCGCGCCGCAAGCGCCGACTCGCCCCAGCGTGCGGTCTTTGAGGCGACGAGATTGGCCTGCGATTTCAGGATTACCCCGTCTTCGAGGATCTTCAGGTAATTGGCCTTGAGCGTCGCGCCTGTGGAGGTGATGTCAACGATCATTTCGGCCGCGCCCGCCGCCGGTGCGCCCTCTGTCGCCCCGAGGCTCTCGACGATGCGGTAACCGCTGACGCCACAGGTCGCGAAGAAGCGCCGGGTCAACGTCGGAAATTTCGTGGCCACGCGCAGCCGCCGTCCATGCACGCGATAGAACAGCGCCGCCATATCCTCCAAATCACCGATGCGCTGCACGTCGATCCAGCAGGCCGGCGCGGCAACCACGACATCCGCGCGGCCAAAGCCGAGTGGGCGCACCAACTCAGCCCTCGCATCCCAGTGCGGGATTTCCTCGCGCACCAAGTCTTCCCCGGTGATGCCCAGATGCGCGCGGCCCAAACCAAGATAATGCGCGATCTCCGAAGCGGACAAGAACAGCACCGCGATATCGCCCCGGCCTTCGACGATGCCGCGATAACCGCGCTCATGCCCGACCCGGCGCAGCGGCAGCCCGGCCTCCGCGAAGATCTCCAGGCTGCGCTCCATGAGCCGGCCCTTCGATGGCACGGCGAGGATCAGCTTGTCCTGCGCGGCGGCCTGCTCAGCGATCGCAGTCATTCCAGTGTCCCCTGAACGGCAGCCAAAAGGCGCTCGGTGTGGATCGCCGAACCCACCGCGGGCACATGCTGGGCCGCGCCGATTTCCTGTAGCAGCCCGTCATAACGCCCGCCGCCCGCAATGTGGCCACCGCGCCCCGTACCCGGCACCTCGATCTGAAAAACGAAGCCACTGTAATACTCGAAGTGACGGCCGAAATCTGCGGAAAACACGGCCCGGCCCGGATCGATGCCAGCGCGCTGCATCAGATCGCAGCGGCGGCGATACGCATCCAGCACGCCTTTCATCCGCAGGCCCGCCTCGCTGAGAAGATCCTCAATCCGCGCTCCGGCCGCACGCGGCTGGCCGGAAACCGCCAAATAAGCCTCTATGAGGCGCGCATGCTCGCGCGGCAACGGCGCTTCGCGCAAATCTGCAGCGCGCTCCAGCAGGCGTTCAGTAATCTCGCCCAGGGTCCGCGTACCGATTAGCGCGATATCATGTGTGGCGAGGTAGTCGCCCACCAGGTTTTCTGCCGCGTCACGATCGTTCGGGTCGAGCTGCCGCGCCAGTTCATCCTCCGCGCGCCGCGAGGCTGCGCCGCCTTCGCAGAGTTGCTGCAACGTCGCATGAAATGCCTGAGGCCGCCAAAAACTGTGGATCAGTCGTAGCCGCCAGCGCTCCGGCAGCCCAAGCGTATCGAGCAGCGCGCGAAACAGGCCCAGATCGCCGATATGCAGCGTGAAGTTTTCCAGCCCCGCGCGGCGCAGCGCATCATGCACAAGCGCCAGCACCTCGACCTCGGCCTTCTGCGGGTCCACGGCGCCAAAAGCCTCGATCCCCGCCTGGCGGAATTCGCGCGGCCGTAAGGCGTCGCTGGCCGGCTGGTGCCGGAAGGCCGGTCCGTTATAGCAGTATCGCGCGGGGATTTCGGCGCTTGGGTGCCGCTCCATGTAAAGCCGCGCCACCGGGATGGTCAGGTCCGGGCGCAGGCAAAGCTCTTCGCCATCGGCATCGGTAAAGACGTAGGTGCGCGCGCGGATCGCCTCGCCGACGCGGTCGAGAAAGATCGAGGCCGGCTGAATGATGGCTGGAGCAACCCGCTCATAGCCGGCGGCCTGGAACATACCGACGAGCTGGTCGGCCTGGCGCTCAAGCGCTTCAAAGGCCCGCGTGCTTTCGGCAACCATCAGCGATGCGCCTTGAGGATTTCTTGCACTTTGGCAACCATTCGATCTCGCGATACCGTTTCCTGCGCCGGACGGCCCTCCCGCCAAGTTACATTATCCTGAATTTGCTCGGACAGCTTGGCGCCCTCGATCAGGTCCTTGATCTGAACCTCACCGCGAGCGCGCTCGTCCTCGCCCTGGATCACGACGCAGGGCGCGGCGCGCTTATCGGCGTATTTCATCTGCGCGCGCATGCCGGCGGTGCCGACATACATTTCCGCACGGATGCTTGGGCCGTTTGGATCGGCGGGATCGAGCGGCGCGTTCCGAAGCTCCTGGGTCATGCGGGCGTAATCGCCGGTGCGCTCGCGGTCCATGACGAGCACGACGACAGGGCCATGCGTTGCGCCGGTTTCGATCTTCCCCAGCGCCTTGAGCGCGGCGTAAAGGCGCGACACGCCGATGGAAAAGCCGGTTGCCGGAACTTCCGCGCCCTTGAAGCGCGAGACGAGCCCGTCGTAGCGCCCACCGCCGCCGACCGAGCCGAAGCGCACCGGCTGACCGTCATCATCCGCGACCTCGAAGGTCAGCTCCGCCTCGAACAC
>CAYXPZ010000100.1:0-7865 GCA_964466965.1 uncultured Hyphomicrobiaceae bacterium
ATTGGTTCGGCGTTGTCGCCGGTACACGGATCCGCTTCTAATCTGGCTTGATCCGACAGAAATTATTGAGAGGCCGCCTTCGGGCGGCCTCTTTTTTTTGCGAGCGGCTGCGCTTCGCGCGCGGCGCGGCATGTAATAACGCGGCGCAGACACGGGATCGGGTTCAGAACAAGCCGAGAGCGATCCCGGATCAGCAGCGCATCACTGACGTGCTGCGCAGCGCCCGGGATGACACGTGGTGTGCTATTGCGCTTGCCCACTGACAGCGCTTAAATCCGGCACATGGCCAAAGCTGACAAGCCCGCTCTCCCCAGCGCCAAGACGCTTCGCGCGATTGCGCGGGCGGAACGGGATCCGTTGTCCGCGCCGAACGCGGACGATCCCGGCTCAGCGGCGCACCGTTCCACGCTGCGCAGCAGCCGGGATCACACCTCGTCGTCGTCCCGTGCGCGCCGCGGGGCGAAGTCACGCGGTGCAGACACGGGACCTGAGACGCGCCCGGCCACCGGCCCGGAGGTCATCGCCAGCTACCTCCCGAACCTGTCGGGCAGCCCCGGCGTATACCGCATGATCGGCGCGGACGGCGAAGTGCTCTATGTCGGCAAGGCGCGCAACCTGAAAAAGCGCGTCGCGTCCTACGCGCGCGGCGGCGGTCACAACAATCGCATCACCAGCATGATCGCGCAGACCGCCTCCATGGAGTTCGTCACCACAGCGACCGAATCCGAAGCGCTGCTGCTCGAAGCCAACCTCATCAAGATCCACCGTCCGCGCTTCAACGTGCTGATGCGCGACGACAAAAGCTTCGCCAACATCCTGATCGCACGCGACCACGAGGCCCCGCAGCTGCGCAAGCATCGGGGCGCGCGCAACCGCAAGGGCGACTATTTTGGCCCGTTCGCGTCGGCCGGGGCGGTCAACCGCACGATCCACACGCTTCAGCGCGCGTTCCTGCTGCGCACCTGCTCCGATTCGGTCTATGAAAGCCGCACGCGCCCCTGCCTGCTTTACCAGATCAAGCGCTGCGCCGGCCCCTGCACCGGCGAGATTTCGCTGGAGGACTATAACAAGCTGGCCGACGAGGCCAGCGCCTTCCTACGCGGCGAGGGCAGTAGGGTGCGCGATGAACTGCAGCAGAAGATGACCGCCGCCAGCGAGGCACTCGACTTTGAGCGTGCCGCGATCTATCGCGACCGGCTTTCCGCGCTGGCCCAGATCACCGCCCGTCAGGACATCAATCTGGACGGTATCGAGGACGCGGACATCTTCGCCGCCGCGCAACAGGGAGGGCAAACCTGCGTTCAGGTGTTCTTCTTTCGCGGCGGGCAGAACTGGGGCAACCGCGCCACCTTCCCCCGCGCAGATGCGCACCACGACGTCGAGACGGTGCTGAACGCGTTCATCGCGCAGTTCTACGACGCCCAGCCGATTCCGCCGGCAATCCTGGTCTCCCATGAACTGCCCGAGGGCGAACTATTGAGCGAAGCGCTGAGCCTGAAGGCGGAACGCAAGGTGCGGGTGCACGCGCCAAAGCGCGGGCCAAAACGCGCGGCGATTGATCACGCCATGCGCAACGCGCGCGAGGCGCTGGGCCGTCGTCTGGCCGAATCGGCGAGCCAGGCGCGGCTGCTAGATGGGCTTGCCGACACTTTTGATCTGCCGGATACGCCAAGGCGCGTCGAGGTGTTCGACAACAGCCATATCCAGGGCGGCAGCGCGGTCGGGGCGATGATCGTCGCCGGGCCGGACGGTTTCGTCAAATCTCACTATCGCAAGTTCAATATCAAGGCTGCGGACCTTACGCCGGGGGATGACTTCGGCATGATGCGCGAAGTCCTGCGCCGGCGTTTCACGCGGTTGATGAAGGAGTCCGCGCGCGAGACCGCCACGCCCGAGGACACCGATCCAGATGCCTTCCCGGCCTGGCCGGACCTGGTGCTGATCGACGGCGGCGCGGGGCAGCTCTCGGCCGCCAGCGAAGTCTTCGCCGAACTCGGCGTCACCGATGTGCCACTTGCCGGCGTCGCCAAGGGGCCGGAGCGCAACGCCGGGCGCGAGCGCGTTTTCGTCCCGGGCCGCGCGCCGTTCAGCCTTGAGCCGCGCGATCCTGTGCTCTATTTCATCCAGCGCCTGCGCGATGAGGCTCACCGCTTCGCCATCGGCGCACACCGCACGCGGCGGAAGATCGCCAATGCCGCCAATCCGCTCGACGAAATCCCTGGCGTCGGGCCGACGCGCAAGCGCGCCCTGCTCAACCATTTCGGCTCGGCCAAAGGGGTCAGCCGCGCTGGCCTGGACGACCTCGCCGCCGTGCCAGGCATCAGTCAGGCGATGGCCGAAGCCATCTATAACCACTTCCACGACAAGTAAAATTTCAATCCCCTGGGCCGATAAAGTGCCGGGTGTCCTGCCGTTCACGACGCGGCATGAAAATGACGCTTCGCAGACACGGGCCCCAGACTTGCGAAAAGCGTCGCGAACGATCCCGTGTCTGCGAAGCGTCGCGCTGCGCCGCATCGCGCACGCGATGACCGGTTGGGGCCTCAACGTTTTTTACCCCAGCAAGCCTTGCGCCTGCGTGGGCAAATCACCGATAGTTTCCCGGCGTTATGAGCACCGGCCAGCGGCGGGCCGGCGCGCGACGCCAGACGCGAGGGGGCCTATGTCGTCTGAACTTGCCTTTCGGGCGCAGCTCGTCATCAGCGAGCAACGCGAAGTCTATGACCACTGGCGGACGGCCGCGGAGGGCCGCCCTATGCCCGCGCGCGCGGATCTCGACCCATCGGCCATCCGGCATTTGCTGCCCGGGATCAGCATTCTCGATGTTGGCGAGCGCTTTGACCTTTTGCGCTATCGCTTGGCGGGCACGCGCCTGCACGACATTTTTGCTTGCGAAATGACGGGGCAGAACCTGTTTGATTTGCGTCTCGGCGCGAAGCGGCGTTATTGGCGCGCGGCATACCGGCGGGTGGTAGAGGAGCGGATGCCGATGCAAGGCGCGGTCAAAGGGCCGATCGCCGGGCGCGAGCATATCGTGCTGTTCTGGCTGCGCCTGCCGCTGTCTGAAGACGGCGAGACGGTCAGCAAGATCCTGTGCCATGATGTCGGGCTTATGCCGGCGGCGCTCGACGCGGAGGAAAGCTCCGGAACCGATGAAGCCGCTGGATCATAGGCAATGGCAGACTGTGCCAGTCGGCGCTCCCGACTTCTAGTTGTCAAACACCAGGGGACGAGGCGCTGCGCTTGTTAAGTTCGCTCGCGCCGCCGCTGGCGCCGGCGAATCAGCAGCATGACTGAGGGCAGGATCATGAGATCGCCGATCAGCGCGGCGATCAGCGTGATGGCCGCAAGCCGGCCGAACAGCCGCAGCGACGGCAGATCCGAGAATACCGTGACCGCGAGCCCGCAGGCCAGAACGATGGTTGTCAGCATGAGCGCCGGGCCGATCAGCACCGTTGCCCGCTTAATGACGGCGGCAGGGTCTGCGCCGGGCCGATCCTCTTGCTGCAGCCGGTTGAGATAGTGAATCGTCGCATCTAGTCCCAGACCAAAGGCGACCGTCAGCGCGACGATGCTGGCGAATTGCAGTCCCTCGCCAGTGAAGGCCAACAGCGCGCCTGAGGCAAAGATCGGAAACAGGCCCGGCAGCGCCGCCACCAGTCCGATAACCACGGACCGGAACGCCAGACCGATCATGGCGGCGACAACTGCCATCTCGACAGTCAGCCCACGGTTCAACTGGTTGATCATCTCGGCACTATTGCGCGCGGCGATGGCTGGCAAGCCAGTGACCGAAATCTCGAAGGCCGGGTTGTCACGACGAATCTCGTCCAAGTTCGCGTCGATGGCATCGATCACCGGCAGCAACCGGCTCGCATCGATATCGGGAACGCGGCCGGTCACGACGACGCTCTGCTGATCCTCGGCCAGAAACCGGCGCACCAGATGCTCTGGCAGAATGTCGATATACTGCTTGAGTTTCGGGATCGAATATTCACCCGAAGTTTGCAGCCAGTCTCGCAGCGTTTCGATCGACCAGACATTGCCGACATTGGGCTGTCGCTGCATCAGCCGATGGACTTCACCGATCAGGTCTAGCGTACGAGGATCGTAGATGTCCTGGCTTTGTTTGAAGTCGATGAGAACATGCACCGGATTGGCGCCGGTCAACTTTTCATCGAGACGGCCGCTCGCCTCCAGCGCCTGCTCCCGGTCCGGGACTTGATCCGCGAGACGGTAATGCGGCTCCAGGCTGAGATGCGCGGCCCCCATTGTCACGATCAGCACCGCGCTCAACACCGCAAAGAAGATCGGCCGCGCCACAACCCGGTCCGCAATCCACTCGCACAATGCGCGCAGACCCTTCATGGCGCCGTCCCGACTTGAGACCTGCGTTTGCATGTGGCTATTGTTGTTGCCGAGCAGGATCATACCGAGTAGCGGCACCAGCGTGATCACGGCGACATAGGCGATCGCGGTCGACAAAGCGCCCGCGGCGCCGAAAGTGCGTATCAACGCGGAATCAGAGAATAGCAGTGTGATAAAGGAGGCCGCCGCCGTTGCCACAGTCAGAACGCAGGCCGGTCCAACACGCAGGATGGCGTAGCGCAGCGCCGTTCGTTTATCATCACCCGCGACCAGCCGGTCACGCATCGCAAAGGTGATTTGCATGGTGTCGGAAAACGCCATCACCATAATGAGTGGCGACATGACGTTCAGGAACAGATTGAGCCGGAAGTCGAGCCAGCCGAGCGCGCCCAGCGACCACAGGATGGCGATGGCCGGCGGCCCTGCGGCGATCACCACAAGCGACAACCGGCGAAAAAAGATCAGGGCAATCAGTGCGCCGATGGCAAAGCCGAGCCCGTTATAGATCATCCGGTCGCGCTCGACGGCATTGCGGATTTCAAGCTGCATGACCGGTGCGCCGGAGAGCTGCGCGGTTAGGCCGGTGCCCCGTAGCTTGTCTTCGACGATCCGCTCGATCTCGCCGACCACCGCGCGCAGACCCTGTTCGCGCACGGCATCGCGATCCAGCGCGATAACGACCAGTGTTAGCGTTCCGTCGGGCGACAGCAGTTTGTCGCGCAGAATTTCATTCTGTCGCACAGCATCGATGAGCGCGTCGAAGGCATCCCCCCGCGGTAGTTCCGCCGGGAACAGCGGCGGCGGTACCGAACCTTCCTCCTCGGGTGGCTCGCGCGCGGAGAACATTGAAACCATGCCGCGCTTTTCCTCCACGAACTGAAGCTCCAGCACGATGTCCCGCAGCGTCTGCAGCGCCGGGCGCGTCAGCAGCTTATCGCCCTCGATCACAACGAGGACGTCAAACTCGCTCGACGGGAATCGCTCGGTCAGCGTTTCATAGGTGCGGAATTCACGCGTATCGGTTCGAAACAGTTCGGTGAGCGAGTCTTCGACCTCAAGCCGGTTGTAACCAACAACCGACGCCGCGGTCGCAGCGGCGACCAGCAGGAAAAGCGCGATCGGGAAATAAAGCGGCAGAAGACCCAGCCGCTCCAGCCCCAGTCCGATCCGTCTTTGATGTTGTCGCTGAATGGGCAAGGATCGAACCCGGTGCTCTGGCCGACAGCTGGTTGGCGAGGATGTCAGAGTTGCTCCGGCGCGGAGCATAGGCCAAGCCGCACAGCCGCGCTAGCCACGATGCAGCACGGGTTTCACCTATTGACGCGCTGAAGCTCAGATCCACCCTATAGGACCGCCCCACCCTCATCAGTGGCGCTTCGACCGACCACCGTAACGTTTATCCGGCCAGAGCCCATGCGGTATGTTCGGATCACTAGCGGCTCCTCGTGCCGCTGGATTTCCGCGGCCTGCGCGCTTCACTCTGTTGGCGCGCGAAGGGTCTCAGGCGGGTAGCAGGCAACTGCCTGCCTGACGTCCTGGCCGCCCGTTATGCCTGACCGTTTCTGGCGAAAGCGTCATAGGCCCTCAGGGCCTCGCCGCCATACACCATCGATGGCCCGCCGCCCATATGAACTGCCACGCCAATCGCCTCGGCGACCTCCTCACGGGTCGCGCCTTTCTCGTAGGCCGAGCGCACATGATAAGACACGCAGCCATCGCAGCGCACGGTGATGCCGATGGCCAGAGCAATCAGCTCCTTGAGCTTGGGCGACAGCGCGCCGTCTTTGTAGGTGGCCGCGCCGAGCTGGGCGAAGCCGGCCATCTGCTCGGGAATCGCCTCGCGCAGGGCCGCCGCGTCATTGGAAACATCGTCCGCGATATCCGGAAAGTCCTTGGTCATGGTGGCTCCTTTGACGTCTTTCCTCACAAGATGCTGGTGCAGGCAGGATGGCTCGCCATTAATGGCCGTCAAGGCTTTTTGGCGTCGCGTGCAATTTGGCTTGCTGGCGGGGCGCCGGATGCCCTAGGGTCCGCCGAGATCAGCAAAAACCAGCAAGAACCCGACAAGACAGCCGGAACGAGGAGCTTCGAGAAAGATGCGCGTCTACTATGATCGTGATGCCGATATCAACCTAATCAAGAACAAGAACGTTGCCATTATCGGTTTTGGCAGTCAGGGCCACGCGCATGCGCTTAACTTGTGCGATTCCGGCGTCGCGAATGTGGTCGTGGGCCTGCGCGAAGGCTCGGGTTCCGCGCGCAAGGCCGAAGCTGAAGGGCTGACGGTCATGAGCGTGGCCGACGCCGCCAAGGCCGCGGATGTCGTCATGATGCTGACCCCGGACGAGTTGCAGGCCGACATCTACAACACGCATTTGAAGGACCATATGCGCGGCGGCGCGGCGCTGTTCTTCGCACATGGCCTGAACATCCATTTCAGCCTGATCGAGCCGCGCGGTGATCTCGACGTTGCGATGGTCGCGCCGAAGGGGCCGGGCCACACGGTCCGCGCGGAATACAAGCGCGGCGCGGGCGTGCCCTGCCTGATGGCGGTGGACCGCGACGCCAGCGGCAACGCGCACGACCTGGCGCTGTCCTACGCGGCAGCGATCGGCGGCGGACGCGCGGGCATCATCGAGACGAGCTTCCGCGAGGAATGCGAGACCGACCTGTTCGGCGAACAGTCGGTGCTGTGCGGCGGGTTGGTTGAGCTGATGCGTGCGGGTTACGAGACGCTGGTCGAGGCCGGGTACTCACCGGAGATGGCGTATTTCGAGTGCGTCCACGAGGTGAAGCTGATCGTCGACCTGATCTATGAAGGCGGCATTGCCAACATGAACTATTCGGTTTCGAACACCGCGGAATACGGCGAGTACGTCTCCGGGCCGCGCGTCATCACCGCTGACACCAAGGCGCGGATGCGCGACGTGCTCGCCGACATCCAGACAGGCCGCTTCACCCGCGACTGGATGCTGGAGAACAAGGTCAACCAGACCAGCTTCAAGGCGCGCCGCGCCGCGAGCGAACAGCATGAGATCGAAGAAGTGGGCAAAAAGCTGCGCGCGATGATGCCATGGATCAGCCAGGGCGCGCTGGTCGACAAGGAGCGCAATTAGAGGTGTTGCGCCTACGCCCTTGACCATAATCGCCGGGGAGCCGCAACCGTTCAGACTGAAATGCGGCTCTATAGCTCTTCGACTTCACGCGCGATCCGGACGTCGTTAAAACAGCATCCTTGCATATTGGCGGCAACTTTCGGCCACAAGAAACGGTTTTGAATCCCGCGGACCGAATTATTTAAAGCGCGACATCGCTGATTTAATAGCCTGGTCCATAGAGTCCCAAGCGTTCTCCGCACCGGCCTTAAGGTCCTGCCACGTATCTTCGCTCGCTTGCTGCAATTCCTTTAACCTTTCTTGTGCACGTGATCTCTCCTGCTCAAGCTTTTCAATCTGCTCTCGGTATTCGGCTTGAGCATCCGCTTCTGCACTTTTTAG
>CAYXPZ010000101.1:0-7648 GCA_964466965.1 uncultured Hyphomicrobiaceae bacterium
GCGGGTGTAGTTCAGTGGTAGAACGCGACCTTCCCAAGGTCGATGTCGTCGGTTCGATCCCGATCACCCGCTCCATCCCACCATAAGTCGGCTCGCAAGACGTCAGGTCTGGCGGATCAGGCGTCTCGACCGGCGCATTCCGCCGCGCCACCATCAGCGTGTCACCCCTGGCTGAAATTCACAGATGTCCCATCAGCACGAGCGACATAACCACGAGCGCATTAAGTTGCGCCGATGCTGAGACAAAGCCGAGTGGAATATACGGGATCCGCTGCACTTCGATCTTGGTTTGCACGGCCGCGGGCGCATCTGCCGGCCGCCCACGGACCCAGCGCCACACATACGCCAGACCGGCCCGCCCATACCGCACCATGGCCAGCGCACCTTGCACGACACTACGATAACGCAGCGCCAGCACGATCCAGACGACCAGCCCCGCCCAGACCAGCGTCGAGATAAGGTCGCGAAGGATGAACCAGGCCAGCCCCCAGACCATCGAGAGCAGGAATGCGATCAGGGACCAGACAAGCCCGAGGATATCGCCGACAGTTTCCATGACGCAGTCACCTCCCGGCCGCCTTGAAGTCTCGTTGACGGCGGCTCAAGCCGTTCGAAGCGCCGAGACGATAGGCTGTCAAGCCTACGGCGTCGCGATGAATTTTGCGTCAGGCTTGCCAGGCGGGCGCGATGCGCAGGGTGGCAGACCAGCAGGGCTGGCCGCGTCGAGGGTCAACCGCGGTGATAGGGGTGCCCGGCGAGCAAGGTTGCGGCGCGGTAGAGCTGCTCGACCAGAATAATCCGGGCCAGCCCGTGGGGCAGGGTCATTCGGCCGAGCGAGAGCGTAAGGTCCGCCGCGCGCGTCACGGACGCGCCATGGCCGTCGGGGCCGCCGATCAGGAAGCAGGTTCGCGATACGCCCACATCGCGCCAATCGGCTATCAGCGCGGAAAAACTTTCGCTTGAAAGCTCCTTGCCCTCGGGATCAAGTGCGATGACGCGCGCGCCTGCGGGGACCCGCGCAAGAACTGCCGCGGATTCGGCATCGCGCCGCGCACCCGCGGTCTCCTTGCGGCTTTCGCTCAGCTCGATTTCATCGACGGGGCCAAGCCCGATGCCGCGTCCGACCCGGTCGAACCGCTCGATATAGCGCGTGGCAAGCCCGCGCTCAGCATTATCCTTCAGCCGACCTACAGCGATCAGGCTCACCCGCATGACCCGCCTCCCGGCCGCGGGAAGGCCTCACGAGGAAAACGAGCCTTCGGGGCGGTCAGCCAGCCACATCTTTTCGAGATTATAGAACTCGCGTACGTCAGGCTGGAACAGATGCACGATGACCGGCCCGGCATCGATCAGCACCCAATCGCATTTCGACATGCCTTCCACCGACACGTCGTGAATGCCGTCTTCTTTGAGGAGCTTGACGAGGTTGTCGGCAATCGCACCGACATGCCGCTCGCTGCGACCCGAAGCGACCACCATGTAATCGCCGATCAGGGTTTTCCCCGCGAGATCAATCGTCACCACGTCCTCGGCCTTTGAGTCCTCAAGTGACGATAGAATGCTATTCAGCAGACTGGCTGTCCCCACGCTGTCCTGCGCGGGTTCAACGTGAGGCGCGCCGCGCCGGGCACCCTCGGCTGATGTCGGCATGAGCAGTAGACTGTCCCTCCATAATGGGCCCGATTGAGCCGTCGCCGCGCCGTGCGCGACCGGCTCTGAAGGTGTGACGCGGGTGGCCCCTCTGCGACACTCTGTCCTTCAATCCAGAGTCTGCCCGAATCGATGCCGGAATTCAATGCCGAGCCGTCTTAGCGGTTTCCCCGACCTGCTGGCGCAGTTCCGTGGAGGATATGTTGACCAGCGGTATGGTCAGATAGGTCCAGGCCGGCGGTCGCGTCAGCGCCAACCTGCTTGCTTGTGTTTCATCGATCCGCGCTCGCTGGTATGCGATAGCTGCCGGCGCGGCCATGGCGCGAAAGCGATAGCCAGGGCGGTCGAGTACAGCCAGCGGCATTCGCTGCATAATGTCCTGCCATTCCTGCCAGCGGTGAAAGCTTGCCAGGTTGTCGCCGCCCATGATCCAGACGAAGCGCACGCCGGGAAAACGCTGCTGCAGGAAGGCGAGCGTGCGCGCGGTGTAGGCTGTAGGCAGCGCCGCCTCGAAGCCGGTCACGGCAATGCGCGGGTGGCGCAGCATTTCGCCGGCGGCGTTAAGGCGCGCCGATAGCGCTGCGAGATCGTCATGCGCCTTGATTGGGTTGCCGGGGGTCACGATCAGCCAGACCTTGTCGAGGGCGAGCCGGCGCAGCGCGGTTTCGGCGATGTGGCGGTGCCCCAGATGCGGCGGGTTGAACGAGCCGCCGAGAAGGCCGACGCGCATGCCGGGATAGGCTGGCGGGGGGCGCAGCGCCTCGGCCAGCCGCACGGACGTCCCGACCTCGGCGCTGTGAAGCTGATGGCGTGTCATGCCGGGCGGGTCTGGCCGCTGCCGCGCACCACGTATTTGAAGCTGGTTAGCTGCTCGACGCCAATGGGCCCGCGCGCATGCATCTTGCCGGTGGCGATGCCGATTTCCGCGCCCATGCCGAACTCGCCGCCGTCCGCGAATTGCGTGGAGGCGTTCCACAGCACGATGGCGCTGTCCACGCCATCAAGGAAGGTCTGCGCGGCGTCGGCGTCTTCGGTAATAATTGCCTCGGTGTGATGCGAGCTGTAGCGCTCGATGTGTGCAAGCGCGCCCTGAACGCCGTCCACGACCTTCACGGCAATGATCGCTTCGAGATATTCCGTGGACCAGTCCTCCTCGCTCGCCGGCTTGACGCGGCGGTCGGCGGCCTGCGACTCGGCATCCCCGCGCACCTCGCATCCCGCCTCGATCAACGCGCCAATCAGCGCGGGCAGATGTTCCGGCGGTCCAGCGCGATCCATCAGCAGGGTCTCCGCCGCGCCGCAAATGCCGGGCCGACGCATTTTCGCATTCACGACCACTTCGCGCGCCATGTCGAGATCGGCGGCCTCGTCCACATAGACGTGGCAGATGCCTTCCAGATGCGCGAAGACCGGCACGCGCGCTTCCGCCTGCACGCGCGCGACGAGGCTCTTGCCGCCGCGCGGGACGATGACGTCGATATTGCCGTCCAGCCCGGCGAGCATGTGGCCGACGGCCTCGCGGTCCGTGGTCGGGACGAGTTGTATCGCCATTTCAGGCAGCCCGGCGGCGCGCAGGCCCTCTGTCAAGCAGGCATGGATCGCGCGGCTGGAATGCATGCTGTCCGAGCCGGGCCGCAGGATCGCTGCGTTGCCGGATTTCAGGCACAACGCGCCGGCGTCGGCGGTGACGTTCGGGCGGCTTTCGTAGATGATCCCGATGACGCCGATCGGCGTGCGCATACGTTGGATGTGCAGGCCATTGGGGCGGGTCCACTCGGCGATCACCTTGCCGACAGGGTCGGGTAGCGCCGCGATGTCCTCCAGCGCGCTCGCGATCCCTTCGATGCGCTTTTCATCGAGCCGCAGCCGGTCAATCGTGGCCGTCGGGCGGCCCTGCGCCTCAGCAGCGGCGACATCGCGCGCGTTCGCGGCGAGGATGTCCTCAACCCGATGCCTCATGGCCGCGGCGGCGGCGTGCAGCGCCAGATTTTTGGTCTCGGCATTGGCGGTGGCGAGCACGCGGGATGCGGCCCGCGCAGCCTCGCCCAGGTCCGCCATGATCTCTGTCAGCGGCCTGTCTGCCACCTGTTTGACGTTCTCCTGCATTATGCGTCTCCGACCTTTGCGCCCAGTGCTGGCCGGGCGGCTTCATTGTCCACCGGCATGCTCATCGTGAGCGCCATGTCGTCCCTGTGGATCATCTCGTCGCGCCCGCGGTAGCCCAGAATCTGTTCGATTTCCCGGCTCTTGCGGCCAAGCAGCAGCCGCGCATCGCTGCTGGAATAGGCCACCAGCCCGCGTCCAATCACCTCTCTGCGCTGGTCGCGTATCGCGACAGTATCCCCGCGCTCAAATACGCCTTCGATAGCAGTGACACCGGCGGGTAACAGGCTGCGCCCGGACTCTAGCGCGGCGACGGCGCCATCGTCGATGACCAGCGCGCCATTTGTGTCAAGACTGCCCGCGATCCAGCGTTTGCGCGCGGCCAGAGGCGTGGAATGCGCGCAGAAACAGGTGCAGGGCGCGCCTTCGGACAACGCTGCGAGCGGATGCTGGCGTTTGCCCAGCGCGACGATCATATTCGTCCCCGCTGCGATCGCGATTTTGCCCGCCTCGATCTTTGTGACCATGCCACCGCGCGAAAGCTCCGTCCCCGCGTCGCCAGCCATTGCCTCGATCTCTGGCGTGATGTGCTGCACCAGATCGAGCCGCTTGGCGTCCGGATCGCGGTCGGGCGGGGCGGTATAAAGCCCGTCGATGTCCGACAGCAGCACGAGACAGTCCGCGCTGATCATCGAGGCCACCCGCGCTGCCAGCCGGTCATTGTCGCCGTAGCGGATTTCGGTTGTCGCCACGGTGTCGTTCTCGTTCACCACCGGCACCGCGCCGAGCGAGAGCAGCGTGCGCATGGTGCTGCGCGCGTTCAGATAGCGCCGGCGCTGTTCGGTGTCGCCGAGCGACAGCAGGATCTGCGCTGCGGCCAGCCCGCGATCCGACAGCATCTGCCGATAGGCATGCGCGAGGTCGATTTGTCCGACCGCCGCGGCGGCCTGGCTCTCCTCCAGCTTGAGCGCGCCATCCGGTAGCCGCAGCGCATGCCGGCCCAGCGCGATCGCACCGGACGACACAAGCACGACCTGCTTGCCTTCGGTCTTGAGAGCGGCGATATCGTCGATCAGCGAGGAGAGCCAGCCTGCGTTCAGTTGGCCCGTCGCGGAATCCGCCAACAGCGCCGAGCCAATCTTCACGACAATAAGCCGCGCATTCCGCCACTCTGGTCTGACGTCGGGCATGAGGTATCCTTGTACTTTCGCGCCATCTATGAGCGGATGCGCGCATGGACGCAAGGGCGCTCACGGTTGCCAGGGGGCGGCCGGCCTGGCTTGAGCCTCATCGCGTTCCTTTGACAGCTTGATCTGCGCACCAATCTGAAATAGCGCAGTACGGACGTTCAGCCCCGAAACCGCCGAAAGCAGCAGCGGCTGCTGGGCGCATTCCGCTGCCAGCATCGCTTGCTTGCGCGTGGCCTCAGCGTCATCAACGGCGTCGCATTTGCTCAGCGCCACAATTTCCGGCTTCCCGGTAAGTCCGGCGTCATAGGCCGACAGTTCGGCGCGCACGACCCGGTAATCCTGTGCCGGATCCTCGCTCGTTACATCGACGAGATGCAGCAGCACGCGGGTACGCTCAACATGTCCCAAGAAGCGGTCGCCGATGCCCGCCCCCTCGTGCGCGCCCTCGATCAGCCCGGGAATGTCGGCCAGCACAAAGTCGATATCGTCCACCTTCACCACGCCCAGGTTCGGGTGCAGCGTCGTGAAAGGGTAGTCCGCAATCTTGGGCTTGGCCGCGCTCACCGCCGCCAGAAATGTCGATTTGCCTGCATTCGGGAGCCCGACCAGACCGGCATCGGCAATCAGCTTCAGGCGTAGCCAAATCGTCATCTCCGTGCCCGGTTGGCCAGGATTGGCGTGGCGCGGCGCTTGCTTGGTCGATGTCTTGAAGTGCGCGTTCCCGAAGCCGCCATTGCCGCCACGCGCGAGCAGAGCGCGCTCGCCCGGCTCGGTGAGATCGGCTAACAGCGTTTCTTTATCCTCGGCCAGGATCTGCGTGCCCGGCGGCACCCTGAGCGTGATGTCCTCGCCGTTCGCGCCGGTCCTGTTGCGGCCCATTCCGTGCATACCGCGTCCGGCCTTGTAATGTTGCTGATAGCGAAAATCGATCAGCGTGTTCAGATTGTCGACGCATTCGGCCCAGACGTCCCCGCCGCGGCCGCCGTCGCCGCCATCCGGCCCGCCGAATTCAACAAATTTTTCCCGCCGGAACGAGACGCAGCCGTTGCCGCCCCGCCCAGAAAGGATATAGACTTTCGCTTCATCGAGAAATCTCATGGCAAATCAATCGGTTATGCTCAGCGCGTAGACGTGTTAAGCCATGTCATGTGAGCGTTTTGCGTGAAAGGACGCTGTGCTGTTTTGGAATTGTGGACCGTGTCAGGTTTTTTCATCTTGAGTTTCGTGGGCATGGAAGTCTGCGCATGGGCCGTTCACCGCTTCATTATGCATGGCCCACTTTGGTTCATCCACAAAACGCATCATCGTGCGGGCCGCGGCGCGTTCGAGTGGAACGACCTGTTCGGACTGTTGTTCGCGGGCATCGCGGCGCCGTTGTTCTACTTCGGCATTCGCGGCTATCCGGCGTTGCTCGGCGTCGCGCTGGGCATGATCGGTTACGGCCTGGCTTATTTCCTTGTGCATGATGTGCTCGTTCACCGCCGCATCGGTCACCGGTTTGTTCCCCGCAGCGGCTATCTACGCCGCATCCATCAGGCGCATCATATGCATCACGCGGTGCGCGAGCGCGACGGCGCCGTCTCCTTCGGATTTCTTATGGCGCCGCGACCCGAGACGCTGGCGAAAAGGCTCAAGAACCGCTCGTCGCGTCGCACCCCGACTGAGTAAGTTGGTCCGGCGCTATGCCGTGGATGACAATTCGGTTATCCTACCCCTTCACTCGGGATTTCGGCGGTGATAGCGGTGTGGACGCGCGAAACGGCGATCGCTTATCTAAACGACACCCTTCACACACTTCGCCAACAGCGCGATTTAAGCCCCGCCAATCCGCTCGTAACCGACACGCTCAATCGGCTCGTGCGCACCTTGGGCGAATGGCATCGCCAAGGGTTTGGTGTCGAATTGCTCGACGAACCGGTCCTCGCCGAGGCCCGCGCCAGGCTGCCCGAGCTGTGTGCGGTGGCGGAAACACATCTTGAAAAATGGTGGTGCCGCAAGGCGTTGGCAAGCGATGCGCCCGCGCGTGTGCTGGCCGACTTCTGGTATCTGCGAAACTATCGCAGCTTGTGCCGCGCGGAGACCGCTCTGACCGGCGCGCGGACCCTGGGCCAAGCGATTTTTCTTGGCTGCGGCGCGCTCCCGCTTACGGCGATTCTGCTGGCGTCGGCGGATGAGCAGGCGTGCCTGCGCTGCGTCGAGGCGGACGCCGAAGCCTGTGCGTTGGCCGCGCAGCTGGTGCGCGCGCTTGCGATTGATGAGAGGATCACGCTGCAGCAAGGTCTTGCTGAGCGGATCAACGTCCCGGCCGGGGCAACGGTAATCTGTGCCAGTTTGCTGAAAGCGCCCGGCTTGTATCAGCATTTGGCCAAGTGCGGCGCGGCGCGGCTGCTGATCCGCGATGTCGAGGGCGTTTACCGCTGGCTCTATCGCCCGGCAGAACTGCCCGGCCCGGCCTTTCGCCTGTGCGGCCGAACGCGATCAGCGCCGGCGCGCATCAATATCACCCATTATTATGAGGCCGCTGACGATCCCGCCGTGCTTGGCGCTGGCCTTCCCGCTCCCTAAGTGATATCATGATATCAAGCTGCATGAAGGAGGTGCGCGATGGCGCAGTTGATTGTACGCAATATTGAGCAGGACGTGAAAGAGCGGCTCGCCCGGCGCGCGCGCCGGCACGGCCACAGCATGGAAGAGGAAGTACGGCG
>CAYXPZ010000102.1:0-7464 GCA_964466965.1 uncultured Hyphomicrobiaceae bacterium
GACGGCACCGCGCGCGGCGGCATCCTCGTGTCCATTGCCGCGCAACACGCGCTGCCGGTCTATGCCATCGGCGTCGGCGAGGGCGTGGAAGATCTGCAGCCTTTCGCGCCGGATGAGTTTGCCCGGGCTGTCGCCGCGATTGCTTGAATCACTGACGGAACGGAGCCTGCGATGACCGATACCAAGGCCGCCGAAAACATGTCGCCGAAAATGCAGGGCGTGAAACTGCTGGTCGAGATAGGCCCACTCGTGGTGTTTTTCATTGCGAATTCGCAATACGACATCTTCGCCGCTACAGGCGCATTCATGGTTGCCACCGCCGTGTCCCTTTTCGCCAGCCGGTTGATCTTCAAGCGCGTCCCTGCCATGCCGCTGGTCACAGGCATCTTCGTTTTCATCATGGGCGGGCTGACACTTTATCTCCACGATGAGCTGTTTATTAAGCTCAAGCCAACGATTGTGAACCTGCTGTTTGCATCGATCCTGCTTGGCGGGCTGGCTTATGGGCATTCGCTGCTGAAATACCTGTTCAGCGACGTGTTTCAGCTTCTCGATGAAGGCTGGCGGAAACTGACCTTACGATGGGCGCTTTTCTTTCTGTTTTTGGCCGTGCTGAACGAGATCGTCTGGCGTTTTTTCTCGACGGATTTCTGGGTCGCCTTCAAGGTGTTCGGCATCATGCCGCTGACGCTGATTTTCAGCATCATGCAACTCGGCCTCATGCAGAGATATCAGGCGGACGCGAGCGACAAGCGCGGACTGGTCTCTCAATGATGCGCCGCGCCGGTATCGTCTGTCATGGGCAGCGCGCCGTGTTCGCCTGCGCCATCGTCGCGCTCGCCCTGGCGCCCGCCGGCGCACAAGAGACAAGCGCACCTGCAGACATTCCGGTTCCCGCGCAGAGATCCGCGGGCGACGCGCCTGCCTCCAGAGACGCGGAGGACGAAGCGCTGTCGCTGGACGAGGCCCGCGCGCTTTATCAACAGCACGAGCGCCAGCTTGATCGCATCGAGGGCGAGCGGGTGGACGTCGAAGAAACCGTTACCGCCAACGAAGCGGAGCGTGAGAAGCTGAATGCGCGTCTCATCGACATTGGGCGGAAAACCCGCGAGAGCGAAACCCGGCTGACTGCGCTTGAACAGGAGATGACCAAGCTGCGCACGCAAGAAGCCAAGCTTAGGGAGCAACTAAGGGAGCAGCATCGCGAGATTGGCGACTTGCTGGCCGTCATGCAGCGTATGGGACGCGAGCCGCCGCCGGTGATGGTCACTCAGCGGGAGGACGCGCTGCGCATGGTGCGTAGCGGCATGCTGCTTAACAGCTTTTTCCCGGCGTTAAAGTCGCGGGCCGATAATCTCGTCAGCCGGCTGACGGAGTTGAGCAAGCTGCGCGCCGAAAAGGAAGCCCGTGCTAAGCAACTGGAAACTGAGACGGAAGAACTCAAAGAGCTGCGCATGCGCACCAAAGACTTGATTGCTGAGAAGCAGGAGCAGGTCAGCCGCCAGCGCACCCGTCTTGCCGCACTCGAACGCGCGGCCGATCGTCACGCATCAGCAATCTCCGATCTGTCGCAATTGCTGGAAACACTCGACAGAGAGGTCGCCGCGCAGACAGGGCTGGGCGCCTACGAGCGCGAATTGAGATCCGGCGATATTGTCGAACTGAAGCCCCAAGCCAAACAGGCGGCGTTCGTACAGCCGGGGCGGATGAAACCGGCAGTGCCATTTTCGCAGGCCAAGGGTCTGCTGAAGCTGCCGGCGTCCGGATCAATCATACGTGATTTTGGCGACCAGGATGATCTGGGGCTTAAGTCGCAGGGCGTATCAATCAAAACGCGTGACAGCGCACAGGTTTATGCGCCAGCCGACGGCTGGGTCAGCTTCGCGGGCGAATTCCGCTCTTACGGGCAACTCTTGATCATTAATGCCGGAGGCGGGTATCATGTTCTTCTCGCAGGCATGAAAGAGATTTACGTGAGACGAGGTCAATTCGTCCTGTCCGGAGAGCCCATCGCAGCCATGGGCGAAGCAACAGTTTCCGGGAACACCTCTGGTAACGAGGCACATCCATCGCTTTATGTCGAATTCCGGAAAAATGAAGAGCCCATCGACCCGAAACCCTGGTGGGCTTCCGACCTAGCAAAAGGTTGAAGACTATGCGCAAGTCCCAAGTCATCGTGTGGGTCTTTCTGATTGTCGCCGGCATCGTCGCCGGAAACACGGTTCTGAACCTCTCCCGCACGCATTCGGCGGTCGCCGCCAACTCAGAAATCTACCGGCAGCTTGACCTGTTCGGCGAAGTTCTGGAGCGCGTGCGCACCGATTACGTCGAGGCGCCTGATGATTCGGAGCTGATCGAGTCCGCGATCAACGGAATGCTGTCGGGCCTGGACCCGCATTCGGCATACCTCAGCCCGAAGAACTTTCGTGAAATGCAGGTGCAGACCCGCGGCGAGTTCGGTGGTCTTGGCATCGAAGTCACCATGGAAAAGGGCGTTGTGAAAGTCGTCTCGCCTATCGAGAATACCCCAGCGGAACAAGCTGGTCTGCTTGCGGGGGATTACATTACGCATCTCAATGGCGACTCCATCCGCGGGCTGACGCTCGGCGAGGCGGTCGAGAAGATGCGCGGCCCGGTGGATAGCGACATTGTCCTGACAGTTGTGCGCGACGGCATCGACGAGCCGTTCGATGTGCGCATCGTCCGCGACATCATTCGAATCACCCCGGTTCGCTACGAGATCGAAGACGATATCGGCTACCTGCGGGTTAAGACATTCAATGAGCAGACTTACGACGAGCTGCGCGATGCTGTCTCCAGCATTGAGGATGAACTGGGCGACGAGCTGGCGGGTTATATCCTCGATCTGCGCAACAACCCTGGCGGGCTGCTCGACCAAGCGGTCGCAGTATCGGACGCCTTCCTGGACCAGGGCGCGATTGTGCTGACCCGTGGCCGCAAAAGCAGCGAATCTCAGCGCTCCGCAGCGAAGCTTGGCGACCTCGCTGACGGCAAAAAGATCGTTGTGCTGATCAATGGCGGCTCGGCGTCCGCCTCTGAGATCGTCGCGGGCGCACTTCAGGATCACGAACGCGCGGAGGTGGTTGGCTCTCGCTCGTTCGGTAAAGGGTCTGTGCAGACGATCATTCCGCTTGGCACGAACGGAGCCATCCGCCTGACCACCGCGCGGTATTACACGCCGTCCGGCCGGTCGATCCAGGCTAAGGGAATTTCTCCGGACTACCAGGTCAAGCAGGATTTGCCGGAAGACATGAAAAAGCGTCTGACGAAACCTCAGGGCGAGGCAAGTTTGCGTGGTCATCTCAGCGCCGAGGACGGCGAGGAGACGTCCGGCAGCGTCGCCTATGTCCCCAAGGACAAGGAGAAGGACAACCAACTTCAGTTCGCGATGGACCTGATCCACGGCAAAGCCCCGAAAGAGAAGGCGCAGAACACCGCGATGCCGGAGACAGAAGCGGCCAATTAGGCGGTCGCCGACACTAGGTCCACAACTTTATACGCCTGCGGTCTTGTTCGCGCCCGAAATAGAGCGATAAACCTAGGCCTAAGTTAAAGTAGGGCGGAAGGCTACGGTCCAACGGTAGCCTCCGCTCTCGCCACTTTTGGCTGCGGTCACGCCGGTCCATGGCGATACCGGAGGGCGGTGAAAAATTTGCTCGAGCGAATCGGCGCTGTCGCAAGATGGCGGATTCATGAGGGCAAACTCAGCGGTGCAAAACGGGGGGTGACATGAGGGCTCTGCTTGTAACAGCGCTTGCGGCGATCGCAGCAACCTCGGCCGGTGTAATCATGCTGGCTATTTCACCTGCGCCGGAGCGCGCGTCTGATTCGATGACGCTGGTGATCGAAACTGGATCGGTGGAAACCCGTGCAGCTTCAGCATCACCTAAACCGGACAAAGTCTCCGATTCCCTGACGAATGCCGAGCCTGCGCCTGCGCCCGAAAACGGCGACCCGACCCTCGACCAGGTGATCACACAGCGCCTGCAGGAGGCTGAACGCCAACGCGAGGCCAATGCTAAGGCGTCTCAGAATACGGAACCCAATACCGCGCCACAGCCGACAAATCCGGAAACGCTGGAAGCAGCCGGTCAGTCAGCCGCGGTGACAGGGCAGACCGCCGGTCAAACGACCCCCGGATCGCGCTTCGGCTCGCCCGAGGCGAGCGTGCCGCCTTCGGGAACGGTCTCAATCACGCAAATGCTGGCCTCCAAACTCAACGAGGACAACGGCAGCACCGGCACTGGTGAGCCGGAGACGGCAGGGGCATCCGCAACACAGAACACGGCCGGTGGCCGCGAAACGGCAGCGCAGGATGCGACGCCGTCCCAAGAAACGAACAGCGCAGCGAAGACCACGATTTCTCTGCAAGAGATCGGCTCTGGCGGCGAGCAAGCCACGGACACGGATGCGCCGGCAAACCAGCAGCAGCCGCAGAATTCAGAAATGGCGGTCGCTGCCTTGGAGCCACAGGGCACACAAGATCCGCGCTCGGCAACGGCTTCGAGCGACGCGCCTGACACGACGGGCTCGCTCCCCGACAGCGATACCGCGCCGGGTGTGCCTCAGAATGCTGCGGACCAACCCAGTGGACAACAGACGACACCCGGGCAGCACTTGGCTGCCGCCGATGCGCCCGCCCTGCCCCTGCAACGCAGCAATTTCCAGGTTCAAGGCCGAATCGCCCTCATCATCCGTGGTCTTGGTGTCAAGTCGGATCTGACAGAGCGCACGATCGATCAGCTTCCCAGCCAGGTTGCGATGGCCTTTGTACCCTACGGCGACAACGTAAAGGACTGGACGGCGCGCGCACGCAGCGGCCGGCACGATATCTTGCTCCAGATCCCGCTTGAGCCTGAGGACTATCCGGACACAAACCCCGGGCCGCACACGCTGCTGACCTCTCTGCCGATCGACGAGAACCTGAAGCGGCTGGACTGGCTGCTGGACCGGTTCGACAATATCTCAGGGGTGACGAATTACCTCGGCGGCAAATTCGCGTCGTCACCGGGCGGCTTCGCCCCCGTGCTGATGGAGCTGAAAGCGCGTGATCTGCTTTACGTCGATGACAGCAAAGCGGCGAACCCGACGACAAGCCAACTGGCCCGACAGATTTCGCTTGGTTATTCTGTCGCGGATATCGTCATCGACAAGAACCGATCTCCGGACGCGATCAATGCAGCGCTGGCTGAGCTTGAAGCGAAGGCCAAGGCGGAGGGTGCCGCAATCGCAATTGGTCATGCTCACGCTGATACGCTGGCCGCTCTAGAAGGCTGGCTCGAAACGCTCAACGACAAGGGGTTGGTGTTGGTGCGCATTAGCGAACTGACCGCGCCAAAGCCTGCGCGCGTGTCACAATCGACAGGCGGATGATGGAGACTGTTCCCGATCCTTCTGCCATGCCCTACCGGCCTTGTGTCGCTGTCATGTTGTTTAATGCCCACGGCGAGGTGTTCATGGGACGCCGGCTGCCGAAATGGGAAAGAGATCAAATCGAGGCCCCTTGGCAATGTCCGCAAGGCGGAATCGATAGCGGCGAAGATCCCGCCGCGGCTGCCCATCGCGAGTTGCGCGAGGAAATCGGCTCCAACAATGCCGAAGTGCTCGCCGAGAGCGGGACATGGCACCATTATGACCTGCCGCCCGAAGCGCTAGGGCTCGCCCTCCGCGGCAAGTATCGCGGTCAGGCGCAAAAATGGTTCGCCATGCAGTTTCTCGGCGACGACAGCGATATCAATCTGATCCCCCCACCGCCGCACAAGCAGGAGTTCGACGCCTGGCGCTGGACGCCGATTGCCGACGTGCCTAAGCTAGTGGTTCCGTTCAAACGCCCGGTTTACATGGCGGTTATCGATGAGTTCTGGCCCATCGTCAGCGGACGCCTTCAGCTGTCTCAATCGGAAATAGCGCCGCGCGCTTGACCGATATGCGGACGGCTTGTTTCGGAGCAGCCTTTAACTGAGCCTTTACCTGAAGCTTGGCGCATTAATAGATAATTTTCGTTACATTCGAGATACCGCGCCTGCAGCGCTGAAATTAAACTGCACTTAAGCGTTAGCGCCTAGCGTCTCCCAGCGTCACAGGGCAATCGCAAGAGCACCGCCCATTCATCCACGCCCGCGCCTTTCGCGCTGGGCGCTGATGGCGAGCTTGCTGGGAGTATGACACGATGAAAGAGCAGATTATACGTTTTTGGCGCGACGACTCAGGCGCGACCGCGATCGAATACGGACTCATCGCCGCGGGTATCGGCGTCGCAGTAATCACCTTGCTCGGGCAGGTCGGAGACGACATTCAAGGGCTTTTCGGCCGCATCAAGGACCAACTCATTAATCTGAATGGCTCTAATACGTAGCACGCGCTCAGGACCTGGGGGGCGCTCACGCCCGCACATCGATCACCATCCGCCCGCGCACATCGCCTTTCAGGATAGCGCTGGCGAGGCTGGGAACATCGCTCAGAGGCGCGGTCTGGGCCATGGCGCGCAGCTTGTCCATCGGCAAGTCCTTAGCGATCCGCTGCCAGGCCCGCTCGCGCCGCTCAGCGGGGCAGAGCACCGAGTCGATACCCAACAGGTTCACGCCACGCAGCAGAAACGGCATCACCGTGGTCTCAAACTTTGGCCCGCCCGCCAAACCGACCGCAGCCACCGAAGCGCCGTAGCTCAGTTGCGCCAGCACCCGGCTCAGCACTGCACCGCCGACAGCATCCACGCAACCGGCCCAGCGCTCGGCCTCAAGTGGGCGCGGGTCGCCTTCGAGGAAACTCTCGCGTGAGACGATCTCGACCGCGCCCAGCCCGGTAAGGTAATCGGCTTCATGCGTGCGGCCAGTCAGCGCGACGGGGCGATATCCGCAGTTCGCGAGAATAGCCATAGCCACTGATCCCACGCCACCCGAGGCGCCCGTGATCAGCACATCGCCGCTCCCTGTCGTCAGACCGTGCTCTTCCAGCGCCAGGATCGCGAGCATCGCGGTAAAGCCCGCCGTGCCCACGGCCATCGCATCGAACGTTGACATGCCCTCGGGTATTGGCGTCAGCCACTCGCCCTTCACCCGCGCCTTCTCTGCGTAGCCGCCCCAATGCCGCTCGCCGACATGCCAACCGGTCAGCAGCACCTTGTCGCCCGGCTTGAAACGCGGGTTGCTGCTGTCTTCCACTGTCCCGGCAAGATCGATGCCCGGAATATGCGGGTAAGTGCGCACCAGCTTGCCCAAGCCGTTGACGACCATTCCATCCTTGTAATTGAGATTGGAATAATCCACGGCGACCGTAACATCGCCTTCGGGCAAGGCGTTATCGTCTACCTCGGCGATGGACACAGAAATGCGTCCGTCTGTTTCGTCTAGCCGCAGCGCTCGGAACATGGCTCTCGCCTCCCGGTTATGCAAATGTCGTCCGCAGCGGTGATACGTTGCCGCGGCGCTTTCGTCAAACCGCCGC
>CAYXPZ010000103.1:0-7261 GCA_964466965.1 uncultured Hyphomicrobiaceae bacterium
ATCGGCAGGCAACCCGACATCGGGTTGACCTTTTCCTTCTTGTAAAGCTCCATCAACTCCTGTTGCTGGCGCATCCGGTCGTCTTTGTACAGCTCACGCAGGCGCTGCATCTCCGGCTGGAGCTTCTTCATCTTGCTCATCGACTCGTAGGACTTGTTCGCCAGCGGAAAGAAGACGAGCTTGATCAGCACTGTCACGATAAGGATCGCGACGCCGAAGTTGCCGACCAGATTGAAGAAGAAGTCGAGCGCAAGGAACAGCGGCTTGGTGATGAAGTGGAACCAGCCCCAGTCGATCAGCAGCTCGAACTGCTGGATGCCAAGCTCGGCTTCGTAGCTGTCGATCAGGCTGCTTTCTTTAGCGCCGGCGAACAGCCGTGTCGTGATGTCGGCAGTCGCGCCGGGCGCGACCGACATCGTCGGGACTAGGAAGTTGGTGTAGAACCGCGCCTGGCTTCCTTGTCCCTCGCCGATGAAATTGCTCTGATATTCACGGTCCTGGGGCGGCACCAATACCGCAGCCCAGTATTTGTCGGTGATACCGAGCCATCCGCCCTCGGCGGCATAGCTGGTGGGCGCGCCGTTCTCCAACAAATTGTCATAGTCGAATTCTTCCAGCCCGTCTTCACCGAGCACGCCAATCGGCCCTTCATGCAAGATGAAGAAACCGCGCGTTTCCGGGATGCCGTGGCGCGCAATGATCCCGTAGGGCGAGAGCTGGACAGTTGCCTCAGAGGAGTTTTCCACCTCCTGGGTGATCGAGAACATATAGTTCTCATCAACCTCGATGATCCGGCGGAAAATCAGCCCTTCACCATTGTCGAATTCCAGCGTCACTGGATTGTCAGGCGTCAGCGGACCAGAACTTACAGCGTTCCAGACCGTCTCCGGACCGGGGGTGTTGATCTCGGCGCCCGGGACGGTCGTCCATCCATGCTGCGCGAAAAACGCACGGTTGGGCGCGGGGCTGCCTGACGGCGACAACAGCGTGACGTTCGGGCTATTCTCGTCTACGGCCACGCGGTATTTTTTTAACGTCAGATCGTCGAGGCGAGCGCCCTTGAGATTGATCGAGCCGCGCAGACGCGGCGTGTCTATCGGCACGCGCTCTGACGAGACTATCGCGGCCTCGCGCGTCGAAGAGGCCGCTGGCAACCCTTCGGGCGGGCTTGTGGCCGCGGGCGCACCGGCGCTCGGTTCTCCGCTCGCAGACGGCGTAGGCGTGCCCTGCGCCGGGCTGCGCGCACCGGGATCGCCAGTTTGTTGCTGCTGTTGCGCCGCCTGCTGCTGTTGCTGCTGCTCAAGCGACCGCTGCGGCCCGATGACGAACGCCTGCCAGACGAACAGCACGATCACCGAAAGCACGACCGCCAGAAGTAGATTACGGTTCTTCTCGTCCATCAAACCCGGAATGCTCCCGCGCGTACGACCCCGCCTCAATATAGGGTCCGTTTAGCGTTTCCAAACCTGCCAGACCATCAATTTCGAGCCAATCAGCTCTGGTTTGATCGCCTTTTTTGCTGACCGCGACGGTCTGGGCCGTGCACTTTGGCAAAAGCCTTGTGCAGGTCCTTCACCAGATCCTCGAAATTCTGATCCAGCGCTGGCGCCCGGCCGATCAGCACATAATCGTACCCTGGCCGCGCCTTCAAAGGGGCAACCAGCCGAACAGCCTCCTTCAGCCGCCGCCGCGCCCGGTTTCGCCGCACAGCGCCACCGCGCTTGCGCCCGCCCGCCCCCTGCTGCGCCACGGCATGGCGCGAGACCGTAAAACCAAAGCGCGGACCCAGGCTGTCATCACCTTCGGGCCGTGGCGCGGCCTGCAGTACAAAGGCAGGCGTGACCCATCGACGGCCGGATTTCAACCGGATGAAGTCGCGCCGGTCTTTCAATGTGGTCAGCCGGGCCATATTGCGCGACGCCTGTCCGCCGCACGCAGCGGATTACGCCGACAGGGCTTTGCGCTTGCGCATCCGGCGTCGCGCAACAATTTTCTGCCCCGCCTTCGTGCTCATCCGCGCGCGAAACCCGTGCCTGCGCTTGCGCCGGAGTTTGCTGGGCTGAAAGCTGCGTTTCACAGATATGTCTCCATTGGCTCGAATCCGCCGTGCGTGAACCCACGGTTATAGGATCGGTTGATTTGCGCTGTCCAGAGCCGCCCTGCACGCACGCCGACCTATCACCGTTAGGCACATCTTATCACGAGCGCTTGACAGGGGATTCCCCACTCGCTGCTTCGCCTTTAGGTAAGAGGCGTTTGCAGTCCTGCAAAGCTGACCAGAAGGACGACCTCATGACTGTTTCTCGCACGATCGGCAAGCCGTGCGCGCCCTTGGCGTTTGCTGTGTTGGTGCTGCTTGCCTGGCCTATCATCCCGGCACAGGCGCAGAATTTGGCGGAGAGGTTCTCCGCGCATGACCCGCAATCCGCAACTACCGTGGACCATTCCGCCTGGGATGCGATGCTCAAGCAGCATGTCACGCGCGACGAGACAGGGCTGAACCGCGTCAATTATGCGGCTTGGAAGCGCGAAAGCCGCGACGGCCTGCTTGCCTACATCGGGCGCATGGAAAAGGTGGAGGTGACTAAGCTCTCACGCCCAGAGCAGTACGCGTACTGGGTGAATCTTTATAACGCCGTTACGGTCGCGCTGATCCTCAAGCATTACCCGGTCGACAGCATCCGCGATATCGACATTTCGCCGGGTTTCTTTTCGAACGGTCCGTGGGGCGCCAAGCTGGTCGAAGTCGGTGGCGTCGAGCTCAGCCTCGATAACATCGAGCACGATATTCTGCGCGTGAACTGGGACGAGCCGCGCGTCCACTACGCGGTGAATTGCGCGTCGATCGGGTGTCCCAACCTGGCGCGCGACGCCTACACAGGCACACAGCTCGACTCCCAGCTCGACGCCGCCGCCCGCGCCTATATCGCCAGCCCGCGCGGCATCCACTTCGACGGCGACCGCGTGACCGTCTCAAAAATCTATAGCTGGTACGACGAGGATTTCGGCAATTCCGAAGCGGGCGTTATCGAGCATATCAGCAAATACGCCGATGGTGAGACAGCCCAACGCGTCGCGGGACTGTCATCTATTGACGATTACGAATACGACTGGAGTCTGAACGATGTCCGGCGATAATCTGAACGCAGCCCGCTATGGAGCCGAAACGTTGACCTCGCAAAACCAGTCGCCCGAGCACGAAAGCGAGGCCAATGCACCGGAGATTGGCAAGGCCGTGCCGCGCCGGCCGCTCTGGCGGCGGCTGATGCCGCTGATTATCCTGGCCGCAGTCGCTGCGCTCATTTTGTCTCAGGGCTGGCACAACCTGATTTCTTTTCAGCAGCTGGCGCTGAACCAACAGGCGCTCCAGGCATGGATCAGCGATAATATCGTGGGGGCCATCGCGGTCTACGCGGCGATTTATGTCGTCGTCGTCGCGCTGTCGCTACCGGGCGGGGCGGTGCTGACGGTCGCCGGAGGACTTTTGTTCGGCTGGCTGCTCGGCGGGGTCGTCACCGTCATTGCCGCCACTCTTGGGGCCACCGCGATCTTCCTCATCGCGCGCTCCTCGGTGGGCGAGCCGCTCGCAGCGCGGGCCGGACCGTGGCTGAACAAGTTCCGCGCGGGGTTCCAGGAGAATGCGCTCAGCTATCTGTTGTTCCTACGCCTGGTCCCCGTGTTTCCGTTCTGGGTCGTGAACCTGGCGCCGGCCCTGCTCGGCGTCAGCCTGCGTCAATACGTGGTCGCGACGGCGCTGGGCATCATTCCCGGCACCTTTGCCTTCGCGTTTGCCGGAGCCGGGCTGGACAGCGTGCTCGCCGCCCAGCGCGAAGCCTTTCAGGCGTGTCAGGCCGCACGCACGGCGGGCGATCCGCCCTGCAGCTTTCAGTTCGATGCAAGCACGCTGATCACGCCGGAGCTGCTGATCGCCTTCGCTGCGCTGGGAATCGTTGCGCTGATCCCTGCGATCGTCAAAAAACTAAGGAAACAACCCAAGGCTTGAGGCATTGTCCGCGCCGGCAAGCGATGACGAATAAAGGGGGCATGCGATGGCGGAGCAGTTAACGCCCGACCTGTGCGTGATCGGCGCAGGCTCGGGCGGATTATCGGTCGCGGCTGCAGCCGCGCAATTCGGAGTCGATGTCGTGCTGATCGAGCGCGGCGAGATGGGCGGGGATTGCCTCAACTACGGCTGCGTGCCCTCAAAGTCACTGATCGCTGCCGCCAAACGCGCTCATATGATGCGCGCCTCCGGGCCGTTCGGCATCAAACCGCTGGAGCCCGCGGTCGAGTTCGACCGCGTGCATGATCATATCCACGAGGTAATCGCTGCGATCGCACCGAACGATTCGGTCGAACGCTTCACCGGTCTGGGCGTCAACGTCATAAAGGGCGAGGCCCGATTCCGCGATAAGGAGACGGTGATCGCCGACGGCTATGAGATCAAAGCGCGCCGTTTCATAATCGCTACGGGCTCCTCGCCGGCGCTGCCGCCGATCCCCGGTATCGAGCGCGTCCCGTATTTCACCAATGAGACAATATTCGACAACAAAAAAGAGATCCAAAAGCTCATTATCGTCGGCGGGGGCCCGATCGGCATGGAACTCGCGCACGCCTTCCGCCGGCTCGGCAGCGAGGTCGTGGTGCTGGAGGCATTCAAGCCGCTCGCGAAGGAAGACCCCGAGCTGGCCGAAGTAGTCCTGCGCCAGCTGGAATCCGAAGGCGTCGAAATCATTTCCGATGCGCGCGTCGAACGCTTCGAGCCGTTTGGCGACAGTGTGCAGGTGGTGTTTGCGCGCGGCGGACAATCCTATGCGATCGACGGCTCGCATCTGATGCTCGCCACCGGGCGCCGGCCGAATATCGACAAGCTGAATCTGGATAACGCCGGCGTGCGTCATGACCGCACCGGCATCAAGGTGGACAGGGGCCTGAAAACCAGCAACCGTCGCATCTACGCAATCGGCGACGTGACCGGTGGGCTGCAGTTCACACATGTCGCGAACTACCATGCCAGCATCATCATCAAGAACGCCCTGTTTCGCCTTCCCGCGAAGGTGAACAACGACATCCTTCCGCGCGTTACTTTCACCGATCCCGAATTGGCGCAAGTCGGCCCGACCGAAGCCGAAGCACGCCAGCGCTCTAGCAAGATCCACGTCTATCGCTGGCCCTACGCCGAAAATGACCGCGCCCAGGCCGAGCGCGCAACCGACGGCTTCGTGAAAGTCATAACCACCAAGCGCGGCAGGGTGTTGGGCGCAAGCATGGTCGGCGACCACGCAGGCGAACTGATCCAGATGTGGGGTCTGGCCATGCAAAAGAAGATGAAGATCGGCGCATTGGCGAACCTCGTGTCGCCGTACCCGACGCTTGCGGAAATCAATAAGCGCGCCGCGGTCACCTTCTATCTCCCCAGCCTGAGCAGCCCGCTGATCAGGCGCATCATTGGCTTACTGCGGAAATTGGGGTAAACCGGAGGCAGTTACTGAATTCCGCTACCGTACCGGGCGCGCCCGGTACGGCCATGCGCATTTCTGGGGAACGCCGTGACCGTGTTACTGCCCGGCGCCGGCGCGAAGCAAAACGGCCAGTCTTCCGAGACTGACACAAACGCCGAGACCAAGCCCAAGCGCCGCGTGATCCGTATGGGATTGTCGGCGAAGCTGCTGTGGCTAACAATCCTGTTTGTGATGATCGCCGAAGTGCTGATCTTCGTGCCCTCCATCGCCAAGCACCGCATCACCTGGCTCGAAGAGCGTCTCATGGCTGCGCGCATCGCCGCGCTATCGGTCGAAGCCGCTCCGGTCGGTACCTTACCACAGGGTTTGCGCGAAGATCTCCTAGATACTGCCAAGGTCGAGGCCGTCGCACTGAAGCGCGAGGATTTCCGAAGCCTCCTGCTCGAACGGGATATGCCCAGCCGGATGGACGCCCACTATGACCTGCGCAATGCCTCATGGCTCACGCTGATCGGCGATGCGCTCCGTACCTTTGTCGCCCCAGACGGACGGATGATACGGGTGATCGGCCCGGTCCAGGCGGGAGGCGGCGCATTCATCGAAATCATCCTGGACGAGAGCCTGTTAAAGGCGGCGATGATGCGCTACGCGCTGAACATCCTGGTCCTTTCGCTGCTGATCTCCGTCATCGCCGCAACGCTCGTCTACCTGTCGCTTAATTGGCTACTGGTGCAGCCGATCTCGCGCATTACACAGAACATGATGGATTTCGCCGAAGATCCAGAAGACCCGGGCCGGACGATTTCGCCCTCAAGGCGCACTGACGAGATCGGCATCGTAGAGGGCGAGCTGGCTGACATGCAGAACCAGTTGACAGGATTGCTGCGCCAGAAGAGCCGACTGGCCGCGCTTGGCCTCGCTGTCAGCAAGATCAACCACGACCTGCGCAATATGCTCTCCAGCGCCCAGCTCATTTCCGATCGCATGGGCTCGATCCCGGACCCGACCGTTCAGCGGTTTGCGCCGAAGCTGATCGCATCGCTGGACCGCGCCATCCGGCTGTGCTCCGACACACTGAAATACGGGCGCACAGAGGAGCCGCCACCTGAGCGCAGCCGTTTCGCGCTGCGCCCGCTGATCGAGGAGGTGGGGGACGCGCTCCTGCTCCCGCGCGAGACAATTGCCTGGCACATTGATGTTCCAGAAGGTCTGGACGTTTATGCCGACCGCGACCAAATTTACCGGGTGATCGCCAATCTCGTGCGCAACGCCTGCGAAGCGCTGGAAGAGACTAACGCCGGAAATGAGGCGGTCGTCTGCATTAAGGCGCAGCAGCACGGCGACATCATCTCGGTGCAGGTCTCCGACACGGGACCCGGCATTCCGGAGAAGGCGCAGGAAAACCTGTTCGCCGCGTTCCGCGGGTCAGTGCGAAATGGCGGCACCGGGCTTGGGCTGGCAATCGCGGCGGAACTTGTCCGCGCGCATGGCGGGCGCATCGAGTTGGCCGACAATACCGGCGGCGCGACGTTTCAGGTTGAACTCCCTGCCAGCGCGCGGGAGACGGCCCATCGCACGAACGGATGATCCCAGGCCATGCGGCCGCAGCGCCAGTCAACGCTTGCCTCTCATGGCCCGAAGGAATACAACTCTGGGCCGAGCAAGCACGTCTTCGGGTTATTGAGCCCGAAGAGAGCGACCAGCCGAACGCTCTGTGACAATGCACCGGTAGCTCAGCTGGATAGAGCACCAGACTACGAATCTGGGGGTCGGGGGTTCGAATCCTCCCCGGTGCGCCA
>CAYXPZ010000104.1:0-1673 GCA_964466965.1 uncultured Hyphomicrobiaceae bacterium
CCTCCAGCACGATCTCGCTCGGCCGGCCCATCTCGAAGCCCTGCTCGATCTCATACCGCCCCATGCCGTCCGCCGGCCGGTCGAACCGGTTGATCGCGCCCGCAAACGCGGCCGCCGCCGCGCCGGTCGCCGGGTCTTCGTGCACGCCCGCCATCGGGGCGAACATCCGCGCGTGGAACGAAGAGCGCTGGCGCACCGTTTCGCGGCAATACACATAGGCCGCCATCATGTCGTCGCCGCGGAACGCCTCCTCCCAATGCGCATGGACCACATGCGCCCGGCGGATCGCTTCGATCCCCTCCACCGGCACGAATGTGAACGGCATCCCGGCGCTGAAGCGCGACGGGTGATGGTTCTCGAAGCCGATCTCCGAGGTCGCCAGGCCCAGCGCCGCGGCCAGGCGGTCCTCTGGTGCGGGCGCACCCGCATCGCTTGGCAGGCGCGGTGCGTCGAATTCGGCATAGTCCGCACCGCCCGGGATCATCCGCACGCCCACGCGGATCGGACCGATGTTCTCCTCCAGCACGATGATCGCGTCATGCTCGGTGTCCACCGCGCCGAACTTTCGCTGCGCCAGCAGGATAGCGGTCCCCACCGTCGGGTGTCCGGCAAATGGCAGCTCGGATTTCGGCGTGAAGATGCGCACCTTGGCGGTATGCGCCTGATGCTCCGGCGCCATCACGAACACCGTCTCCGACAGGTTGAACTCGCTCGCGATCGCCTGCATCCGGTCGGTGTCGAGACCTTCGGCATCGCACACCACGGCCAGTGGATTGCCGGAGAGTTGTTCCTGTGTGAACACGTCGAGAAGAAAATACTGCATGGTTGCCCGCCCGGAGTCGATTTGATCCTGATTGGAGCGGGAGATTAGCTGAAATTGCCGGCCATGACACCCGCCGATCCCCGGCTTTGCCCAGATTCCGCGCTCAGCGTGTCAGGCTTTCGCGCAAGTTCGTGCCGGCCAGCGCGTCGATCAGCGCGGCGAATGGGTAGACAAGTGCGTTCCAGGGGCCGAGACCGCTGCCCGCCCGGATGATCTCGGGAAACACAATGAACCGGTAGTAAAGCCAGGCGAACGCCACCGGCGCGAAGATGCTGAGCACACGCGCGGCGGCGTGTTGCGCCAGACGCGGCGCGAGCCGGTCGGCGAGGCGATAGGCGACGCCGTCCCAGGCACGCGGGGCGTCGATCAGCCGGAGCGCCTGCAACAGCAACGTGCCGATCGCGGTATTGCGCCCGTCCGGGCCGGTAAACGTCGCGCGCAGCTGCTGGTGGATACGCCCGTAGAGATAGAACCGCGCCAGCCCGACCGGACCCTGCCGTGTCGTCAGCCACACTGCCGCGATTTCCCGCCACGCCCATAGCCCGGTGAGCACCAGCCACGCGCCATAGCCATAGATCGCGAGGATCAGGGTGGTTGTAACCAGCAGACGCGTATTCCGGTCGACAATTGCGCCACCCGCCCACTGCGTCAGCGCCAGCAGCGCGATGAACACGACGATATGCACCAGGAAGCCGCGGAGCCAGGCATGGATGGCGGCGTCGACCTCGGCGGTCGCCAGACGCTCAAGCAGCAACTCGCCCTGATCAGCGGCGGATTGCAGCCGCTCGCGCAACGACTGGCGCAGGACATCGAAAACCATTTGTCGGGTCCAGGCTTCGCGTTAAAGTCG
>CAYXPZ010000104.1:1773-7239 GCA_964466965.1 uncultured Hyphomicrobiaceae bacterium
GATGCGGCGCTGGACGATCCTGAGAGCTGGGCGGGGCTGCTGGCCGCCGCGAACGAGGACGAGCTGGCGCCGCTCGCGCGGACCTTGGCGCCCTATGTGCCAGAACCGGGTGACGATACGCGGGATCGCGAACGACTGGCGGCGGGCGCAGCGGCGCTGGCGACCAAGGCGCATGGGCAGCCCGGACCGCTGGCGCTGGCCCGCTGGGGCGCGCGGCGGCTGGGGGCGCAGCCGGAGACGCCTGAGGCGCTGGGCGAGGTCGATGCGTGGCTGCTCAGTCTGATGATGGCGCATGCGGACATCGACGTCGCGACACAGCGCCCGGAACGGGAGACGCTGGTTGCTGCCCTGCCCAAAGTCATGACCGGAGGAACGGAGCCGGAAAAGGCCGCGCTGCGCCTCGCCCTGCAAGGGGCCTGTCTTCGCCGGGCTAAGCGTGGGCGCTTTCACCGTCTCGGGCGCTGGCTCGGCCTTGGCGCGCGCGCCAAGCCCGCGCCGCTGCCCGACCCCGCCGCGATCCGCGCGCCGGAACCCGAAGCCGCCGCGCCGCGCTGGCGCGACCTCATGGATGCCGCAGGTCGGGTGCCGCTCGACATCTGGGAGCAGCGGTTGCAGGAGGCGCGCGCGGAGCTGGGCCGCTTCAACATCATCGTCGCCGGGCGCACCGGCGTTGGCAAGACAACGCTGATCGGCGCGATGTTCGGCAAGGAAGTCGGCGATACACTTGCCGGGAGGCCGCGTACGCGCGGGCGCATCTGGTACCCCGAAGAGCCCGGCGAGAAAGACATATTGCGCGTCTGCGACACTGAGGGGCTGGAGATCGAGCGTTTCCGTGAGACCCTGGAGAATCTCCGCCAGGAAATCGCGGCTGCGAACAAATCCGACGATCCGTTCGACCATATCCACGCTGCCTGGCTTTGCATCGACGAGCCGTCGCTCACCGTTCAGCCGGGCGAGGAGAAGGCCGTCGCGCTCTTCCGCGACTTCGGTATCCCGGTCATCTGCGTGCTCACGAAGGCCGGAATGGCGCCGGGTTTTCATGAGCGGGTGCGCGAGATCCTCCCCGACTGTGCGGCGGTGGTGCGCGTGCGCGCCCTGACGATCGAAATAGAAGGCCAGAGCTTTGGTCCGATGGGTCTGGAGGACCTGATGGCCGAGACCGAGCGCGCCATACCCGACGAGGCCGAGCGGGCTTTCGCCCTGGCTTCGCGCAATCTGGAGGCGATGTCCGCAAAAGCGATGCAGAGCGTGCGCGCCGCTGCCGGCGCAGCCGGGGCTACAGGGGCGACGCCGCTGCCCCTTGCCGATGCCGCAGGCGTGTTCGGCGTGCAGGCGGGCATGATCGTGCGCGTGTCACTTCAGATGGGGGTGCCGCTTGAGCGCGGGGACCTCCGCAAACTGGCCGGAACTCTGCTCGGCGCGCTAGGCCTCACCGCCAGCGGACGCTTTCTGGCTGGCCGCGCCATAAAGCTCATTCCCGGTATCGGTACGCTCGCCGGGTCCGCGATTACAGGCGCAACGGCGGCCGCATTGACGTATGGGTTAGGACACGCATATGTCACCTATCTGCGGCGGTTCCACAGCCGGCATCAGCGGATGCCGCGGTCCGATGAGATCATTTCAGGTTTCACCGAGTTCTGGCGCAATTGGCGCGGCAAACATGAAACGCCGCCCCCGGCCGCATTGCGCCCCCAAGTCTGAAAGTCTATAGCTTCCCTCAAGCGACACTGCGCAACCATGACACAAGCGAGAATCAACGTATGAGCGTCGACGCCAACTCGGATGAAAAAAGCACTTTCTGGGAGACCGTGCGCGTCGTCGTTATCGCGCTGCTGTTGGCCTTCGTCGTGCGAATCTTCTTGTACCAGCCATTTAATATCCCGTCTGGATCGATGAAGCCAACGCTTCTGATCGGCGATTATCTGTTTGTGTCCAAGTTCAGCTATGGTTACAGCCAGTATTCGTTCCCCTTCGGTATGGCGTCCTTTGACGGACGTTTTCTCGCGTCCAATCCGGAGCGTGGCGATGTGGCGGTTTTCAAGCTACCGCGCGATAATAATAGCGATTATATCAAGCGCATTGTCGGGCTGCCGGGCGATCGCATCCAAATGATCGACGGCGTGCTGCACATTAACGGCGATGCGGTCGAGCGCGAGCGCTTGTCGGATTTCACGTTAGAGCTCGGGCGCGGGCGAACGCGGCCAGCGCGTCGCTACCGCGAGACCTTGCCAAACGGCGTCAGCTATCAAACGCTGGATGTCTACAACAATCGTACCGGCGACAACACCGATGTGTATGTGGTCCCGCCAGGGCACTATTTCATGATGGGCGACAATCGCGATAACTCCTCCGACAGCCGCTTCTTCGGTGCGCGCGGGGTTGGCTTCGTGCCCGCGGAAAACCTGATCGGACGGGCGGAAATCACCTTCTTTTCGGTTAGCCCGGATACCAGTCTGTTCGAGGTCTGGGAGTGGCCTTTCGCGATCCGCTGGTCGCGTCTGTTTCAAGTGATCGAATAAAGCTGGAAAGCTGGTGAGTGATCTGAGCGCCAAAATCCCTTTGCCTGAGCGCCTTGGTTATACCTTCGACGACCCCAAACTCTTGCGCTTGGCGCTGACGCATCCCAGCGCGCAGGGCCAGCCCGGCGGCGGCGATTACCAGCGGCTCGAATTTCTCGGCGACCGCGTGCTCGGGCTGGCCGTTGCTGAAAGCCTCTACAAGACTTGCCCCGACGACAGTGAAGGGGCGCTTGCCCGCCGTTACAATGAGCTCGTGCACCGCGATGCCTGCGCCGAGGTTGCGCGGTCGCTGGGGCTGGGCCACGATGTGTATTTAAGCGAAGCAGAGGCCGCGAGCGGCGGCGCGGACAAGGCCGCGATCCTGGCCGATGTCTGCGAATCGGTGATCGGCGCGGTATTCCTTGACGGGGGCTATGACGCTGCCCGCGCGCTTGTCCATCGGCTCTGGGGCCAGCGCCTGAGCGCACCGGGACAGGTGCCGATCGACCCGAAGACCGCACTGCAGGAATGGGCGCAGGGTATGAAGCTGCCGTTACCCGAATATACTGAAGTCGCGCGTACAGGCCCCGATCATGCACCGGAGTTTACGATCGAGGCGCGTGTATCCGGGTATGAGCCTGCACAAGGCTCCGGCGCGAGCAAGCGCACTGCGCAGGAGGCGGCTGCGACTGAAATTCTGGTGCGCGAGGGCGTCTGGCCGGAGAGCAGGCGTGAGTGACGCGCAGGATATCAATACTTCGGAAATGAACCAGGACGACACCGCCTGCGGTTTCGCCGCGATCATCGGCGCGCCAAACGCTGGCAAATCGACGCTGACCAACCAGCTTGTCGGCGCGAAGGTCGCCATCGTCACCCACAAGGTTCAGACCACGCGCGCGCGTCTACGCGGCATTCTCATCCAAGGCGACACGCAGATTATCCTGGTGGACACGCCCGGCATTTTCCGCCCGAAGCGGCGGCTTGACCGCGCGATGGTGGACACAGCCTGGACCGAGGCGCTGGACGCCGATGTCGTGCTCCTCCTGGTTGATGCGCAAAAGGGCATCGACGAAGATCTGGATGCCATCCTTGAGCACATTGCCCGTCTCGGCCGCGCCGTCGTGCTCGTGCTCAACAAGATCGACCGCGTGCGTAAAGACCGTCTTTTGGAACTGACAGCCCAGCTCAGCGCGCGGGTGGAGTTCGAACGTGTGTTCATGATCTCAGCGCTGACCGGCGACGGCGTGGACGACCTGCGCGCCTATCTTGCCGGGGCGATGCCCCCCGGCCCCTGGCTCTATCCGGAAGATCAGATCGCCGATGCACCGCTGCGCGTAATGGCTGCTGAGGTGACGCGTGAGAAGGTCTATCTGCGCCTGCATGACGAACTGCCTTATGCGTCGACGGTCGAAACGACTGATTTCAGATGGTTGAAGGACGGTTCACTGCGGATCGAACAGATCATCTATGTTGAGCGGCAGAGTCAGAAGAAAATTGTGCTCGGGGCGGGCGGGCGAACCATCAAGCAGATTTCGATGGAGGCCCGGAAGGACCTGAACACGCAGCTCGGCGCGCCCGTCCACCTGTTCCTGCAGGTCAAGGTGCGCGAACGTTGGGCGGAAGACCCATCGCTCTATCATGCCATTGGCCTGGAATTCCCGAAGCGATAGACCGCGATCCGACAAAGCGTGTCCCGGCGTTGATCTGCGATGGGAACCGGTTTTTGGATAAATCGCGCGTCAAGAACAAATCTTGCTAACCCATGCAATGGAGCGATGAAGGAATCGTGCTGTCGGTGCGCCCGCATGGCGAGACTGCCGCGATTGCGGAGCTGTTGACGCGCGGCCACGGCCGGCATCTGGGACTGGTGCATGGCGGTCGCTCGCGGCGGTTGCGGCCGGTACTGCAGCCGGGAAACCAGGTGCATGCGGTCTGGCGGGCGCGGCTGGCCGAACATCTGGGCGTGATGAAGGTGGAGGCAGAGACGTCATATGCGGCCGACGCGATGACCGACCGCCTTGCGCTGCTGGGGCTGAATTCGGCCTGTTCGCTAGCGCGTCTGCTGCCCGAACGCGACCCGCATCCGCAAGTTTATGAAAGCCTGCAAGATCTCCTGGCCCGGCTCGGTTCACCCGATCTGTGGCCCGGGCTGCTGGTGAGATGGGAGCTTGCGCTGATCGCCGAGCTTGGGTTCGGGCTGGACCTAGCGGTGTGCGCGGCCACCGGCGCGCGGAACGGCCTGTGTTATGTCTCGCCGAAGTCGGGGCGGGCTGTTAGCGCAGATGCCGGCGCGCCGTATCACGACAAGCTGCTGCCGCTGCCGCCGTTTCTCGCAGGCGATCACCGGCCTCCAACGCTCCGCGAGATCGCCGACGGGTTGAGGCTCACAGGTTATTTCCTGGAGAGGTGGATCTTCGCGCCGCAGGACATGAGCATGCCTGATGCGCGCGTCCGCCTTGCGCGGGCGATGGCAAAGGCGTCCACCTCGGGCGATGACTGACGTCAATTTTCGACCGGTGTTTAATTTTCCGAATGTTTTTTCAGGGAGTTGGGTGTGCTAACGTGCCGATGTTACGCACGGATCAGATCAGTTCAATTGGGGAGAATAGATCGTGAAAATTTTTGCTTCCGTATGCGCGGCCCTGATGATTCTGGGCGGTAGCGCAGGCTTTGCGTCCGCCGCGGCGCATGCGCCTCAGGCTGGCTTGGGGCCGGCTGTTTACGAACAGGCGTCCGCCGCGCAAGACGGTTTTCAGGTTGCTGATGCCGGCGATTTCGGGGCTGGCGTGGCCGTCGGCGTGATCGGCTCGTTGATCGCGCAGGGTGTCGCCGAGGAGCGCGCCCGTCGCTATCGCCGTGAGCAATGGCGCTGGAATCGGTGCGCCCGGGAATTCAGGTCCTTCAATCCGAATACCGGCCTGTACACGACTTATGGCGGCCAAAAAAGGCTCTGCCCGTATCTGCGCTA
>CAYXPZ010000105.1:0-7217 GCA_964466965.1 uncultured Hyphomicrobiaceae bacterium
AACCTTGGACCCGCTGATTAAGAGTCAGCTGCTCTACCAACTGAGCTATGCGCCCGCCATTGCGATCCGAACGCAAGTCCACGGCGACGTTACGGATCAAACTTACTCGCACCGTCTCATGTAATACGATCCTGTTCGGATACCACCGCGGGCAGGCTTTGTCTATCAGGGCCCGGGGCTGCTGTCATGGGCACGTTCTTTGCATATCCAGCTTTGAAAAGCGGCGCGCCAGAGCACAAATGCGACCGGAGCTAAGCAAGGATCGGGGAAACTGGTCGTCAAATCAAACAATTAGAGCAGAGTTCCGGTTCAATCAGAGCGGATGCTGCGCTAAGTGTCGGCAAACCAGTGCTGTGCTAAGCTGTCGCAATAGACTTCGCAAGCGTGCCCCGGAGCGCCGCGGCCTTGCCCGCGCAACTGGATTTTTCGCCCATGGAAGCCACGAGCCTGCCGCAGCTTGCCATTTTTCTTGCTGTCGCCGCAATTGTCGCGCCGCTGGCGCGCCGGCTCGGGATCGGCTCGGCGATCGGCTACATCTTCGCAGGCGTGCTGATCGGACCTTACGGCCTAGGGCTCGTCTATTCGCTCTATGAAGTGCAGACGATCCTGCACATCGCCGAATTCGGCGTTGTGCTGCTGTTGTTCCTGATCGGACTGGAGCTGCGCCCGCGCCGGTTCTGGGCCATGCGCCATGCAGTGTTCGGTGTCGGCGCGGCGCAAGTGTTCGTAACCGCGGCTCTTCTCACCGCCGCGGGCCTGCTGCTGGGCCTGAGCACGGCAACAGCATTGTTCCTGGGCATCGCGCTGTCGCTGTCCTCGACAGCACTGGCATTGCAGGTGCTTGATGAAAAGGGCGAATTGCGGGCCCGTCACGGGCGTGTTGCGTTCTCCGTGTTGCTGTTTCAGGACCTGGCCGCCATCCCGGCCATTGCTCTTGTGCCGCTGTTCGCTGCCGCGTCGCTGGCGCAGAGCGAGATGACGCCGCTCGACGCGGTCAAGCTGCTGGGCGCGCTGGCGGCGATCATCCTCGTGGGGCGGTTCGTCGTCGCGCGGCTCTACAGGCTGGTGGCGCTCACCGGCGTACGCGAGGCGACCACCGCGAGCGCCCTGCTCACGGTTGTGCTCGTCACCATGCTGATGGATTGGGTCGGCTTGTCCGCGGCGCTCGGGGCCTTCATCGCCGGCGCGCTGCTGGCCGATTCGCAGTACCGGCACCAGATCGAAGCGGATATCGCACCGTTCAGCGGCCTGCTGCTCGGCCTGTTTTTCATGTCGATCGGGATGGCGCTCAACGTCTCTCTGCTCAATGACGAGCCCGCCAGCATTTTCGCGGTTGTCGCCGGGCTCCTCGCCATCAAGATCGCCGTCCTGTTCGCATTGGGGCGGATCTACGGGCTTGAGAATTCTGGCGCGCGGCGGCTCGCGCTGGCTGTCTCGCAGGGCGGCGAATTCGCCTTCGTGCTGCTGACAAACGCGGTTGCGCAGAACGTGATACGAGAGCCGTTGTCAGAATTCGTGACTGTGGTCGTGACCCTGTCGATGGTGGCCACACCCGTGCTGATGTTGCTCGACGACTGGGTGCGCTCAAAGGCGACGTCAGAACCCGCCGCCTTTGATGATATGCCCGAGGCGCAGGGCCACATCATTATTGCCGGCTTCGGCCGCTTCGGCCAGATCGTCGCGCGCATCCTGCGCGCCCGGCGCATCCCGTTCACAGCGCTCGACGCCAGCGTGGAGCAAGTCGACTTTGTCGCGCAGTACGGCAACAAGATCTATTACGGTGATGCCACCAACCCTGCCGTCCTGGAGGCGGCGCAGGTCGGCCAGGCGCGCGCAGTCGTGCTGGCGATCGACGATGCAGACGATTCCGTCAAAACAGCCTCCTTTCTACGGTCGCGTTATCCGCATATCCCGATCTTTGCTCGTGCCCGGGACCGGCAACATGTCCACCGGCTCATGGATCTCGGCATTACGCGGATTTACAGAGAGACGTTCTACACCGCGCTGCGGGTCTCTGGCGATGTCCTACAGGGTCTTGGCCTGGCGCCGCACGAGGCCAACGGTCTGATCGAGACCTTCCGCAAGCATGATGAAAAGCATCTGTTTGACGACTACAAACACTTCACTGATGCCGAAAAGATGCGCATACGGGCCAGGCGACGGGCAGAGGAACTCGAAGAGCTGTTCACGCAAGATTTGGAGAACATGCGCGAGAAGGATCAACCTGGAGAAACCGAGCGCACCCGCCCCAGCGCCCGCACAGGCACGTCCTGAGCGCCTGCCATCTGTCACCGATCGCGCGAGATTGCTATACCGCGTTGCGGTGGCTTGCCCTGGCGACGCCGGACAGGCGCATGAACAAATTTCGAGGGGTATGAGCATTGTCAGACAGTCTGTACATCAAACCGCTGGGGATCATTTTCGCGAACCAGGCCACAGAGGCGATCAAAGCCGGGCTTGCGCTGCCGCTCGCGGGGTCGTCAGCGGCCTTCACCATGGCGGAGCTGATTGAAGGCCGTCCAGGCCAGAGCAAGTCGGTTATCGCGCGTGCGGGCACACTGCAGGCCATGGAGGAGCCAGCCATCGCGGAGCGTTTGGCCAGTTTGAGCGAAGCACGACCCGATTTTGCCGGCATCGCCGTAAATCGTCCCCGGCTCATGGGGATTTTGAATGTCACGCCGGACAGCTTTTCAGACGGCGGCGATTTTGCTGAGGCGGTGACGGCGGTGGCGCAGGCGCGGCGGCTCGCAGAGGCCGGCGCAGATTTTGTCGATGTTGGCGGCGAGTCGACGCGCCCTGGCTCTGAGCCGGTTTCGCTGGGTGACGAGCGCGCTCGGGTCATGCCGGTGATCGAAGCCCTGCAGGGGCTTGGCGCTCCGGTTTCGATCGACACGCGCAAGGCGGCGATCATGACCGAGGCGGCGGCAAAGGGGGCGGCCATCATCAATGATGTCTCCGGCCTGACGCATGACCCGCAAGCGCTTGGCGCTGCGGCCGCGACTGGTTTGCCGGTCATCCTGATGCATGCGCTGGGCGACCCGAAGACGATGCAGGACGCCCCGCGCTATGACGACGTGCTGCTGGAGGTTTATGACTTTCTCGCCGCGCGCATCGACGCGGCCGTCGCCGCCGGCATTCCGAAAGAGCATATCGCTGTTGACCCCGGCATCGGCTTCGGCAAGACGCTGGAGCACAACCTGACCCTGTTGAACGGGCTCAGCCTGTTCCACGGCCTCGGCGTGCCGGTCCTCGTCGGCGCGTCGCGCAAGCGCTTCATCGGCACGCTTGATGACGAGCCGGAGGCCAAGAAGCGCGTGCCCGGCAGCATCGCCGCGGCCATCGTCGCGGCCAGCCAGGGGGTGCAGATCCTGCGCGTGCATGACGTGCGCGAGACGCGCCAGGCGCTGCGCGTGTGGCTCTCGGCAACGGGATGCGGCGATTCGAAAGCCGCTGATGGATAAGGCGGCTGAAAAATGCTGCAACAGAACGTGTCTCACGCAGCTCTGAATTGCCGGATTTGGCGCTATACTTGAAACAATATAAAGACAACGCAGCGCAAGCGCTTTGGGGTATGAGAGACAATGGGCACGTATTTCGGCACCGACGGCATCCGGGGCAAAGCCAACGACCGGCCGATGACCGCCGACACGGCGCTGAAGGTCGGCATGGCGGCGGGGCACCTGTTCACCAACAGCGAGCGGCGGCACCGCGTCGTCATCGGCAAGGACACGCGGCTGTCCGGCTACATGATCGAGTCGGCGCTGACGGCGGGGTTCACCTCCGTCGGCATGGACGTGTTCCTGCTCGGCCCGATTCCGACGCCGGCGGTGGCGATGCTGACGCGCTCGCTGCGCGCCGATCTCGGCGTGATGATCTCGGCCTCGCACAACCCCTATCACGATAACGGCATCAAACTGTTCGGCCCGGACAGCTACAAGCTGTGCGACGAGAAGGAAGCGCAGATCGAAGAGCTGATCGAAAACGGCGGCGTCGAGTTGCTCGCGTCTTCGGACCGGATTGGCCGGGCCCGGCGCATCGACGGTGTGCATGACCGCTATATCGAGTACGCCAAACGTACGCTCGACCGCACGGTGAGCCTGACGGGGAAAAAGGTGGTCATCGACGCAGCGCACGGCGCCGCGTACAAAGTTGCGCCGCTGGCGCTGTGGGAACTGGGCGCGGAGGTTGTCCAGATTGGCGTGCAACCCGATGGCTTAAACATTAACGAGCATTGCGGCTCGACCCACCCGGAAGCGCTTTGCATGATGGTCAAGAAGCACGAGGCCGATATCGGGATAGCGCTGGATGGCGATGCCGACCGCGTGCTCATTGCCGATGAACAGGGCCAGCTCGTCGACGGCGACCAGATCCTCGCGCTGATCGCGGAGACATGGCGCGACAGCGATCGCCTCCGGGGCGACGGCATCGTGGCGACGGTGATGTCCAATCTCGGGCTGGAGCGTTATCTGAAGGCGCGCGGTCTGAGCCTGGAGCGGACCCCTGTCGGCGATCGTCACGTGGTCGAACAGCTCCGTCAACGCGGCTGGAACCTAGGCGGAGAACAGTCCGGGCATATTATTCTGTCGGACTACACGACCACGGGCGACGGGCTTGTCACCGCACTGCAGGTGCTCTCGGTCGTGGTCGACAAGGGCGCGCCGGTCAGTGAGGTCTGCCACCGCTTTGACCGGGTGCCGCAGTTTCTGGAGAATGTCCGGTATAGCGGCGGCGCGCCGCTTGAGGACATCGGTGTCAAGCAGGTGATCGAACGGAGCCGCCAGCGTCTTGGCGATGCCGGCCGGCTGCTGATCCGCGCGTCAGGGACCGAGCCGGTGATCCGCGTCATGGGCGAAGGCGACGACAGCCACCTCGTCCGGGCGGCGATGGGCGAGGTCGTCGATGCGCTGCGCGCCGCATCGGCCTGAGCGCGGGCGGTTGCCACGCGCAAACATCGCCGCCGCCGGATGGTGGACGCTATTCCAGCCCCGACTCGCCAAGATAACGCCGGCTCAACCGGATCATCAGCGTGAGGTTCACCACGATGTCGAACATTATCGCAACGAGCGCGGCAATGCCGAAATAGAACTGGAAGTATGTGAATTCCAGATCGCCGCCGATATACTCAAAGAAGGCGAACAACAACGGGATCAGTGGAATAATCGAGAAAATTGCGTCCGTCGCCATCGCGAGCGAATTCGGCACACCGGTAAGCGCAATTCCACCGGATTGTATCCACAGATACGCGAGCAAAAGAATGGCCGCCATAAATGAATAGAATATTCCGTCTTCCGTCGTGGTAATGTCAGGACCGGACCCAACAAAAAAGAATATGATAATGACAGATGCCATGATGATTGCGGAAAGCTCCCGCAAGACATGACCAACAAGGCTCAATACGCGGGTCATAGATCGATCTCCTAGTCCTGCTTGCGCCGTCGCTAACTTTTTCCGGTACCGGAAATATGAGGATGAAACGCCATTGGCGCGGGTTCGCCAGCGTGCCCCAGTGCGCATTGCATGCTACGTTAGCAAGCGCCTGACAAGCATTAAAAAACGACATTTCACGGGCTGAACCGGAAACGTACTTAATGTGCGGGAACGACAGCCTTGCTGCCTCAACCGGGACGCCGGTCAGTTGCTTTCGCTGCGCACACGATGGAAAATCTGGTCGAGCGCGTCGGCGCTTAGCGGAGGACTGCAGCGGGTCTGGTTCCAGGCCCCGATCAATTCGCGGCTGAGGTTTTCCTGCACCCCGATCCAATCAAGGTAGCGCAAGATGGAGATAATCCTGTTGGTCCGGTGTTCTTCGGTCACCGTTTCCCCGATCAGGCTGTCCCAGTCGAGCTTTTCGACCGCCCCGCGCTGCCATATCCATTGCGGTGCAGGTGCCAGGTTCATCTGCAGGGGAGAGCATCCCTCTTTCCACAGGTAACGCCCGCCCGAAGGATGGATCGAGGGCGGTACAATCACGCCGCCGCCATCCGCGCGGAGTTCAATACCCTCGGCGAGACTGATCCAGGTGGGAACAGAACCTCCAGGGTGACTGAAATAATAGTGAGAACCGCCGTCTCCCGTCACCCCCTCCACCGTTTTCGGCAGCGGACCATGCGCGGCAATAAGCTCTTGCAGTGCTTGATCGCCGCCACGGTTCGGGTCAACGTCAAGCACGATGATCCCGGAGACGGCTCCGGTAATCACTGCCACATTCGCGCGCGGGGATTGGTTAAACCAATATTTGATCTGTATTTCACTTGGCAAATCATCCTGATACTGATGCCAGTGCACCAGCGGCGCCTTGCCTTTTTCTGCTGCGGGTATGACAGCCCACCCCAGACCTCGGTAGCGGAGCGCCGCGTCCAGGTTCGATAACTCAGCCATGTATGCAAAAACTCTTGAGATCTTAAATTCGGATTACGGTAACTTTTTAAGATACCCGCTCGGCCTAAGATGGGTCAATGGATTGCTTTGATGGAGCAGGAGACCGCCGCAGCCGCGACCGCCCAACTGGCAAGAGCGTAAAAGGAATGGCCGGCTCACAAGACCGCCATTGGCGCGCCGCCTCAGATAGGCTCCATGCCGCGCGTGATGGCTGCCGCCCCGGTGCGCACCACTTCGACCATGCCTAGAGGCTGCATAAGTGAGACGAATTGCTCGACCTTGGACAGACGGCCGGTGATTTCGAACACGAAATGTTCCGTGGTGGCGTCAACCACCTGTGCACGAAACGCCTCGGCGAGGCGGAGTGCTTCGACACGCTTCTCGCCTTTGCCCTGCACCTTCACCAGCGCAAGCTCGCGCTGCAACGGATTGCCGATCTTAGTCAGATCGACGACGCGGTGCACAGGGACCAAGCGCTCAAGCTGGTTCTTGATCTGGTCGATCACCATCGGCGAGCCGGTCGTAACGATGGTGATCCGCGAAAGATGCGCCTCGTGCGATGTTTCCGAGACCGTGAGCGAGTCGATGTTGTAGCCGCGCCCGGAGAACAGCCCAATGACGCGGGCTAGCACGCCTGGCTCGTTATCAACCAGAACGGAAATCGTGTGCTGTTCGGTCAGTTCCTGCGGTGGCGACATATCTTTTCCATTCCGGCCGAGCTAGTGCACTGACACAGACACTTGATCCACGCTTGCAGCACCCTCTTATTCAAGTGCCTGTGTCGCAAACTGCACTAGAAACAATATTTTGCGCGTGCATCTTTGACCCATTCATTCGCT
>CAYXPZ010000106.1:0-7173 GCA_964466965.1 uncultured Hyphomicrobiaceae bacterium
GCAGCCCGCCCCAGGTGCGCACCGACAGCCCGCTGGTGAAAAAGGCGCGCGAAGGTGTGATGGAGTTCCTGCTGATCAACCATCCGCTGGACTGCCCGATCTGCGATCAGGGCGGCGAGTGCGACCTGCAGGATCAGGCGATGTTCTACGGCGTGGACGGCAGCCGCTTCCACGAGAACAAGCGCGCGGTCGAGGACAAGAATATCGGTCCGCTGATCAAGACGATCATGACGCGCTGCATCCACTGCACCCGCTGCGTGCGCTTCATGCAGGAGGTCGCGGGCGTGCCGGAGCTTGGCGCGATCGGGCGCGGCGAGGACATGGAAATCACCACCTATTTGGAGCACGGCATGACGTCGGAGCTGTCCGGCAACGTCATAGACCTGTGCCCGGTCGGCGCGCTGACCTCGAAGCCCTACGCCTTCACCGCGCGGCCGTGGGAGCTGACCAAAACCGAAAGCATCGACGTGATGGACGCTCTTGGCGCGAATATCCGGGTCGATTCGCGCGGCCGCGAGGTCATGCGCGTTCTGCCGCGCGAGCACGCTGATGTAAACGAAGAGTGGATATCCGACAAGACCCGCTTTGTTTGGGACGGGCTGCGCCGCCAACGGCTCGACCGGCCCTACGTCCGCAAGGACGGCACTCTGCGCGAAGTCAGCTGGGGTGAGGCGTTCAACGCGATCGCGGCGCGGCTGCGCAACACCGCATCAAGGCGTGTTGGCGCCGTCATCGGCGATCTCGCCCCGGTTGAGGACGCCTATGCGCTAAAATCGCTGTTGGGCGGTCTCGGCTCGCCCTACATCGAATGTCGGCAGGACGGCGCCAAGCTCGCCCCGAAGCACGGCCGCGCCAGCTATGTCTTCAACACCGGCGTCGCCGGCATCGATCAGGCCGATGCGCTGCTGCTTATCGGCAGCAACCCGCGGCTGGAAAGCGCCGTGCTGAATGCGCGCATTCTCAAGGGGTATCGCGCCGGCCGTCTGAGCATCGGTCTGATTGGCGAGCATGCAGACTTGACCTACGACTATACCTATCTGGGGGCAGGCCCGGACACGCTGCGTGAGATCGCCGAGGGCCGCCACAGCTTCGCCGACGTGCTCAACAACGCCGAACGGCCTATGCTGGTTATCGGGCAGGGGGCGCTCGCCCGGCCGGATGGCGAAAGCGTACTGCGCCTCGCTGCGCAGACGGCCGTTAACACCGGCATGTTGAAGCCTGACGAAGGCTGGAACGGCTTTAATGTGCTGCATACCGCCGCAAGCCGGGTGGGTGCGCTCGACATTGGCTGCGTGCCCTCAGAAGAAGATGTCGATCTGAACCGGATCCTCGATAAGGTGCAGACCCACGATATCGACGTCGTGTATCTCCTCGGCGCGGATGAGTTTGACGTGAGCAAGACGGGCGACGCTTTCGTCATTTATCAGGGCAGCCACGGCGACAGCGGCGCACGGCTGGCCGATGTAATTCTGCCAGGCGCCGCCTACACCGAGAAAGACGGCACATACGTCAATACCGAAGGCCGTGTTCAAATCGCGCCGCGCGCGGTATTTCCGCCAGGCGAAGCGCGCACCGATTGGGCGATCATCCGTGCGCTCTCGGAGCACATCGGCCGTGCGCTCCCGTTCGACACGCTGGAGCAACTGCGCAGCGCGCTGTATCGCGATCATCCGCATCTGGCGGAAATCGACCATGCCGAGCCGGGCGACACCAGCGAGATCGCGGCACTGGCCGATGGTCCCGTGGATGTGACATCCGCACCATTCGTCTCGCCTGTCGAGAGCTATTTCCTGACCAACCCGATTGCGCGCGCATCGAACGTTATGCAGGAGCTCGCCGCGCTGCAGCAGGCTGATGCGCAGGAGGTAACGGGCACCGATGGCTGAGTTGTGGACGAATTACGGCTTGCCGACGGCCATCATGCTGGGGCAAAGCCTGCTGCTGCTGTCCAGCGTATTGATAATCATCGCTTATTTGCTCCTGGCGGACCGCAAGATCTGGGCCGCGGTCCAACTGCGTAAGGGGCCAAATGTTGTCGGTCCCTTCGGCCTGCTTCAGTCCTTTGCCGATTTCCTCAAGTTCATTCTCAAAGAGCCGGTCGTGCCCGCCGCTGCGGACCGGCCGGTGTTCCTGCTCGCGCCGGTGGTGATGGCGGTGCTGGCGATGTCGGCTTGGGCGGTGATCCCGGTGGCCGACGGCTGGGTGGTCGCAGACATCAATGTCGGCATCCTCTATATCTTCGCCATCTCTTCGCTCGGGGTGTATGGCGTCATTATGGGGGGCTGGGCGTCTAACTCGAAATACCCGTTTCTCGGCGCCCTGCGCTCGGCCGCGCAAATGGTCTCGTATGAGGTCTCGATCGGTTTCGTTATCATCACAGTGCTGCTGGTGGCCGGATCGCTGAACCTCACCGATATCGTCAATGCGCAGCGCGGTGAGTGGGGCCTGTTCAACTGGTACTGGCTGCCGCTGTTCCCGATGTTCGTGGTGTTCTTCATCTCGGCGCTGGCGGAGACCAACCGGCCGCCGTTCGACCTGCCGGAGGCGGAGTCCGAGCTGGTCGCGGGATACATGGCCGAGTATTCGTCGACGCCCTATCTGCTGTTCATGCTGGGCGAGTATGTCGCCATCACCGTGATGTGCGCGCTGACGACGATCCTGTTCCTTGGGGGTTGGCTGCCGCCGTTCGATATCCCACCCTTCACCTGGGTTCCTGGCGTCGTTTGGTTCACGCTCAAGGTGGTCTTGGTGTTCTTTATGTTCGCGATGGTCAAGGCGATCGTGCCGCGCTACCGCTACGATCAGCTCATGCGGCTGGGCTGGAAGGTGTTTCTGCCGCTCTCGCTGGCGATGGTCGTAATTGTCGCTGGCGTTCTGCAATACACCGGCGCGGCGCAATAAGGAGGTTTTATGAACCGATTTACCCAAGCGCTCAGAGGCGTGTTGCTGGCAGAGTTCGCCGCGTCGTTCTGGCTGGGCCTCAAGTATCTGGTGAAGCCGAAGGCGACGGTGGACTATCCCTTCGAAAAGGGGCCGCTTAGCCCGCGCTTCCGCGGCGAGCACGCGTTGCGTCGCTACCCCAACGGCGTCGAGCGCTGCATCGCCTGCAAGCTTTGTGAGGCGATCTGTCCCGCCCAAGCGATCACTATTGAGGCCGGTCCGAAGCGCGCCGACGGCACGCGCCGGACGACGCGTTATGACATCGACATGGTCAAATGCATCTACTGCGGCTATTGCGAGGAGTCTTGTCCGGTGGACGCGATCGTCGAGGGGCCGAATTTCGAGTTCGCCGCGGAGACCCGCGAAGAGTTGCTCTATGATAAGGAGAAGCTGCTCGCCAATGGCGACCGCTGGGAGCGCGAGATCGCCAAAAGCCTTGCGCTCGATGCGCCTTATCGTTAACCCTCGCGCGAACCATTGAAGCGAGCGGATCGGCAGGCATGATCGCGGGGGCATTCTTTTACATTTTCGCGTTTATTACCATCGCTTCTGGGCTGATGGTGATAACGGTCCGCAACCCCATCCATGCCGTGCTCTTCCTGATCCTGGCTTTTTTCAATTCCGCCGGCTTGTTCCTGCTGCTCGGCGCGGAGTTCCTCGCCATGATCCTGGTCGTGGTCTATGTCGGTGCGGTCATGGTGCTGTTCCTGTTCGTGGTGATGATGCTTGATGTCGATTTCGCGGAGATGCGCGCCGGCTTCATGAAGTATCTGCCCATCGGCGCGGCCGTCGGCATCATCCTGCTGGTGGAACTCAGCCTGGTGATTGGCGCCTGGACCATTTCCGAGCAGAGCCTGGCGCAGCGCGCTGCTCCAATCCCCGGCGGCGAGGTCACCAACACAGAAGCGCTCGGGGCGATCCTTTACACTGACTACGTCTATTTCTTCGAGCTTGCCGGGATCATCCTGCTGGTGGCGATGATCGGCGCGATCGTGTTGACCCTGCGCCAACGCGAGGGCGTCAAGCGCCAGGACATCGCCGAACAGGTCGCGCGCCGGCCCCGTGACGCCATTGAAGTGCGTCACATCGAGCCCGGTCAGGGTTTGTGACGCGCCGGAAACGTCTTGCAACGTCCAGGCACGCGCGATAAGGCATCGCCGCAGCGCTTGCTCGCCCCACAGGAGCATGATGTATGGATATCGGACTGGCCCACTATCTGACGGTCGCCTCGATCCTGTTCACGCTCGGCGTCTTCGGCATTTTCATCAACCGCAAGAACGTCATCGTCATCCTGATGTCGATCGAGCTTATGCTGCTGGCGGTCAACATCAACCTGGTGGCATTCTCGGCGTTCCTGAATGACCTGGTGGGCCAGATCTTCACGCTGTTCGTTCTGACGGTCGCCGCGGCGGAGGCGGCTATCGGACTGGCGATCGTTGTTGTCTATTACCGCAACCGCGGCACCATCGCCGTTGACGAGATCAACGTGCTCAAGGGCTGACGCGCGCGAACCGGGGGATAACGAAGCATGTACACCACCATCGTTCTCCTGCCCGCGATCAGCGCGCTCTTCGTCGGCCTGCTCGGCCGTTACATCGGCAATGCCGCTTCCGGATGGATCGCCAGCATCGCGCTCGTCATTAGCGCTATCCTGTCCTGGATCGCTTTCTTCTCGGTCGGGCTGGAGGGAGAGACAGCGCGCATCGTGCTGTTTGATTGGATTGTCTCCGGCGAGATGGTGGCGGAATGGAGCCTGCGCATCGACACGCTCACGGCGGTGATGCTCGTCGTCGTAACCACGGTCTCCAGCCTCGTGCACATCTACTCGATCGGCTATATGGCGCATGACGAGGGCCAGCCGCGCTTCTTCGCCTATCTCTCGCTGTTCACCTTCGCCATGCTGGCGCTGGTCACGGCGGACAACCTGTTGCAGCTGTTCTTCGGCTGGGAAGGCGTGGGACTGGCGTCGTATCTGCTGATCGGCTTCTGGTATCACAAGCCATCGGCCAATTCGGCGGCGATCAAGGCGTTTGTCGTCAACCGCGTCGGCGATTTCGGCTTCCTGCTCGGCATCTTCGCGATCTTCGCCACCTTCGGCACCATCAGCTTGGATGCGATCTTCGCCGCTGCGCCGGGCAAGGTGGACGAGACGATCCATTTCCTCGGGCAGGACTTCGACCTGCTCACTGTCGCCTGTCTCTTGCTGTTCATGGGAGCGATGGGCAAGTCGGCCCAGTTTCTGTTGCACACCTGGCTGCCCGACGCGATGGAAGGCCCCACGCCGGTCTCCGCGCTGATCCACGCCGCGACGATGGTGACGGCGGGTGTGTTCCTCGTGGCGCGGATGTCGCCGTTGTTCGAGCTTGCGCCGTTTGCGCTAACGGTGGTGACTGCCTTCGGTGCGATCACCGCGTTCTTCGCCGCGACGGTTGGCATCGCGCAGAACGACATCAAGCGCGTGATCGCCTATTCGACCTGTTCGCAGCTTGGCTACATGTTCGTCGCGCTCGGCGTCGGGGCCTACTCGGTCGGCATCTTCCACCTGTTCACGCACGCGTTCTTCAAGGCGCTGTTGTTCCTCGGCGCCGGGTCGGTCATTCACGCGCTGCATGAGGAGCAGGACCTGCGCAAGATGGGCGGGCTGGCGCGCAAGATCCCGTTGACTTGGGCGATGATGCTGATCGGCACGCTGGCGCTGACCGGATTCCCGCTGACGGCTGGGTATTACTCGAAAGATGCGATCGTCGAAGCGGCCTACGCCGCGAGCAACCCGGTCAGCATCTATGCGTTCTGGGCCACGGTGATCGCTGCGTTTCTGACGTCGGCCTATTCTTGGCGTCTGATGTTCATGGCGTTCCACGGTCGGCCGCGCATGAACGAGGAGACGCTGTCGAAGGTGCACGAATCGCCGCCGGTGATGACGCTGCCGCTGATCGCGCTGGCGATAGGGTCGCTGGGGGCGGGCTACGCCTTTTACGGGTTGTTCATCGGGTATGACCACGCCGCCTTTTGGGGCGGCTCGCTGTTCACCGCCGAGGGCAACACGATCCTGGAAGATTTGCATCACGTGCCCGGCTGGGTCGTGGGCGCGCCCACCACAATGATGATAGCCGGGCTCGGTGTTGCCTGGTTGGCCTATATCGGTCTGCCGTGGCTTCCGGGACTGCTCACGCGCATCTTCAAGCCGGTCCACCTGTTCCTGCTGAATAAGTGGTACATCGATGAATTGTACGACTGGATGCTTGTCCGGCCGTATCGTTGGCTCGCACGCCAACTGTGGAAGGTCGGCGATGGCGCGATCATCGACGGGCTCGGACCGGACGGCATATCCGCGCGTGTCACCGACATCACCGCGCGCGTGGTGCGTCTGCAGACCGGCTTTGTCTATCACTACGCCTTCATCATGCTGGTCGGCGTTGCGCTGATCATCAGCTATTTCCTCTATCTCATTCTGGGCCGGGGAGGCTTCTAGGGCATGTCCGACTGGCCGATCCTGTCAGCGACGATCTTTCTGCCGCTTGCCGGCGCGCTATTTATCTTCCTGATCCGCGCGAACGACGAGATCGCCGCGCGCAACGCCCGCTACGTCGCGCTGTGGACTACGATGATCACTTTCGCGCTGTCGCTGCTGATCTGGGCGCAGTTTGATCCGACCACCGCGGATTTCCAGTTCGTCGAGAAATACGCATGGTTCGCGACCGGCATCACCTATCATGTCGGGGTGGACGGCATCTCGATGCTGTTCGTCATTCTCACCACCTTCGTTATGCCGTTGTGCATTCTGGCGAGCTGGGTCTCGATTACAGAGCGCGTCAAGGAATACATGATCGCGTTTCTCGTGCTCGAGACGCTGATGATCGGTGTGTTCTGCGCCCTCGACCTGGTCGTGTTCTACCTGTTCTTCGAGGGCGGGCTGATCCCGATGTTTCTCATTATTGGCGTGTGGGGCGGCGCGCGCCGGGTCTATGCCAGCCTGAAATTCTTTCTCTACACGCTGCTCGGCTCGGTGCTGATGCTCGTCGCGATCCTGGTGATGTACGCTGAGGCCGGAACGACCGACATCCCCACGTTGTTGAATTATGATTTTCCGCCGGGAATGCAGACATGGCTCTGGCTCGCGTTCCTCGCTTCCTTCGCGGTGAACATGCCGATGTGGCCCGTGCATACCTGGCTGCATGAAGCGCATCTCGAGGCGCCGACCGCCGCCTCGGTGGTGCTGGCGGCGATCCTTCT
>CAYXPZ010000107.1:0-6732 GCA_964466965.1 uncultured Hyphomicrobiaceae bacterium
GCAGCACCGCCGGGTCGATCTCGTGGATGTTGTTGGAGGTCCACAGCACCGGCACCGGGCTGCGCTCCAGCACGCGGTTGAGGTAGAGCTTCGAGCCGCCGCGCCCGATGAGCTGCGAGGCGACATCCTCCATCTCGTCGAACAGCACCGCCGCGTTCTTCGACCCGGCCAGCAGCCGCAGCGAAAAGACGAGGTCCGCCAGCCGCGCGGCGCGGTCCTGCTCGGCCTGTGTGCCCGCGTCCTCCCCGGCGCCGTAGAGCGTCAGGCCGGCGCTTTCGGCCGCGACCTTGCACAGCTCCGTCTTGCCGGAGCCGGGCTGGCCGTAAAGCAGAATGTTGACGCCCGCCGCGCCCTCGCGCGCCGCGCCGCGCAGCACCCCGGCGATCAGGTCGCGGTCGGTTTCGATATGATCGTAGTCGCCTGCGCTGATGCCGGCCGTCAGCGGCGTGCCGAGGAACGCCCGGCGCATCTCGGCGAAGTCCGTGAACTCGCGGTCCAGGCTGTTGTCGACGCGCGGCGGGATCTGGAAGCGGCCATTGAAGCCGGAGAACTCGTCGCCTTCCTCGTCGAGCTTTAAAAGCCCGGAGACGACGAGTTCGCCGTCCTGGCCGATCACCGGCTCCACGGCGCGGGCGGGATGCCCGGTCAGCGCGGCGATGGTGCGGCTGAACGGTGTGATGACCTCGCCCACGCAGTCGCACAGATACTCGACCTGATCCAACCGCCCGTAATGCGCGATCAGCGCGACGATGTCGGCGGAGACCGGCGGTAGACCCAGTTCGCGCACCAGCATCTGGATATTGCCGGTCAGCGGCTCGGGCGGTGGGGTGGTCTGCGCCGCGGCCCGCAAGTCCTGCAGTAGCTGCGCCTCATGCGCACGATAGGCGCGCTCGAACTCCGCGACATTGAATCCGCCGCCGTAGAGATGCCCGATCACCTTCGCCAGCGGTTTGGGCACCGGCAGCGACAGGATCTCGGAGCGTTCGTTCAGCCAGTGCGTCAGATGGCGCAGCGCGCGCAGCGGCAGGTCCGGCCGCGCTAACACGCGCGCCAGATAGCCTGCCACCAGGCTGCGCTCGATGTCATTCATAAGAATGCGGCCGCTTGCGCGCGGCCCAGGCAGTCTGTTTCATCCCCCGGTTTTAGGGCTTTCCCGCCGGGTCCGGCAAGAGGCAGCCGCAAACACCGTCGCGCATCGAGCCTTTTAATGGGCATTCATGTCAGAGAGGGCCGATATGAATCGCTTTTTTCTCGATGGGATGGGAGCGCCTGTGCGCGTGCGGGCCGACGTCCGGCTGCTGCGCCTGGTGCAATCCGGCCAATCGATCTTGCTCCTCCCGGAGCGCGCGGGCGAGCGCGACATGCCGGTTCATGTCATAGCTCCAGTGTCCGGCGCGGCCTCGCCGGCGCTCGCCCCGCAAGGCGCGCTCCAGCGCGGCCACCACCCGCTGCGCCGCTGCCGGGTCCGCCGCCTCGATCTCGCTCGGCCATAGCGGCACCAGGCGTGACAGCTTGCGGGTACGGGCCTCGGCCGACAGCGTACCGGGCTGGTGATCGACGCAAACGTCTCCGCGCCATGCTCTTATCCGCCGTTGCCTGCCATGACCCGCCGATGCCTTGGGCCATTCGTTCCGCTGTTGCATGATCTTGGCTCCTGATGACTGGAACCATCAGACTGTCAGGCATGCGCAAGGCGGGGATAAGTTAGCGTCAAAAGCGCGGCGCAGCGTTAAAAATATCTGAGGCTCATGACAACGGGCGCGATCCAATCGACATCCGCGTCATAAATGACATCGGCCCCGGCATCATGGGGAACCAGGGTCCAGCCGTTGCCGTTGCTGCGGATCACTCTCTTGAACAGTACCTGGCCGTCAGTGAGCTCAACCAGGCAGTCGGCCCCGTGGGCATTGGCATAATTCGCCTCTTTCAGCCGGTTCGCGACCATGATGGTCCCGGCATCGTATTGACCAACGCGCACATCGAGCTGCGCCGCGACAGGATCGTCGGCGGGCACATGCAGATGAAGAACGTTGATCTGCTTACCCTCGCTGGCGAGTACCCGCCCATTCTGCATGACGCGCCCAAGAACGGGGATTTGCCGACCGCCGGGACGGGCGATTAAATCAGCAGGCTCAATATTGAGGGCATTGGCAATCCGCTCCAGCCAGTCTGTTGAAACAGTCATATTTGCTGTTTCCAGGCGCTGAACGGTTTGCGGCGTTGTTGCGATTTTGTCGGCCAACTCTTTGAGCGTAAGCCCGCGGAGCTTCCGGAACTCTCGTATTCTGGTTTCCATGCCGGGATCCTCTTATTTTGGATCACTCTATGCGAGATTTTTTACCGAAGATTTGTTCTTCATTTTTACTTTTTAGGTAAATTGTAAACGCATGAGTGCTGAGGGGCGGTTGTTTTGTCCCGAACGGCGAGGTTTGAGCGGCGAATGACTTCCAAGGCAGGTCATGGATCCAAGAGCGGCCTCCCCCGGGCCCACCACTACATAGGTATATCAATCACATATCAAGCACAACATGTTCAACTTTTGTCCATCCGCGGCGTTTTGGAGCAGACCGTCAGCGCGGTATTCGCGGTGCCGCCGGATGAACTCATTGCCCCTAGTCGACGCCGGGCGAAAATCGCTTTCGCGCGACAGGTCGCGATGTACCTGGCGCACGTCGTTTTCGGCCTGAACCTGACCCAGGTCGGCGCACTGTTCGGTCGAGACCGCACGACGGTGGGGCATGGCTGCGCTGTCGTCGAAGACCGGCGTGAGCACCCCAACTTCGACCTGGCGCTGACAATCCTCGAACGCGCCGTGCGTACGGCGCATCTTCGGACCATGCAGGAAAAGGGAAACCTGAATGAATACACGCGACACCCTACCCGCCGACGCTCTCAAGCTCCTGATGAAGCTGAGCCGCCACAATGCGCGTCTTGTCAGTGCGCAACGTGCGGATAGTGCAGCGGGCCAAGGCGATGGGTTCATTCTCAAAAAGGGGTCTAATGCGGTTGGCCGGGCTTCGGGACGTGTGACTTCAGAGTTGGTCTCGTCACTTTCGCGGCAGCAATTAATTGCGCCAAACAATGGCGGGTTTGTGCTCTCTGATACCGGAAGAGCTTTTTTGCGAAGGAAACTTGCGCGAAATGACGAGTTTCGCAAGCAGCATCAACAGCGCGTTTTGCACACGGTCGAGATCGAAGGGGTCAGAAAACCGGCCGTCATGGATGAGAGCGAGAGCCCTCTGGACTGGCTGCGTCGTCGAAAAGACAAGTCCGGGCAGCCGCTGATCGACGGTGCGCAGTTCGAGGCTGGCGAGCGGCTTCGTCGGGATTTTTTTTATGCCGGTTTCACGCCCCGCGTCACGGCCAGTTGGGACGGCATTCCGGGCGACCGCGCGACGCGACGTGCCGGACCCGGCGGCGCAGCCAACTTGCGCGAACAAACCGTTGCAGCGCAGCAGCGCGTGCGCCGGGCGCTTGACGCCGTGGGGCCCGATCTGGCCGATGTGCTTCTCGATGTTTGTTGTTATTTGAAAGGCTTGGAAGAAACCGAAAGGGCGAAGGGTTGGCCGCGGAGGTCGGCGAAGCTCGTCTTGCAGATCGCGCTGAAGGAGCTTGCGCGGCATTACGGGCTGGTCAGCAGCACACCGGAGGCTGCGCAACATGCACGCCGCCGTGTGATGCATTGGGGCTCCGCTGACTACAAACCGCAGATTTCGGATTGAGGAGTGCTCAGGCCGTGGCGGTGTTCAGCGCCGCTGCGGCGTCTTCCTTCACGCGCTTCACCATCGAAGCGAGCCCGTTCGAGCGCTGTGGCGTAAGATGCTCGCGCAAGCCGATCTGGTCGAACACTTTATCGGCATCTAACTGGGAAATTTCATCCGCCCGTTTGTCAGAATACAGGGCGATCAGGATCGCGATAAGGCCGCGCACAATATGTGCATCGCTGTCGCCGCGAAATCTGAGTACAGGCTGGCCGCCGTTCCGCTCTTGCTCAGTGACGAGCCATACCTGGCTCACACAGCCGCGGACCTTATGATCTTCGCTATAATCCTCCGGCTGCAACGGCTCCAGCTCCCGGCCAAGTTCAATCACGTAGCGATACCGGTCTTCCCAGTCATCCATGAACTCAAAGTTCTCGATAATTTCGTCGATACTCATGGCATCCCTATGTTGCGCCTTCGCCTTAGCATTTACGTAGGTGGCCAAACCACGCCAGACGATAGGGTCATACATCTTCCGCGGGGGCCAGCGGTGGACTGCTACTTGGACCCGCCTTGGTTTCCTCAGGCGCGTAGTGCTGCAAGATGATCAGTTTCTGCCAAATTTTACGGCTCAACCCGGTCGTTAGATCTTCGATGTCGTTCGCCGCCGCGACAATCTGCGGATCACGCGAGTTCTGTGCGTAGAGTGCAGCAATTTTCCCGGTCAGCGACAGCATTTCCGTGCAATAGTCGAGATAGCGGGCCAACTCCCCCGGCTTCAATTCCCGTTGCGGCGATGACTTTGTCGGCGCCATGCCGTGCAGCACGTTGCCAGGATCTTTGGTCAGTTGGTGCATGTCAATAACATGGGTGATCGAGCGCAGCTGATGCAGCGACTTGTAGGCGCGGTGCCGCTTCGCCCGCTCCTCCAGCCGGCTGAGGAACAGTACCCCGAAAAAGGCCAGCGCAACGATATTGAAGGCGGCCTCCAACCCCTGGACAAGTGAGAAAGGCGCATACTCTTCGCTGTCTCCCGGGATGTTTGTGCCGAGAAGCGACGTCAGCAACATAAGACCTGCCACTACAGCGACAAAACCAATCGCCGAAAGCAGCCGCAGGCTCCAGTTCGGCCGACCGATAAGCGCCGCATCGCGCGCGCAGGTTTCGGCAAGACGCTGCAATTCGTGGCACACGCCGACCAGATTGCGTGTGGGGAAGCGTTCTTCGACCCGGTCGCCAAGCGTTTTAATGGTCTTGATGACTTGCTCGGCGTTCAGCCGGTCGAACGAGCTGCGTCTCTCGTCCATTCCCCGTTCACCTTTGCCGTCACGATGGCACACACGCGCGTACGCTGTCCCAGAGCCGCTCCCACACCGGCGGCATCAGCGCCCCGGGTGGCTCCACGAATTCCATGTAGAACAGATAGACGATGAAAGCGCCGACGAGCAGCTCGAAAAACGCCTCGGTGTATTTCAGCTCGCCCAGATCGGCCAGCTCTCCGCCCTTGCGATAATCCTTCTCGCGCGAGTGCAGCACCATGCCTACGCCGAACACGAAACCGATAGCGAGCAGGCCGATTTCCAGCAAGTTGAGGACCGTCAGAGCGAGGCAGCCAATGAAATTCGTGACGACGATCATGAAGTTGAGGCCGGCGGGCGTAATGTTGCCGAGCCGCGCCGACGGGATCAGCCAGCACAGCGCGCAATAGCCGGCATAAAGCGCGACGATCAGGAAGAAAAGCTTGCGGACGCCAAGCGTGACCGTGTTTTTCATTGCGCCCCCGGCTTGGATCTTGCGCAATTATCTTGCAACGAAACTGATATGGCAGAGGGGTTTTATCAGGTCGGGGGATGAATGGGTAGCGTTCTGCGCCGAATGCTGGTTTTCGTAATCACGTAGAGAACATGGGTGAAATCCGCCTCACCCTGCAAAGAGAACAGATGCGCGAGGCGTTCGCGAACCTCGGCTTCGGTCCATGCGCCGCCGCGAAACAGGACGAGGCTCGGCTCATCACTCTGATAAAGCGAAAGCAGACGCGGGTAGTCGAGGTCGGCTGTTACAACGATCCGGCTCTCGGAAGCGGCCCGCGCCAGGATTTCCGCGTCGGACGAATGCGCCATCCCGATTTTGCCAGCGTGAACCGCATCATGCCCCTGCTCTATCAGCCAGCTCGCAAGTACGGGCGGCAGGGGCATGTCGAGCAAGAATCTCACTCGGCAAGCTCGATCGTGTCCTCGTCCGCGAGAAACGCCGCGTAGCGCAGCGCCTCATCAATGTCCGCCGATTCGAGATATGGGTAATCGGTCAGGATTTTATCTCGCGGCTCGCCCGCAGCCAGCAGCCCTAAAAGCCGCGCGACCGGGAAACGCATGCCCCGGATACATGGCTTGCCAGTGCAAACCGCAGGATCAACTGTGATGCGCTCGAACTTCATATCGGCAATTTAACGGCTTTCAGCGGTTGACGCTACGGGATCAGGTGCGCAGCAGCTCGTTGATCGAGGTCTTGGCGCGGGTGCCTTCGTCCACGCGCTTGACGATCACCGCGCAATACAGCGACGGTCCGGTGGAGCCGTCGGGCAGCGGCTTGCCGGGCATCGCGCCGGGCACGACAACGGAGAACGGCGGCACTTCCCCGCGATAGGCCTCGCCGGTTGTGCGGTCGACGATCTTGGTGGACGCCCCGAGATAGACGCCCATTGACAGCACCGAGCCTTCGCGCACGATCACGCCTTCGGCCACCTCAGCGCGCGCGCCAATGAAGCAGCCATCCTCGATAATAACCGGGTTGGCTTGCAACGGCTCCAGCACCCCGCCGATACCGGCACCGCCGGAGATGTGGACGTTCTTGCCGATCTGCGCGCAGCTTCCTACTGTCGCCCAGGTGTCGACCATCGTGCCTTCATCGACGTAAGCGCCGAGATTCACGAAGCACGGCATCAGAACTACCCCCGGCGCGATGTAGGCGGAGTGGCGGACGGCGCAGTTCGGCACCGCGCGAAAGCCCGCCTCGCGGAAGCGCGCATCGTCCC
>CAYXPZ010000108.1:0-6732 GCA_964466965.1 uncultured Hyphomicrobiaceae bacterium
TCGGACATCGACACGATCGAGCGGATCGAGATCATCCGCGATCTTCGGCTCGGCGCGTTCGATGTGCTGGTGGGCATCAACCTGTTGCGCGAGGGGCTGGACATCCCCGAATGCGCGCTGGTGGCGATCCTCGACGCGGACAAGGAAGGCTTCCTGCGCTCGGAAACCTCGCTGATCCAGACGATCGGCCGCGCGGCGCGCAATGTGGACGGACGCGTGATCCTCTATGCCGACAACATCACCGGCTCGATGGACCGCGCGATCCAGGAAACCGAGCGCCGCCGCGAAAAGCAGATCGCGTTCAACGAGGCGCACGGCATCACGCCGCAGTCGATCCGCAAGAATATCGGCGATATCATGGAGAGCGTCTACGAGCAGGACCACGTCACCGTCTCGAAGACGCCAGGCTTCGCCGAGGAGAAGCAGGCCGACTACAGCGGCCACAACATGCAGGCCGTCATCGCAGATGTGGAGCAGCGCATGATGACAGCGGCGTCAAACCTGGAGTTCGAGGAGGCGGCGCGGTTGCGCGATCAGCTCAAGGACCTGCGCGAGCAGCAGCTCTTCTATTCGGGCGACCCGGCGGCCCCGGCGGGCGAGCAGCCGTCCAAGGGCAAGGCGCGCTCCACCTCCGGCCGCCCCGGCACGCGCACCTACAAATCGAAGAGCAAACGCAAAAGCTCTACTTGACGACACTCAGCCGCTTGTCGAGGACACGCATTACCTTGTCGAGGTCGTTGCCGCGCTTCAGGATCAGCCCGGTCATGGCGATGGCGAGATAGGCGCCTTGCTTGCGCGCCAGCTTCGGGCGTTTTTCGATGGTGTAGAGCGGTCGCTCGGAAGATCGCCGGAAGATATAAAAGACCGCGCGGTCCTTTTGCATATCGATCCCGTAGTCACGCCATTCGCCCTGCGCGACCATGCGGCCGTAAACCGACAGAATAGTGCTCAGTTCGGCCCGGTTGAAGGCAACGACTTGCGCCCGGCCATCGGAACCATTTGCGATCAGATAGGTCTGGTTCTCGTATGCCGGGCTGAAACCTATGGGTTCACTTTCGCTCATGGCGCCCCCTGTTTTTTGTTTGAGCCAGCCATGATCGCCGTGTGACAGAAAAATTTCAACCCTCGGCATTGTCTGCCGATCCCGTGAGCCGGGGCGTCCAACTTTCAACCACGCCACGGGAAAGGCGCCGCTCGGCCAGGTTGCGCCAGGATGGCGAAAGGCCGGGCAGCGCGGCCAGCGCCTTGAGTTCCGCACGATCCAATGTCTTTTGATAGAGCAGATGATTGACCCGGATCAGGGGCCAGCCGGCATTTGGCCGCGAGATCAGCGTCAGCAGGTCACCTGCGCGAACGTCGCCCGGCGCAAGTATGCGAAAGTACCACCCGGTCCGTTCGGCGTGCTGAACCCGGCGCGCCATGTCCCGCACGCCGAAACGCACATTCAGCTTCCAGCAAGGCTGGCGTCCCTGCGATAGCTGGACTGTGGCCCCGCCAAGAGAAAAGATATCGCCGATGCAGACGTCTGCTTCGGTCAAGCCGGCGACCACGAGGTTTTCGCCGAATGCACCTGGACTGACCCGGTCAGCGGCCTCGGGGAGTTCGCTCTGCCAGATGGCGTAATGATCACGCGGGTATAGATGCGCGGCCTTCTCGACCCCGCCGTGGTGCCTCGTGTCGCCCTGGGCGTCGCCATTAAAGCCGTGCTGGGAAAGGAAAACCGGCTCTTCGACCGGCTGCTTGTCGATCGCGCTCGGCTCGCCGTTCGGCCCAAAAGGTACGGTTCGCCCGACACGAAGCTGGATAAGTTGCCAAGTCATGCATTGACGGCCCCGAGCCCGATGCTGTCCAGCCATTCGCCGAACATGGCGCGAGCCGGCTCGCAAAGACGCGGGCCATGATCGGCGGTGTCGCGGCGCAGTGCGGGAACGCTGACGCCCGGCGTTGCCCTGATCTCGTGGCAATGGCCCACAAGCCAGGGTTCGATCCCGTCTGCCCCCGCCTCGGCATGGAATTGCAGCGCCAAAGCGGTTTCGCGGGGCTGAAACGCCTGATCGTGGCAGGCTTCCGTTTCCGCCAAGCTCGCGAGGCCCGGAACGTCGCAGTTTTCGCCGTGCCAGTGCAGGACCGGAACGCCGTCAAGATGACGCAGAACGGAGTCCCGTCCGCCGCTGGTCAGGCGCACCGGCCCCCAGCCAATCTCCGCCGTCGGGGCGGGTTCGACCTTGCCACCCATCGCCCGCGCGATGATCTGCGCGCCCAGGCAAATTCCGAGCAGCGGACGGCCCGCATTCAGCCGCTCGCGGGCAAGAGCAATTTCGGTTTCGAGGAACGGATAGGCGGCCGTGTCATTCGCGCTGATCGGCCCGCCGAGAATGACGAGTAGGTCAGCCGCCCGCGCCGCATCATCATCGATCGCCCAGGCGTCGGCGTAGCTGATCGCCGCGCCGCGCCCGCCGAGCAGCGGCTCCAGAAGCCCAAGATCCTCGAACGCAACATGGCGGATGACATAAACTTGCATGAGTTAGTCTCCTCGCAAATACGCCCGCGCGCCGCTGCTGACGCGCGGGCGCGCGGTTCATTCCACCTTGCCGGGCAGGCTCAGATCGCCCGAGGCCACGTCGAACACATTTTCGATGCAGAGCAGCGGCGCATGCACATTGGCATTCACGCGGAGGCCCGAGGTCACGCCGTCGTAGTTGGCTTCTTGTACTGCGCCGATCTCGGTGAACGGCACGCGCACCTCGACGGTGTCGCCCTCGAAAACCGGGTCCCAGCCGGGGCTGTCGATCAGGATCGGCAGGCCAGGCCATGTCTTCGGCAACTGAGGCTCTTGGCCTTCCGGGATGTCAATCACCTTGAGCGCGTCCTCGCCGCACTCCGCTCCCGGGCCGAGCACGACCCAGTGGCTGTGCCAGACATTGCCGTCATTGCCAAGATTGCCATCGCCATTCTCATCGTAAAGCGGGGTGTCGTCGAAGTCCGGATGGGCGGTCACGGCCAGGCCCAGGATGCCCGAGTCCGGGTCAAAACCGACCTGTGACGGGTCGACGGTCGTCGGCCAGACATAGGCGAACACCTTGGAGCCAGCGAGCTTGCCGGTCGGTGTCGGCTTGGTTTCCCCGGCCTTGCCGGAGACGCCCATATGGAACACAGCCGTATTGCCAGTGGTCGTGATCTTGGCGTGGATCACATCGAAGCTGGCGCGTTCGGCGTTGCCGGATTTGGCCTTTACGCCGCCGGTGTGCTCGTTGTCACCGTGCGCGCTGGCACCGGCGATGCCGAGGCTCAACATAGTCGCCGCAAACGCACCCGCCTTCGCGGCGCGCAAGGCTTGGTCAAGAAAGCTGTTTCGTGTCATGATCTTCCAGTTCCTTTCCTCATTCCATCGGGGATTGAACATCGAGCGCTTCGGACGTGGCTGCGTCCGGGGCGCTCACTCTTCAGCCTCTTCCATGACGAACCTTCTCCAATTCGCGGTTTCTTCATCGGCATCGGCCGGCGCGTGGTCGCCGCAATCGAGCTGGAGTGCTCCATCGCCGAAGGCGGCATCCACGAACGCGCAGTGGTGCGGGGCTTCCGCATCGTCGTGGGCGTGAGGGCGGAAGAAGCGGCAGGTGACGCACAGGCGCTGTGGTGCGATGGCCCCGCACTTCTGTAAATCGCGGATGAGCTTGGTTAGCGCGCGCTGCATGCCCGCGCGTTCATTCGGCGTGAGATTGCTGAGGGCGTCCGCCAATTCTTCCGGCGGATGGTCGGTTTCCTGGGCCGTGAGCCTCCCCGCTTCCGTCAGGGAAAGCTGCGTCGCGCGACGGTCGCTTGGGTCAGGCTGGCGGGCGACCAGGCTCTTCTCAACGAGCGCGGCGGCGGCATCACTGGCGGTGGCTTGCGTGACCCCGAGCCGGCCGGCGAGCGCTGTCACGCGCTCTGGTCCGCGCCGCAACAGCCGCAGGATCGCCAGTTGCGTCGGCGTAATGTGATGGACGCCGGCGTCCCGCCACTGGCGGCTGCGAATGAACGCGCCGAGCTGCGCAAGGCCCGCGGCAAGCTGGTCAACGTTTTGACGATCCCGTTCCATGACTCATTGTATAGGACTCCTATGTATCTGACGTCAAGTCTGGTGTTCAGTGCCGATGAGCATCGCTTGGACTCCCGTGGGAGCCATTAGACAGTCCAGAGTTGATGGCGGGCGAAGGTCTCGACCAGATAATCGATGAAGACGCGCAGACGAAGCGGGATAACGGCGGTGGGCGGGTAGACGGTGTGAATGCCGATCTCCGGCTTCACAAAATCCTGCAGAAGTTCCACCAATTGGCCCCGCGACAGCGCTTCATGCACGATGAAATCCGGCTGGCGGATGATCCCGCAGCCGCTGACCGCCGCAGCGAGAAGCAGGTCGCCGTTGTTGCTCCAGAGCTGATTGGTGACCGGCACCTTGTGGCTGTTGCCGTCTACATCGGTGAACTGCCAGTTCTGATAGCCGGACCAATAAGGATAGCCGAGGCAGATATGCCGGTGCAGATCCCGTGGCGCTGTTGGCCACCCTTGGGCCTCAAGATAGCCCGGTGCTGCACAGAGGATCAGCCGGCTCGTCGCGACCCGGCGGGCGATCAGGCTCGAGTCCGCCAGTTCGCCAATGCGGATCGCGAGATCGAAGCCCTCCTCCACCAGGTTCACCTGCCGGTCGCTGACGATCAGGTCTAGATGGACGTCCGGGTAGCGGTCCATGAAACCCTTCAGGCGCGGCGCGAGGTGGCGAAACCCGAACGACACCGGCACCGACACCCGCAGCCGCCCGCGCGGTGTGCGCGTCTGCAGGCTCGCCTCGCTGTCCGCAAGCTCGATCTCATCAAGGATGCGCAGCGCGCGCTCGAAATAGCCCGCGCCGGTTTGCGTCAGGCTGACGCTGCGCGTGGTCCGGTTCAGAAGCGCCACGCCGAGACGCGCTTCGAGATCCTGCACATGCTTGGAGGCGGCCGTACGCGACAGCCCAAGGTGCTCGGCGGCAGCGGCGAAGCTGCCCTGTTCAACCACGGCGACGAACACCCGGAGGGCGCGGAGTTGATCCATCTATTATCCCGCAATTCCGGATAATCAATGCAAAGATTAGATGATTATCATTATGTGATCCACGCTTAAGTTGGGGGCTGTCAGCAACGCAGCGGGCGGGCGCCGCCCATGAATTCAAGGAGATTGACGATGACCGAGACAGCTCAAACCCAATATGCCGCCTTCATCCTCCGCGTGAGCCTGGGCGTGATGACCCTCGCGCACGGCCTTTTGAAGGTATTTGTCTTCACCATCCCCGGCACGGTCGGCTTCTTTGAATCGCTCGGGTATCCGGGCGCATTGGCCTATGCCGTGATAGCTGGCGAAATCCTCGGCGGTGTCGCGCTGATTGCAGGCTTCTGGACGCGCTACGTCGCGTTGGCGCTGGTGCCGATCCTGGTCGGCGCGACCATCACCCATGCTGGCAACGGCTGGCTGTTTTCCAACCCGGACGGTGGGTGGGAGTTTCCCGCCTTCTGGACATTGACGCTGATCGTTCAGGCGCTGCTGGGCAATGGCGCGTTTGCTGTGGGTTCCGTCCCCAGCGTTTCTGGCCGGCGTGCCGCAGTGTAACGCGGGGCGGGGCAATCTGGACAGGCCAAGCCCGCCGGATTGTCCCGCACTGCCCCAACGCATCGAAAGGAGCGAACCCAATGACTTCTCATAGCAACGATATTGACCCCCGTGTACGCATAGGGCACGTGCACCTGAAGGTTGCAGATCTTGAGCGCGCGCTGGCGTTCTATTGCGGGGTGCTCGGCTTCCATCTGATGCAGCGTTACGGCACGCAGGCCGCCTTCATCTCGGCGGGCGGTTATCACCATCACCTCGGGCTGAATACCTGGACCAGTAAAGGCTCGACGCCACCGCCACGCGGGCACACCGGCCTGTTCCATGTGGCGATCTTGTATCCCGATCGTGCCGCGCTGGCCGATGCGGTGCGCCGCGTTCGCGATGCCGGCGTGCCGATCGACGGGGCAAGCGATCACGGCGTCAGCGAAGCCGTGTACCTCCGCGATCCAGATGGCAATGGACTCGAGCTTTACCGTGACCGTGCAGAGGCGGACTGGCCGCGCGACGCCGACGGCAACCTGGCAATGGACACACGGCCGCTGAAGCTTGAGGGGCTTCTCGCGCAGGCTTAGGGCCTTTAAACACGCCAATGAATGGGCCGAAGATTTTTTCGCATGATTTGATCTGGATCAAACTGCCGCTCGCAATGGTCTGTCAGTGTAACTTGACACTCTTAGTTGTCAGGCAACATGGACAGGCTGGTCATGCGCATCGTGCTCATTCATCCCAACTACCACTCCGGCGGCGCGGAAATTGCAGGGAGTTGGCCGCCGGCCTGGGTCGCATACATCACTGGGGCGCTGAAGGCGGCCGGTTACACAGATGTCCGCTTCATCGACGCGATGACGAACAACGTCACCGACGAGGAGTTGCGCTACATTCTCGCGCAGGAAAAGCCGGACGTGGTCGGCACCACGGCGATTACGCCGTCGATCTACAAGGCCGAGCGCATTCTGGAAATCGCGAAGGAAGAGCATCCGGACGCGGTGACGGTGCTCGGCGGTGTCCACGCCACATTCATGTTCAAGCAGGTGCTCAGCGAAGCCCCCTGGGTTGACGTGATCGTGCGCGGCGAGGGCGAGGAGATCATCGTCGAGCTGATCCGCGCGA
>CAYXPZ010000109.1:0-6729 GCA_964466965.1 uncultured Hyphomicrobiaceae bacterium
CTTCCTCGAACGGCCAGGCCTTGCTCTCGCGCGCGGCCTCGATCATCTCGGCGGCAAGCGGGTCAAACGCGGGAGAGTCGGATGTCGTGGACATGGCGGTGGCCTTCGGCTGCGCGGCAGCGGTTTCGACACAAATCGCGCGCAAGGTAGGCGCACGCTGAACAGCCGTCAATCAGGCCGCGGCGCGGCGTTGGCGCGCTTGATTGCTGCGGCAAACAGGTTACAAGTCGGCCAAGAGCAACACGCTCTTCCCAACGCGCAATGAAAAGGAAGAGAGATGTCCAACAAACCCTCCGGTGTCAGCGCTGAGCAAGCCGCCGAAGTTCATGAAGCGCTGATCTTTGCCATGGTCACGATCGCGGCGGTCGACCGGGAGATTTCCGACAGTGAACTCCAGCGCATTGGGCGCATCGTCAGCAACCTGCCGGTATTTCGCGAATTCAATCTGGATTCGCTAGTGCCCACGGCGGAAGCGTGCGGCAATATGCTCAGCGGCGATGACGGCCTGGATACGGTGCTGGAAAAGATCGCGGCCACGGTTCCAGCACGCCTGCGTGAGACCGCCTATGCCCTGGCGGTGGAGATCGCCGCCGCCGACCTGTCTGTGAGCGAGGAGGAATCCCGCTTTCTTGAGATGCTGGCGGATCGGCTTGGCCTCGACAAGCTCAACACCGTTGCGATCGAGCGGGGCGCCCGGGCGCGGCATGCGGTGATGTGAAGCGCGGCTCAGCGCTCTCGCCCGGAACCATTGCCATCCCTATATCCCGCAAACAAAGTTGGACGGGAGATCGTCATGGGCGAGCTAAGCCAAACGACCGAAACCATTCTGCGTTTGAGCGCCTTTATCGGGATTTTTGTCGTAATGGCGCTCATCGAGGTGGCCGCGCCGCGCCGTGAACTGCATCATTCAAAGTCGCGCCGCTGGCTGACGAACCTGACCATTTCAGGGATCAACGCGTTCCTGCTGCGCCTGATGGGCATGCTCGCCATCCCGGTTGCGGCCGTCGCGGCTGCGGAATGGGCGCGGATCGCCGGTTGGGGTGCATTCAACCTGCTCGGCTGGCCGTTCTGGCTGGAGGTGTTGCTGGCTATCATCGTGCTCGATCTGGCGATTTATGCCCAGCACGTGATTTTCCACAAGGTGCCAGCACTGTGGCGGCTGCATCAGGTGCATCACGCCGATGTTGATTTCGATGTCTCCACCGCGCTGCGCTTCCACCCGGTCGAAATCGCGCTGTCGATGCTCATCAAGATCGCCGTTGTGCTGGCGCTCGGCGCGCCGGCGATCGCAGTGGTGCTGTTCGAGATCATTCTGAACGGTTGCGCGATGTTCAATCACGCTAACATCAACCTGCCGCGCTGGCTGGACCAGGCGTTGCGCCGCGTTCTGGTGACGCCGGACATGCACCGGGTGCATCATTCCGTTATTCGGCGCGAGACGAACTCCAATTTCGGGTTCAATTTGTCGATCTGGGATCGTGTTTTCGGCACATATCGCGCGCAACCCGAGGGTGGGCACGATGCCATGACGATCGGCCTTTCAGAGTACCAGAGCGAGCAACCGACACGCTTTGGCTGGAGCCTGGCTCTGCCATTTCGCCGCAGGCGCGGCAGTCAAACCGAGCGCCGGGTGTCGGAGAAAAACGGCGTGGGCGACACTCAGTAAAGGCTGAGCGGGAAGTAGCGCAGCATGAGCTCATCGAGCCGGCCCGAAGCCCGCAGCCGCGCCAGCGCATAATTCAGCACACGCACGAGGCGGTCGTTGCCGCGCCTGACGGCAATCGCCATACCTTGCCCGAAGTATTTCGGCTCCATGAAGCCGCCATCGATGAGCTTGCAACACCCGCGCGAGCCTGCGCCGTTCACCCAGAAAACCGTGCTCAGCCCGTCGGCGAATACCAGATCGATGTCGCCGGCGCGCAGCGCCGCGCGCGCGTCGTCGACCGAGTCGAAAAGGCTCAATTCAGCTTGGGTGAAGAATGTCTTGAGATAGGCATGATGTGCCGTTTCGCGAGCGACCCCGACGGTCTGGCCGGCGAGGGTCTCTGGCGTGATCGCGTCGATATCAGCGCTTTCAGGCGCGGCGAACCGCCCGGGGATCTGCAAATAGATGTCTGAGAATTCGAGCCGCTTCAGTGATTGGGGCGTAATGGCAATTGCGGCGATCGCCGCGTCGGCGGCCTCGTCATTGACCGTTTCGCTCAGATCCTCCCAGGCCAGCTCGCTGACCTGACAGTTGACGCTCAAGACCCGGCAGATGCTGCGCGCGAGATCGACATTCAGCCCGGTCAGCACGCCATCTTCGTCATAGTAGTTGAATGGTGGGAAGTCCGCCGTGGTGACAAAGCGGAGCTGCTCAAGCCAGGACCAGTCCGGGCGCGGGCCCACGAGCCCATCCGCTTCGGTTTCGGCGTCCGGCCCCTGCAATATCTCCTCTTGAGCCAGAGATGGGGTCGTGACCAGCGATAGCGCGAGCAGCGTCGCCGTGACCAGCCGTGACAGGGGCAACAATTTCTCCCAATGCGTGATTTTTGCTATTATCATGATACTTATATCGTAACTATCTGCCCGCCGGGTTGCCGTGGAGTCGTGTATGCGTGCGCAGTCGCAGGCCGTGTTTCATACCTACGCCTCAGACCGCGCCGCCCCCGCGCCGAAGCCGCATGCGGAACGGGGCCGCTGGGAGGGGCGCCTTTTCTGGCGGCTTGGCGTCTCTTCCGCGGTGTTATACCGGGCGCAGTTTCTTGCGGCAACGTGGAACGTCGATGTGAGCGCTGTGCTGTTGTCCGAGGGAACTGTTTCAGCCGATGCTTATGGCAATCTGCTGTCCAGCAGCACCGGTTTCGCTCGCTGTGGCGATCCGCCAGCGCTCGCTTTAGCGAGCTCAGGGTTTCGCCTGCCGCCACGCCGCTGGCTGGAGACGCGCGGGCCGCTTCCCGTGCGGGGCGAGGGCGTATCCACCGCGCTGAATATTCAAGCGCTTCCCGCAAGCGTTGTTCGCGATCTGGCCGAAGCGCTCGGGCCGCGGAGTCAGCATGTCGGCCTCCTGACGCGCCAGTCTCTGATCGACCTGATTATCAATGACCGCGGGCGGGCCCTCCTGCGCGCGGCGACCTGGCGGCTGCACCAGCGTCGGCCGGACCAGTCTGCCGCTGGGGGCGTGGCGACCTGGCAGCTTGCTTACCTGCTTGGTTTCGCCGGTCTGGTGATTGGTGCGGCGATGATCTCGTTTCGCGATACCATGACGCTGCTCTCCGCGGCGCTGTCGCTGGTATTCCTTATCACCGTGGTGTTGCGGCTGATCGCGGCTTTCCAGGTCGCCGGGCGGATGTGGCTGGCCGGGGGCGCGCGACGTCCGCCAGGCATCGCCGATCAAAATCTGCCGCGCTATACCATCCTGGTGCCGCTGTTCCGCGAGGCGGGCGTCCTGGCTCAGCTGGTCGCCAATCTGAAGGCGCTGGATTACCCGCCGACCAGGCTCGACATCAAGCTGATCTTGGAGAGCGTTGATACCGAGACGATCGCGGCGGCGCGCCAGATGGCGCTGCCGGGGAACTTTGATATCATCGTCGTGCCCGATGGCCAGCCGCGCACGAAGCCAAAAGCGTGCAATTTCGCGCTAGAGTTCGCCACGGGCGATTTTGCTGTCATCTATGACGCAGAGGACCGGCCCGAACCCGACCAACTCCGTAAAGCGGTCGATATGTTCGCGCGGTGCCCGCCCGATGTCGCGTGCCTGCAGGCCAAGCTCAATTTCGACAACGCGACGGAGAACTGGCTCGCCAAGCAGTTCACCATCGAATACACGTCACTGTTCTGGGGGATCCTGCCGGCGCTGGACAGCCTGCGCCTGCCGATCCCGCTAGGCGGCACGTCCAACCACTTCCGTATGGATGCGCTGCGTGCACTCGGGGCATGGGATGCCTTTAATGTTACCGAGGACGCCGATCTCGGCATGCGCATTTACCGCGCTGGATACCGCTGCAAGGTGCTGGATTCGACCACCTGGGAAGAGGCGGCATGCCAGCCGGGCAACTGGCTGCGTCAGCGCACCCGCTGGCTTAAGGGTTGGATGCAGACCTATGCGGTGCATATGCGCGCACCGGAGAGGCTGCGTGCCGAACTTAGTCTGGTCGGGTTCTGGGCATTTCAGGGGCTGTTTGCCGCGGTGGTGATCGCGACGCTGGCGCATCCACTGTTCTATGTCCTGCTGGCCTACGACATGGCGCACGGCGGCTTTCTAGAACGCGCCGAGAGTTTCTTGGGGGTCTATTTCTGGGCGATCGCGACGTTCAACCTGGTGGCGGGGTACGGGGCAGCGGTCCTGCTCGGGGTCATGAGCCTGCAGGCGCGGGGCGTCGCCGATTTGTTGCCGCAAATCCTGCTGATCCCTGTGTACTGGCTGTGTATCTCGATCGCGGCTTACCGGGCGCTCTACCAGCTCATCGCCGATCCGTTTTACTGGGAGAAGACGCAGCACGGCATCAGCAACGTGCCGCGTAAGCAAGCTAACCGGCACGCTGGATGACCGGTTCATGTTTCACCGGGAAATTGACCGAGTTGGCGATGAAGCATTCGGCATGCGCGCGCTCATGCAGACGGCGGGCGACTTCGGCGTCGCTGTCTGCCGTGATCGTGACGACTGGATGCAGCACGGCTTCGGTGAAGCAGCCGGCGCGGGGCGCCTCCACCATCGTTGCTGTGGCGCGGTCCTCGTAGGCGGTGACGACGACGCCCTTCACCGCGCACAGATGCAGATACCACAGCATATGGCACGCGCTCAGCGCGGCCAGCAGCATGTCCTCGGGGTTTGGCAAATCAGCATCACCGAGGAACGCCGGGTCGGCGGATGCGGCGATAGTCGGCTTGCCGTTGATCACGATGTGGTGCGCGCGCGAATAGCTTTCGTATCCGCGCGTCTCGCCCGACCATGTGACATGGACTTCGTAGCGGTGTTCTGATGCAGCCATTGCGCAACTCCTCTGTTTCAGGTGCCGGTATAGCGCGGTTCACGCCGTGCGATCCAGGCGTCCAGACCTTCACGCAGATCGTGGGTCGAGACCATGCGCGCGAATTGCTGGGCTTCGATGTCGAGCCCTTCGGCGATGGTGGTGTTGAGGCCGCGCGTGACGGCGTGGATGATCCGCGCGGCGGCCAGTCGCGAATGGCGCAAGATGCGCTCGGCGAGCGCGAACGCTTCGCTCATAAGCTGGTAATGCGGCACGACCGCGTTGACCAGCCCCATCTCAAGCGCGGCCTGCGGCGAGAAGCGATCGCCCGTCAGCAGCAGGGCAAGCGCACGCTTGCGCCCGGCCAGCCGGGGCAGCCGCTGGGTGCCGCCGAACGTCGGCGGCATTCCAAGATTGATCTCTGGCTTGGCAAATTCCGCGCGGTCGCTGGCGATGGCCAGATGCGCCGCTTCGGTGATCTCGCAGCCCCCGCCAAAGGCCAGGCCGTTAACCGCGACGATCACGGGCTTGGGAAAGGCTTCGAGCCGCGCAGTGAGCGCCTGCCCACGCCGGACGAAGTCGCGCAGTACGGTATCCGGCCCCTCGCGCACCGAATCAGAGAACTCCGGGATGTCTCCGCCGGCGCAGAACGCGCGCTCGCCCGCGCCGGTGAGGATCACCGCGCCAATGGCGGGGTCGGTGTTGACCGCGTCGAGCAGACTGAGCAGCCGGTCAATGGTGGCATAGTCAAGCGCGTTGAGTTTTTCCGGACGGTTGAGCGTCAGCACCGCGATGCGGCTGCGTGTTTCTATCAGGACATTGTCGGGCATGAGCACCTCCATCAAACAGTTTAGATGCCGAGGAGGTTAGGGCGCTTGCGGGATTGTGTACACTCACTGGTCGGTATACATTCTGGCGATGCCGCAAACCGCCAAACCCACTCGTGACCGCATCCTCGACGCCGCCAACCGCCTGTTCTACGCCGAGGGGATCGGGCGGGCGAGCGTCGATGCTGTTGCGGAAAAAGCGGGTGTGACCAAGCGCACGCTCTACTACCATTTCCGCAGCAAGGACGACCTGATCGCGGCTTATCTTCAATCGCGCGACCAGCCCAACCTGGACCAGTTCGCCAAATGGTACGAGGCGGGGGAGGGCGAACCGGCTGAGAGGGTGCGGGCTATGTTCGACGGGCTGGCCCAAGCCGCGCGCAGCCCGCGCTGGAAAGGTTGCGGCTTCCTGCGCACGACGGCTGAACTGGCGAACAAGCCGGGCCACCCGGCCGTGAAGGTCGGCGCGGCGCACAAGAAGAAGTTCGAGGCATGGCTGGCCGACAGGCTTGCGGAAGCGGATTGCGCGGACCCGCCGCTGCGCGCCCGCCAGATCGCCCTGCTGATGGAAGGCGCGTTCTCAACCATGCTGATCCACCGCGACCCGGACTATATCCGCCTTGCCGGCGAGACCGCCGCGGCACTGGTGGGAGCCGGGAAATAGGCGGGGCGGCGCGGACTGCACCGCCCCATCAATCACGCCGCGACGCGCACCGGCGCACCGTCGATGACAAGATCGCTGCCGCGTGCACTCAGCTTCACGGTCTGCCCGTCCTTGATCTGGCCCATGAGGATCTTTTCGGCCAGCGGGTCCTGCACGTATTTCTGGATCACGCGTTTGAGCGGACGCGCGCCATAAACCGGGTCATAGCCGCGTTCAGCCAGCAACTGCCGCGCCGCATCGTCCATCTCCAGCGTGATCTTGCGGTCTGCCAGCAGACGGCGCACCCGCT
>CAYXPZ010000110.1:0-6519 GCA_964466965.1 uncultured Hyphomicrobiaceae bacterium
CCTTGCCAATCAAGGTGTTACAGGAGATTTCTAAGGGGAATTCAGGTTTGGTGGAGCCGAGGGGAATCGAACCCCTGACCTCAGCAGTGCGATTGCTGCGCTCTCCCAACTGAGCTACGGCCCCTTGCCAGCCGGCATTTAGGAGCGCCGCCATTGGCCTGTCAAGCTGGACGTGAGCCGGCCACCCGGGGTGGTGCGCCGATGAGGATGGGGATGGCTGCTTGCGGCCCGCGGCCAAGCCAGTTAAATGAAACCGAAAACGAGCCAGGGGGCACGCATGATTCCGCTTCTTCAATTCATCAGCTGGTTGCTGGGGCTCTACGTCACCGTCGTCGTGATCGCGGTGATTTTCAGCTGGCTGATCGCCTTCAATGTCATCAACGTCCACAACCAGTTCGTCCGGCTGGTTTCAGAGGCGCTCTACAAGCTGACGGAACCGGCGCTGCGGCCGATCCGCAATGCGCTGCCGGATTTTGGCGGCCTGGACCTGTCGCCAATCGTCCTGATCATCGGTATCTATTTCCTCCAGTCGGTCGTCATTCACGGATGGCTGATCCCATTCTTCCGCGGCTTTTAAAGCGTCAAATGCCGCGCAGCAGCAAATGGCGCGCTGGCCCGATCTGCCCGTGCCAGAGCTGCGGTTGCTTTCCGGTGAGCGCTCCGGGTTTGTAAGCATTGTCGCTTTGGGCGAACCGGATGCCTTGTCCAGACGATTGGCGGCGCGGCCCGATCGTCTATGGAAGGTCCGAGGATAAACAGTGCCGCAAAGCAGCCATCCGCCAGACAAGGAGCGTAACATGTCCGGGGCCCAGATCATTGACGGTAAGCAGGTTGCGCAACAGGTCCGCAGCCGTGTTGCAGAAGAGGTTGCATCGCTCCAACGCGACCACGGCATCACACCGGGGCTGACCGTCGTACTCGTCGGGGAAAACCCGGCCAGCCAGGTCTATGTGCGCAACAAGAGCCGTCAGACAGAGGCCACTGGTATGGTCTCCAGAATGCACAAACTGCCTGCCGAGACGTCACAGGATGAGTTGTTGGGGCTGGTGGCGGACCTGAACAACGACCCTTCCGTTCACGGTATCCTGGTGCAGTTGCCGCTACCTGAGCAGATCGACGAGACCCGGGTGATCGAGGCGATCGATCCGGCCAAGGATGTCGACGGCTTCCACCCGGTCAATGTCGGGCGCGTAGCGACGGGCGCGGGCGGCATCGCGCCATGCACGCCGCTGGGTTGCGTAATCCTGGCGAAGACCGTTCAGCCAAACCTGAGCGGCGCTGAGGCGGTGATTGTTGGGCGTTCTAACATCGTCGGCAAGCCGCTGGCACAACTGCTGCTGAAAGAGAATTGCACCGTAACGATCGCCCATTCGCGCACCCGTGACCTGCCGCAGGTGACGCGCCGCGCCGATCTGCTGCTCGCGGCGGTCGGCCGGGCGGAAATGGTCTGCGGCGACTGGATCAAGCCGGGCGCAACCGTGATTGATGTCGGCATCAACCGGCTCGAACCGCGGCCGGGCGAGGAGAAAGGCCGCCTGGTTGGCGATGTGGCGTTTGAGGAGGCGCGCGGGGTTGCCGGTGCGATCACGCCGGTGCCAGGGGGCGTTGGGCCGATGACAATCGCCTGCCTGCTTGCTAATACGGTGAACGCGGCGCGGGCAATCAACGGGTTGGCTCAAGTTGATATCACCGTGTGACGTGGGGAGGATGATAACATGACGGTCAAGGGCGCGGCCTGCGCGGTCGTCTTGACTATCGGCTTGAGCGGCTTGAGCTGGCCCGCCAGCGCTGATCCGGATCTTTACTGCTATTCGGTCATGGGCGAAGTGGAAGGGTTTGGTCAGAACTACACGCGTTCCACATCTGAGCGCAGTCGCGACGAAGCGATCGCAGAGCAGAAGACGCGTTGGGCCGAGATGCGCCGCGAGATCGCAAGTATCGAGCCGCAGGAGACCGAGTGTGAGGCCGTCTATCCAATCGGTCTAGAAGAGTGGCATTGCATCGCAAGGGCCGAAATCTGCGTCAAGCGCTGAGCGACAGGTGTGATTCGCGCCATCCGCCTTGAAATCCTCATCCGCTTGATCATTGCTTCACGGCCTGTTGCGACAACAAGTTGTGATCGCATCCTCAGCGTCCGCTTGTGGATATTGCCGCCCGCTTCTAACGGCGGTTGCAGAATTTCCTCACAACCCACTGTGCGAATCAGGCAACAATCAAATTAATCGTCCGATATGGCCTCTTCGGTCGCGCGTGCCTGTTGGATGCGCAATTGAAAAGGCGGCGAGTGGTTTAGCGCCGCCTTGCGAGGGGGAATTGAAGACATGTCCGACACGGCTTCTGTCAAATACGAACGCGACGACCTGTTCCAGGTTGGCGCTGCACGGATTCTATTCTGCGGCAAGTCATTCATCGCCGATCACACCGGCGCACTCTACTGGCCTGCTGAAGAAACCATGATCGTCTCCGATCTGGGCCTCAATAAAGGTTCGTATCTCGCCGAGGACGACGCGGTGCTGCCGCCTTATGACACGCTTTCGGTTTTCGAGAAGCTCGAAGACGCGCTTTCGCGATATGATCCTGCGCGGGTGATTGCGTTGGGTGAAAGCTTCGGCGGGGACGGCGGATATCGCCGGGGGCTGTCGATCCATGACATCGACTGGCTGATCGATCTGATGGATGGGCGGGATTGGTACTGGGTCTCCGGCGACAAAGATCAGGGCATCCCGGAGAAGGTGGGCGGCACAGTCTGTCCCAATGTCTCTCTTGCTAGCTTGCGCTTCCGCCATGAGCCGGTGCGCGCGCCGATAACCCATGAAATCTCCGGCGGAATCCACCCGGTCGCGACCTTTAGCCAGTACGATCGCACTGCGCGCGCGCGGTGCTTCGTCTCGAATGGTATGCGGATGATCCTCCCGTCGATCGGGCATTACGGACCGGGCGTGAATGTGCTGAGCAAGACGCTCGATCCACTGATGGGCAATGAAGGCCTGTTTGTCTGGGTGGTGAGCCATGGCCAGGCATTCCCAATTGCAGCGGGCCAATTGCTGGCGGATGAGGACGTCGAAAATACGCAGCTGATGTAGGGCCTATTTTGCCGGTCTGGTGAAAAGCCGCGGGGCGGCCAGCACGAACAGTACTACGAGTGCGAACAGGTTGCCGTCGCTCACCGCGGCTGGCGAGAGCGCTTCCATCAGTCGGTTGACCGGGCGGTCCTGCGACGCTGCAATCAAGGCGTATTCAAACGCAAGCGTTAGCGCCGCCCAGATGACGCCGAGCAGCCAGGTGGCCCAGCGCACTGCGCCGCCGAGTGTGCGCCTGAAGATCATCGCTGCATAGAGGGCAAGCAGCAAGACTAGGGTAACCCCGCTGAGCGGTTGCGCAACAGCAAGGCCGAGCACCGGCTGGACCACGAACTCGCGCAGCCCCGCATTCAAGACCGCCAGCGCCGGCATGGGACCCCATGCGAGCACGCCATAAAGCAGATAGCGCCGCGTGTTCATCGCTCAGGGATAAAGCCGCTCACGAGTCCACGGCGCGTCCGGGGCCGCGCGCCGGAACACAAAGCGATCATGCAGGCGAAACCTGCGGTTGCGCCAGAATTCGATCTCTAGCGGGATAAGGCGGAAACCGCTCCAGTACGGCGGTCGCGGCACCGCACCTGTAGGATATTTGGCGGTGTATTTGGCGACCGCTGTCTCCAATCCGAACCGGCTGCCGAGCGGGCGAGACTGCTGTGACGCCCATGCGCCAATACGGCTGCCATAAGCGCGCGACTCGAAATAGGCATCGGCTTCTTCCGCGCTGACCGGCTTGACCGGGCCGCGCACGCGCACCTGCCGGCGCAGGCTCTTCCAATGAAAGCAAAGCGCTGCTTTCGGATGGACGGACAGCTCTCGGCCTTTCGCGCTTTCTGTATTGGTGTAAAACACAAAACCGGCTGGTGTCGCCTCCTTGAGAAGCACCATCCGCACGTTGGGCATGCCTTGTTCATCCACCGTGGCGAGCGCGAGCGCGTTGGGGTCGTTGATTTCACGCTGCTCGGCGTCGGCCATCCAGGCGTCGAACAGCACGAACGGGTCGTCCTTGTGCGCCGGGTCGCGGTCGCCGGGCAGCTCGGCGTCTTCGGTTGTGCCGTCCTGGCTCATGATGATCCCGCCTGATCTTACGCGGCTGGAAGGCGCCGCACGGCGAACCGTTTCGCTATCTGCGAGAAATGTCAATGTGGCGATGCGTGATCGGTCGTTGCGCCGCGTTGCGGACGGCGGCCGCGGGCACAATCCGCGATTGCCCGGACTGGACGCGAAGAGCCGTTCGTGTAGGATGCGGCGCAAATTCTCAAGCATGAAACAAAGAGGAAAACGGTGGCCGACGGAAACCAGGTTATGGCGGGCAAGCGCGGGCTCGTCATGGGCGTAGCGAACAACCGGTCAATTGCCTGGGGCATTACCCGGGCATGCGCCGATGCTGGCGCGGAACTGGCGCTGACCTACCAAGGCGATGCGATGGAAAAGCGCGTCCGCCCCCTGGCCGAGGAGGCCGGCGCGAAGCTCGTCCTGCCCTGCGACGTGACCGATGCAGCCTCTATTGATGCTGTTTTCGCGACGCTGCGGGAGCATTGGGGGCGGCTCGATTTTCTCGTGCATGCGATCGCCTTTTCTGACAAGTCGGAGCTAGACGGCCGCTACGTCGATACATCGGAAGAAAATTTTAAGCAGACACTGCTTATTTCCTGTTATTCGCTGACGGCTGTCACCCAGCGCGCGGAAAAGCTGATGACCGATGGCGGCGCGGTTCTGACGCTGACCTATTACGGCGCTGAGAAGGTCATGCCGCATTACAATGTGATGGGCGTGGCCAAGGCGGCGCTGGAGGCGAGTGTCAAGTATCTCGCAGCCGACCTAGGCATCAGCGGCATCCGCGTGAATGCGATTTCGGCTGGACCGATCAAGACGCTCGCCGCATCGGGCATCGGCGATTTCCGCTACATTCTCAAGTGGAACGAATACAATGCTCCGATGCGGCGCACAGTAACCATTGACGATGTGGGCGCCTCTGCTGTCTATCTTTTGTCGGATTGGGGGCGCAGTGTAACGGGTGAAGTCCATCACGTTGATTGTGGGTACCATATCGTAGGGATGAAGGCCGAAGACGCGCCGGATATCTCTGTCGTGTAAGAGAGGGAAAGATCCGCCATGGATCCGATGCGAATTGTTACGTATATCGCCATAACAGCGGTCGTGGCGCTGGTTGCCCTGGGCGGCGTTGCGTTTTACGCGGGTTATACAGCAGGGCTGGGCCCGGACAGAACGGCGACAGCGGCCGGCGCTGCCGAGCAGTCCGCCGCAACGCTGGCAGAGATCAAAAGCCTTAACCAGGAGATCGCGTCCTTGAAACAGGCGCTCGCGTCGCGCAAGAACGCAAGCGAGGAAAAAGCTGACGCGCTGGCGCAGAGCCAGGCTCGGCTGGCGAAGATGGCGGATGAGCTGGACGCCACGAAAATGGAGTTGGCGCAGGCGCGGGAACAAGTTGCGACGCTTCGGGCGCGGTTGGAAGCAGGCGAGGGCGGCCAAACCGCAAGTGCGGCGTCGGAAGGCGGCGAGCAACGCACCGCAGCGGCGGCAGCATCTGGGCCGGGTGAGGAGGCCGTCATGCTTTACGACCGGTTTCAGCTTGAGCGCCAGGCCGTGAGAGGTTTCGACGAGGTGGATTTGCGCTTCGGCTTGCAGACGGTCGGCTCGAAATCAGCGGGCCTCAGCGTGAACGGCAAACGTATCAGCATGCGAGTCAAAGACGGCAAGCAGATCATTCACAACAACGTCACCTGCGAGCTGATCCTGCTGGACACGGACCAGACGGTGCAGCGTGCGCAGTTCAGCCTCGCCTGCAAGCAGTAGCGGCGTGCAGCGGATGGACTGGCGCGGCGTGACCATCTGCTTCGTGCGCCACGGCCAGACCGACTGGAACGCTGAGCGCCGGTTTCAGGGCCATCTTGATATCCCGCTGAACGATACCGGCCGGGCGCAGGCGGCGCGCAACGGCGCGGCGCTGGCAAGAGCGATTGGCGATCCGGCAGGCTGCGATTTTGTGTCGAGCCCGCTTAGCCGCGCCACAGAGACCATGGCGATCGTCCGCCGGGCGCTGGCGCTCGATCCGGCCGCCTACGGCACCGATCCGCGCCTGCGCGAGATAAATGTGGGCGATTATCAGGGACGTTTGACCCAGGAGGTTTTTGGTGATCGGGCGTCCCGAACCGCCGGCCAAGCGGAGGAGCTTTGGACCTTCGTGCATCCGGGCGCGGGCGGCGAAAGCTACGCGATGCTCCACGCGCGCGTCACCGACTGGCTCGAAGGCGTGAAACGCGATACAGTCGTCACGGCGCATGGGGGCGTAATGCGCTGCCTGCGGCGATACGTCGAAGGGCTGGACGCCGAGACGACCTTGCAGATGCTGGTGCCGCAGGACAAGGTGCTGGTGATCCGCGCCGGCGCGCTCGACTGGATTTAGGAGCGCAGTTTATCG
>CAYXPZ010000111.1:0-6142 GCA_964466965.1 uncultured Hyphomicrobiaceae bacterium
GCGACTGGTTCCGCGCGCTCTACGAGGTGCTGCTGGGCCAGAGCGCCGGCCCGCGCTTCGGCTCATTCGTTGAACTCTATGGAATCGCGAATACCCGTGCGATGATCGCCGAGCGGCTGTGGGGCGGCGCAGAAGCGAACGCGTAAGGTAAGCCGCTCGTCGGATGAAAGGGCGCGGGCGTCGGCGCGGCTATCGCTTGCTCCGCGCGTCGGCTTGTTGACGCCGGGGCCAACCAGGCGGACGATGACCGCATGGAGGCCGCGCCGTTGCGGTCTGGCGACCTTTGGGCCGAATACATCATGCTCACACCTCATCTTATCGGCAGCGTCCGTGCGGGCACGGATGGCCGCTTTGACCTTGAAGATCATGAGACGTCATGGGAGGGCGCGGACCCTTTCGGCGAGCTTTCCGGCAAACCCCTCAAGAAGCGCGCCAAGAAACATCTCAAGAGCCAACGCCGCGCGCTCATCAAGGCGCAGGAAAAGCTCTACGCTGCTGACCGTTTCTCGATCCTGATCATTTTTCAGGCCCTCGACGCCGCAGGCAAAGATGGCACGATCAAGCACGTCATGAAGGGCGTCAATCCGCAGGGCTGCCAGGTTTTCAGCTTCAAGAAGCCATCTGCCAAGGAACTCGACCACAATTTCCTCTGGCGCTACTGGCACAATGTTCCCGAGCGCGGCCGGATCGGCATCTTCAACCGGTCGTACTACGAAGAAGTTCTGGTGGTGCGCGTTCACCCGGAACTTGTTCAGACCCGGCGCCTGCCAGCGACACCGCATGGAGGCGACTTCTGGGCGGCGCGGTTCGAGGATATCAATGCTCTCGAACGCCATATGAGCCGCAATGGTACTGTGATCCTGAAATTCTTTCTCAACGTCTCGAAGGATGAACAGCGCAGGCGGTTCATCAGGCGTCTTACGAAACCCGAAAAACGCTGGAAATTCTCAACGGATGATCTGCATGAGCGCGCCCACTGGGACCAGTACCGCCACGCCTACCAGGAGTTGATCGCGGCAACCAGCACCAGCTGGGCGCCCTGGTATGTCATACCGGCGGACAACAAGTGGCTGATGCGCGCGCTGGTAAGCCATCTCATTGTCGATGCGATCGAGAACCTCGGCGTCACCTTTCCCAAGGTTCCCTCGGGCCAGAGCGAGGAGTTCCAGAAAGTCCTCAGTGCCCTCAAGTCGGAGGCAGCGGCAGGCGAATGACCACGCGCCGGCGCGGCGCAAAGCTGTATCGGCATTGTTTGGTGGGCCCGGCAGGACTCGAACCTGCAACCAGACGGTTATGAGCCGTCGGCTCTGACCAGTTGAGCTACGGGCCCAGTGTCGGCGGATGCTCGACTCTATAGCAATTTTGTCCTATGCGCTAACCGTAGACAGCCGCAATGGCAACCGTCGCGCCGCCCGCGTCGGCATCCAGACTGTTAACATGGAAGGACACGATGACATCCCGCGTTTTGAGCCTTTTCGCCATTCTCGCAATGACTTTGGCCCTCGGCATACCGTCGCGCGCCGCGCCGGCGATCGATGCGGAAAATCGCACCCTCTCGCTCAGCGCTACGGGCAGCGTCAATGTCCGACCCGATACAGCGCACATCTCCGTCGGCGTCGTCAGCGAGGCGGAAAATGCCCGCAGCGCCATGGACGACAACAATCAGGCGATGGCCAAGGTCATCAAGTCCCTCAAAGACAAGGACATCGCCAGCCGCGATATTCAGACCACCAAGTTCGCCGTCCATCCTCGTTATCAGCATTTTGACGACGGCAAGCCGTCGGTGATCTCCGGCTACCGGGTGGTCAACTCGATCCGCATCACAGTGCGCGACATCGGCCGGCTCGGCGAAGTGCTCGACAAGGTCGTCAGCTTCGGCTCCAACCAGATCAACGGCATCAGCTTCTCGGTCAGCGAACCCGACGCGCTGATGGACAAAGCCCGCGTGGCGGCGATCAAGACCGCGCGCGAGCGTGCCGAGTTATACGCCAAGGCTGCGGGCACCGCTGTCGGCGACGTGCTGAAGATCGAGGAGCTGGAAAGCGATAGCGCGCCCGAGCCCCGCTTTCGGGCCATGACCGCCAAGGCAGAGGGCGATGTCCCGATCGAAGCAGGCGAGACTGAGATCACGGTGCGTGTACGAGTTATCTGGGCGCTGACCGAACAGGGCTAGCCACCTTCTGACGGTGCTCGGAAATCAGTGTTTTCACTTGCGCGCTCAGGCCTGTAAGCTGAACGCTGAACATTCGTGCGCCGTCTGACCCGTGTCGGCTGGCGCAAGAAGACGCTGAGACCTCCATGATCGACGGCTGGATCATTGTCGCCGCTGCGATCCTGTATTTAGGCATTCTCTTTGCGGTTGCCTATTACGGGGACCGGCTGGCTGCCCGGCGCGCAGTTCGCCGGGACCGTCCGACGATCTATGCGCTGTCGCTTGCGGTCTACTGCACCTCTTGGACCTTTTTTGGCAGTATCGGTCTGTCCGCGCGCACGGGGTTGGACTTCCTTCCTGTCTACGTCGGGCCGATCCTGGTGCTGGCGCTCGGCGCCCCCCTGATCAGCCGGATCATTCGCGTCGCCAAGACCCAGAACATCACATCCATCGCCGACTATCTGGCCGCACGCTACGGCAAGAGCGCGCGCCTGTCCGCGGCGGTGACCGTGCTCATCGTCATGGGCACGCTGCCCTATCTGTCCTTACAGCTTGAAGCCGTGTCGGTGTCGGTGAAGACCATGCTGGAGCCGGCCGCCCCGCTCGACGCACAAGGTCTGCCGCCAGGTCACGTCGACATCGCGCTCATCATCGCCGTGCTGATGGCCGTCTTCGCCATCCTGTTCGGCACCCGCCATATCGACGCGACCGAACATCAGGAAGGGCTGATGCTGGCGATCGCCATGGAGTCGGTCGTCAAGCTATTCGCCTTCATTATCGTCGGCGCTTACATCACCTTCGTCATGATGGGCGGCCTGGGACCGCTTCTGGAGCGCGCCGCGGCCGATCCCGAGGTGTCGGGACTGTTCAGCCGGGGCTTCAATGGCGGCATCTGGATGACCATCACGCTGTTAAGCGCGACCTGTATTATCCTGCTGCCGCGCCAATTCCACGTCATGGTGGTCGAAAACAATACGCCTAACGAAGTTCGGCGCGCGGCCTGGCTGTTCCCGCTTTACCTGGTCCTCATCAACCTGTTCGTGGTGCCCGTCGCCATGGCCGGTTTGCTGACCTTCGGCGAAGGCGGCGCAAACGCCGACATGTACCTGCTCTCGCTACCGCTGTCCGAGGGCGCCCATGTCATTAGCCTGATCGCATTCCTTGGCGGGCTCTCTGCCGCCACCGCAATGGTGATTGTCGCCTCGGTGGCCTTGTCGATCATGATCTGTAATGACCTGATCGTCCCGCTGATCCTTCAGCGTCGCAAGGTCACGGTGTTCGACCGGCAGGACATGGGCCGGGTGCTGCTGCATATCCGGCGGGGCGCGATCTTCGTGATCATGCTGCTTACCTACATCTTCTACCGCATGATCGGGGGCTCATCCGCTCTCGCCGATATCGGCCTGTTGTCGTTCGCCGCCATCGCCCAGCTGGCCCCGGCGTTTTTTGGCGGGCTGATGTGGCGCGGCGCGACAGCACGCGGTGCGCTGGCCGGGATTTTCGCCGGTTTTCTGGTGTGGTCCTACACGCTGCTGCTGCCTTTCTTGGCAAAGGCCGGCGTGATCGGCACGGAGCTGATCGAAAACGGCCCGTTCGGCATCAGCCTTTTGCAACCGCAGATGATGTTCAACATGAGCTTCGAGCCGCTTACCCACGGTGTGTTCTGGAGCCTGATCTTTAACATCGTCGCCTATGTTTCAGTGTCGCTGCTGCGCCCGCCCGAGCCTATCGAGCGGCTGCAGGCCACGCGTTTCATCGACGAACGCTCCAGCGCGCCCGCCCACGGGCTACGCCCATGGCGCGAGACCGTCAACGTAACAGACCTGCATGCCACTGTGGCGCGCTATCTGGGCGAGGAACGCACGGCGCGCTGCTTCGAGGACTACGCCGGGCAGCGCGGCGCACCGCTTTCCGAGGACACGGTCGCAGATATCCATTGGGTGCGCTTTTCGGAAAAACTGCTGGCCAGTGCGATCGGCGCAGCCTCCTCGCGTCTGGTGTTTTCTCTGGCGCTCAGCCGGCATGATGTCGGAAGTACGTCGGCGCTCAAGCTGCTCGATGATGCCTCCGAGGCGATCCAGTATAACCGCGATCTGCTGCAGCAGGCGCTGGACCAGGTGCGCCAAGGGATCGCCGTGTTCGACGAGAATATGCGGCTGATCTGCTGGAACCGCCAGTTCCGCGATGTGCTGGGGCTGCCGCCGGAAGTTGGTCAGGTCGGCGTACCGCTCGACCAGATTGTGCGGGTCATGGCGCAGTCCGGTGATCTCGGCCCTGGCGAAACCGAGAGCATCGTTGCGAACCGGCTGCGCCGTTTCGTCGTGACAATGGAAACCTTCCAGGAGCGCCTGCATCGCGATCAGCGGGTCATAGAGGTGCGCACCGACGCTATGCCCCAGGGCGGGATCGTGACGTCAATGACCGATATCACCGACCGGGTTGCCGCCGCCGAAGCGCTGGAGCGCTCGAAGGCTGAGCTGGAGCACCGCGTAAAGGCGCGCACAGCAGAACTCACCAAGCTGAACGAGGCCCTGAAAGACGCCAAGGCGCGCGCAGACGAGGCGAATCTCGACAAGACCCGATTCCTTGCCGCGGCGAGCCACGACATTCTGCAGCCCCTGAATGCAGCCCGTCTTTACGCCACGAGTCTTGTCGAACGGGACATGCACGGCGATGCCGGACGCCTGGCCGGTAATATCGACGCTTCGCTGACGGCTGTAGAAGACATTCTCAACACGCTATTGGACATCTCCCGGCTGGACACCGGCGCGCTGAGGCCGGAGTTCGGCGCCGTGTCGGTTAACGATCTGCTCAAGCAGCTGCAGCTTGAGTTCGTACCGCTTGCGGAGGATCGCGGATTGCAGCTTCGCGTGATGCCGTCCAAGTTGTGGGTGATGTCGGATGCGCGTCTGTTGCGCCGGATCCTGCAGAACCTGGTGTCGAACGCGATCAAGTATACCACAGACGGCCGTGTCCTGGTTGGCTGCCGCCGGAAAGGCGACACCGTGCGCCTTGAAGTTCACGACACCGGTCCGGGCATACCGAGCGGCCAGCAGTCGCTCGTGTTCAAGGAGTTTCTCAGGCTCGACCAGAACCCAACGACGGTGCGCGGGCTTGGCCTTGGCCTATCGATTGTCGAGCGGATGGGCCGCGTGCTGTCGCATCCGGTGCAGTTGAAGTCGCAGCCCGGGCACGGCTCGGTGTTCTCGGTGATCGTGCCGTTGGCCGATGCGCAGGCCATCCGGCTGCGTTCAGCGCCGGAGGCGGCCCGGCCGATCGGCGACATGCAAGGGGTCTGTGTGCTGTGCATCGATAACGAATCGGCCATTCTGGAGGGGATGGAGCTGCTGCTCACGAGTTGGGGATGCGACGTCATCACGGCGCTGGACATCGACGAAGCAGCCCAAGCGCTTCACGCACGCGATGTCGCGCCCCACATCATCATAGCGGATTACCACCTCAACGAAGGTTCGGGCTGTGCAGCGATCAAGTTGCTGTCCGAAGCCCGGGGGCGAACCAGTGCCGGCGTGATCGTCACAGCCGACCGGTCGCCGGAAGTGCAGGACGAGGTGCGCGCCGCGGGTTACCGCCTGCTGCGCAAGCCTGTGAAACCGGCCGCACTGCGCACGGTCATTGCACGAGCGCGCGCCCCCAATCTGGCGGCGGAATAACACAGGCGCGCTGGCCGAAGGCGGCAGCGGCGTGCTATATCGCCGATTCAGTCAGAACTCACGCAAGCGGAGACCTTAAACGCTCATGGCGCAACAGTATGTCTATGTGCTCAACGGCCTGTCGAAGAGCTACCCTGGCGGCAAGACCGTCCTGAACAACATCTCGCTGTCCTTCCTGCCCGGTGCGAAGATCGGCATCGTCGGCGTCAACGGTGCGGGTAAATCAACGCTGATGCGCATTATGGCCGGGCTGGACACCGAGTTCACCGGCGAGGCCTGGGCCGCAGAAGGCGCGCGCGTCGGTCATCTGCCGCAGGAG
>CAYXPZ010000112.1:0-5959 GCA_964466965.1 uncultured Hyphomicrobiaceae bacterium
ATCCACCCGGTCGCTGGCCGTATGCCGGGGCATATGAACGTGCTGCTGGCCGAGGCGCAGGTTCCCTATGACGAAGTCTTCGAGCTTGAGGATATCAACAACGAGTTCTCGCAAGCAGATGTGGTCTATGTCATCGGCGCGAATGATGTGACCAACCCGGCGGCGGAAGACGATCCTTCATCGCCTATTTACGGTATGCCGGTATTGCAGGTCTGGAAGGCGAATACGGTCATCTTCAACAAGCGCTCACTTGCCTCTGGGTATGCTGGCATCGACAATACGTTGTTCTATCGCGACAACACGCTCATGGCGCTGGGCGACGCCAAAAAGATGACCGAAGAGATCGCCAAGGCGCTCTAGTGGTCCGATTCAGACATTTGCCTGCCGTCGCAGCACCCGCCCGAGCAAATGTCTGAATCATCAGGACCACTAGCAACTTCTTGAATTTAGTGGAGCTTTTGAATTTGACATTTGATCGAGAGCCTAGCCGCACTGGGGACTCAAATGTCGAATTCGCTCCACTAGGAACACAGGGCAAGGCGCCGCGACACATTTACATAGTTCCCGAACCGGAGGAGCGGCCGTGGAAACGCTCACCGACGCAGACAGGCTCTCTGCGCTGGCCAGCGAACTGATCGAAAAAGGCACAGCCTTCGGCCTTAGCCTGGTATCCGCCGTCATCATCCTGATCGCTGGCTATGTGCTAGCGGGGTGGGTGGCCCGCAGTGTGCGTGCCCGTCTGGGGCAAGCGGAGAGATTTGACGCAACCCTGATCCCGGTTCTGGCGCAGGCCGCGCGCTACGTGATCCTCGGCTTCACGCTGGTGTTGGTGCTTGCGCAATTCGGCGTGCAGACGGCAAGTCTCATCGCGGTGATTGGCGCGGCCGGCCTGGCCATCGGCCTGGCGCTGCAAGGCACGCTGCAAAACGTCGCCGCCGGTCTGATGCTGCTGATCCTGCGGCCGTTTGAGGTGGGCGATTGGATCGAGGCAGGGGGTAAGAGCGGCACCGCCGAAGAGATCGGTCTGTTCATGACCAAGCTAAAGGACTTTGAAGGGATGTTCGTCGCCGTCCCGAACTCAAAGATCTGGGCTGACACCATTGTCAATTATACCTGCAATCCGCACCGGCGGCTGGTACTGGATGTTGGCATCTCTTACGACGACGATATCGACCGGGCGCGCGAAGTCCTGAAGGAGATGGTCGAAGCCGATAAGCGCATCCTGCGCCGCCCCGACCCTCCGGCCGTTCTTGTGTCAGGATATGGGGACAGCGCGGTCAACCTTCAGATTCGTGCCTGGACGCGAAACGATCAGTATTGGCCGGTGCGTTTCGACATGACGCGGGCGATCAAATATGCGCTGGACGACGCGCGGATCACAATTCCTTATCCTCATCGCCACGTTATCTTCAGCACGGATGGTGGCAACGATGTCCAGTTGGGGCAGGCGGGTGATGGTGCGGCGAAACCAAGACGCGTCGCCAAAGATGCGCCGGCCAGCGCTAGTCGGCCCGCGCCCAAGACCAACGCCAAGACCACTGGGCCCAGCGCTGCGACGAAACCGGCCCGGACGCGGCGCAAGACATCGACGACGAAATCAAGCTAGCAGGTTTGGGCGCGACCGCACGCTTCGGCCGGGCCGCGTGGGGCGCGGGTGATGGTGGCTCAAGCTTCTTCTGGCGCCACCCGCTGCAGCCCGTTGTAGGCCGGTTCATAATCGGACTGCAGTCGAAGCGCCCGTCGATATGCTGATGCCGCACGCTGATTGTCGCCTGCACCTTCAGCGGCTTTCCCGGCCAGCGTCCACGCCTTCACCGAATCGCGCCTGGCCACGGCAGCCTTGTAGAGATCCTTGTACGCATCGGCATAGTTCGACAGCGCAAGCTGACTGACGCCGCGGGCGTAATACGGCGCGATCTCCTCGGAGCTATAATTGAGCGCGTCGTTGAAGTCTTCGAGCGCATTTTGGTGCTGAGCCAGCTTCTGATAAACCAGCCCGCGATTGAAATGCAAAGCCGCGTTGCCGCCCGCCAGCTCTATGGCACGGCTGTAATCCGCCAGCGCGGCGTCATACTTTTCCGCCTGCCGGAACAGCTGGGCGCGGCCGCTGTAGGCGATGGCATATCCCGGCGCTAGCGAGATCGCCCGGTCATAATCGGCTAGCGCCTCACGCAATTTGCCTGTCTTTGAATAAACCAATGCCCGGTTGGCATAAGCCTGATGGAAGCGCGGCTCCAACCGGATCGCCGCGGAGAAATCCGCGATGGCCTTTTCGTACTCGCCAATCTGGCCATAGGCCGTCCCGCGGATATTGAGCGCCTCCGGATCCTGCGGATTCTGCTCGACGACCTCGGTGAGCGAGGCAATATTGCGTTTCTGCCCCTGATAAGCCTGCTGCTCTTCAGGGGACATCTGCGATGCCACTTGACTGGTCTGACAGGCTGCGAGCAGGGCGGAGGTCATGACCGCCGCCGTCACACTCAGTCTGAAATTGCCATCAGCCGGTCGCATGCCGCAATAATCCGCCCGCAAAAGACGAAAAAGAGCCACGGAGCTCTCTTCTATCGTTCAGTTGGTCGTTAGATGACGATTTGGGCTGAAATGGGTCGTTAAGCAGCGCCTGCAGCTTATACACAGGCATCAGCGACCCGATGATGTTTGCACAGAAGGTCTTGCGGACTCGCGCAGGACGGGCTTAGCGGCCTTTGCGCTTCGAGGGCAGCAGCCCTTCTCTCTGAGCACGTTTGCGTGCCAGCTTGCGCGCGCGACGCACCGCTTCTGCCTTCTCCCGCGCACGGCGCACGGACGGCTTCTCATACGCGTTGCGCAGTTTCATTTCACGGAAGATGCCCTCACGCTGCATCTTCTTCTTCAGCGCCCGGAGCGCTTGGTCGACATTGTTGTCACGAACCTGTACTTGCACGTGGCCTCCTTTGCTAATGTTGAACGGAAACAGAAAAAATTTCGCGCCGGCAAATGACGGCGCGTCTCTCACATATAGCAAGCCACCGGCGATAAGTCTATTGCCATACGCATCACGCGTGACGCGAGCTGGTCAAGCGGTTCACTCGCTCTGACTGAGCGGTAGCAGATCGACATAGTGGCCCATCTTGCGGCCGGGCGCGGCGTTGGTCTTGCCGTAGACGTGCAGGGACCGCGCGGGCGTATAGCTGATGAGCGCATCCCACTCCATAACGTCGGAGCCGATAATGTTGACCATCTCGGCATCGCTGTGGCGGATCGTGTCGCCGAGCGGCCAGCCGGCTATCGCCCGGATATGGTTCTCGAACTGGCTGATGGCGCAGGCTTCCAGGGTCCAATGGCCGGTGTTATGCACACGCGGGGCGATCTCGTTGACGAAGACGCCGCCTTCGCGTGCGGCGAAGAACTCCACGGCCAGAACCCCATAATAGTCCAGCTCTTCAAGCAGTGCGTGCGCGATTGCCCTGGCTTTATCGTGATCCGCGGTTGAGAGGCTAGCGGGAACGCGGCTCATGGCAAGGCGGCCCTCGGCATGATGATTGCGCGGCGGGTCGTAGACCACCGGCGGCCCCTGAAAGCCGCGCACGGCAATAATGGAAAACTCGAACTCAAACGCTATGCCCTGTTCAAGAATGGCGTCGCGCCCTGCCAGCCACGCGTCAGCAGCAGGGAGATCGTCCCGCCGATATATGCGGAACTGGCCTTTGCCGTCATAGCCTTGCCGGCGGGTCTTGAGGAATAATCCGGTGTCGCCTGCGGTTGCGTGGAGCGCGTCAAAGGCGGCTCCGAGGTCGGCGGCGGCATCGACACGGGCCCAGCGCGGCACAGGGGCTTGCACTTTCGCCAGCAAGTCACGCTCATGCAGCCGGTCCTGGGTGGCGGCGAGCGCGCGCCGGTTCGGTCGCACCGGCGTAATCTGGTCCGCGATACTCAGGCACGCCGCCGGAATGCTCTCGAACTCGTAGGTGAGTACATCGACACCGCGCGCGAACGCTGTCAGCGCGTCGGCGTCGTCGTAATCCGCCTTGACGTAGTGCGCCGCGACTTGCGCGGCTGGCGCGTCATCATCGGGAGCGAAAACGTGCGCCGTAAAGCCGAGCTTTGCCGCGGCCTGCGCCAGCATCTTTCCGAGCTGGCCACCCCCGAGAATACCGATCACATGGCCTGGCGCCAGAGGTTCAATCATCGTCCTGTGGGGTTTCTGCGACCTCGGCGCTGCGCGTTGCCCGCCAGGCATCGAGCTGTCCGGCAAGAGACGCGTCATTCAAGGCCAGGATTTGCACGGCGAGCAGGGCGGCATTGGCGGCCCCCGCTTCGCCGATCGCCAGCGTACCGACCGCCACGCCGGTAGGCATCTGGACAATTGACAACAGGCTGTCCTGCCCGGAAAGCGCAGCGCTCTTCACCGGGACGCCGAGCACCGGCAGCGGTGTGATTGCTGCGGTCATACCCGGCAGATGCGCGGCTCCGCCTGCGCCGGCGATGATCACCTTCAGCCCGCGCTCGCGCGCTGTTTGAGCGTAGTCATAAAGCCGCGACGGCGTGCGGTGTGCCGAGACGATCCGGGTCTCATAAGCAACCGAGAAGGTGTCGAGCAGGTTCGCGGCCGCGCGCATCGTGGCCCAATCCGACTGGCTGCCCATGATGATGCCAATGACAGGTTGCGCCATGGAGTGGTCCTGTTCGTCCCTGCACGGTCAAGCGTTCAACGCCAGGATGAAAGTCCGGGAGTATAGGGCGGGCGGCGCTGCATGCAACATGACCTGTGGATTTCCACACGCTGCGACTCCGGGGAGCGCCTTTACGCAATAATATCGGGAAAGATCTGGTCCTCGATCCGCGCGATCTCGTCCTTGAGCCAAAGCTTGCGCTTTTTCAGCCGCGTGATTTCGATCTGGTTTGCTGCGGCAGCGTCTTCCATTTCAGTAATACGCGCGTCGAGCTGGCGATGCTCGCGTTGCAGTTCGGTAAGCCGCTCACGTAAATCCGGCGTTTGCTCGCTGCCGTCCATGGCCTTCCCGTTTATGCCGCCTGCCAAGTCGCAAGTATCGCCGCTCCGGCGCGCCATGGCAAGGTTTGCGCTGCACAAAGCCGGCTGGCCCATATTCAGAGAATGGCAACTTCAAGTTGTAAAACGTGCGCGCTTAGGTCGCGTTTATTGGACAGAGCGTCATTTATCTGTCATACTCTGCACGTTTCGCGAAATTTTTCGCAATCCAACCAAGGAGGACGAGATGGCTCTCGAAGCGCGTCTTGAAGGTCTGGCCACCAGACATCGTGAGCTGGAAAAGCAGATCGCCGCCGAATTGACGCATGCGGCTCATGATGATCTGAAGGTTGCGGCGCTGAAACGGGAAAAGCTGCGCATCAAGGATCAGATGGAGCGCGTGCGAATGAGCCAGAGCCCTGCGGCTTAACAGGGCGCGAACGCAAAAAGCAAATGCGCGAATGACGCGCTCAGCCGGCGCCGGGAAGGCCGCAGCCTTCCGCGGCGCTTTTTATTTGCGGTGATCTGCATTCATGCCTGTGTGTTGCCGCCTGCTGGTTGATGGGATAGAACGGGGTCAACCTTGAGGCCGTGACCCAGCATCATTGATGAGCAAAAAGCAGAAAAAGGCGCCGCGCCCGAAAGCCCGCCTGCCAAAGGGCATGAGAGATGTCGAGGCGCACGAGTTGCGCGCCGTCGCGGACATGACGGAGAAGATCCGCGCCGTCTATGAGCGTTACGGCTTTGAGCCGCTGGATACGCCCGCCTTTGAATACACTGACGCGCTCGGCAAGTTCCTGCCCGATCAGGACCGGCCGAACGAGGGCGTGTTTTCGTTTCAGGACGAGGACGAGCAATGGCTGAGCCTGCGCTATGACCTGACAGCGCCGCTGGCGCGCTATGTCGCGCAGAATTATGACGCTCTACCCAAGCCGTTCCGCCGCTATCAGGCCGGGCCGGTGTGGCGCAACGAGAAGCCGGGGCCGGGGC
>CAYXPZ010000113.1:0-5924 GCA_964466965.1 uncultured Hyphomicrobiaceae bacterium
CCTGCTGGAAGATGTCCTTGAAGCGCCCGTCATAGGCTTTGAGGATGGTGTTCTTCGTGGACATGTAGAGCGGATAGCCGCGCTCCAGCGCGTAATTCATGCAGGCGCGGGCGAAGTCGGTGATCGAGGCGTCGAGGTTGTACATCGACATCGCCACGCCGCCGCCGGGAAAGTCGAACACCTCGTGCTCGATCGGCGCGCCGCCATCCGACGGCTGGAACTTGATCGTCAGCCTGCCAGGGCCAGGCACCACGAAGTCCGTCGCGCGGTACTGATCGCCGAAAGCGTGACGGCCGATGATGATTGGCTGCGTCCAGCCGGGCACAAGGCGCGGCACGTTGCGGCAGATGATCGGCTCGCGGAACACCACCCCGCCGATGATGTTGCGGATGGTGCCGTTGGGCGAGCGCCACATCTTCTTCAGGCCGAATTCCTCGACGCGCGCCTCGTCCGGGGTGATGGTCGCGCACTTCACGCCCACGCCGTGCTCCAGGATTGCGTTCGCGGCGTCGACCGTAACCTGATCGTCCGTCGCGTCGCGATGCTGGATCGACAGGTCATAGTAGCGTAGATCGATATCCAGATAAGGCAGGATCAGCTTCTGCTTGATGAAGTCCCAGATGATGCGCGTCATCTCATCGCCGTCGAGTTCGACGACCGGGTTTGCGACCTTGATTTTGTCCATGATCCGTCCTTGCGCGAGGTCTGTAAGCGGGTTGGCGTGTTTCGACTGCTGCGCAGCATAATGCGCTCCGCCCGCCCGGCCAAGCCTTGCGCCGCCCGCAAGGCCAGTGTAGGCAACCGCCATGTGTCAAAATTCCTCGATCGAAACGACTCTGGCGGAGAAGCTGGCGAAACTACCGGAGGCGCCAGCCGTGATCCTGGTCGAGCCGCAGCTTGGCGACAACATCGGCGCGGCGGCCCGGGCTATGGCCAATTTCGGCTTGGGCGAATTACGCATCGTCGCGCCGCGCGACGGCTGGCCGAATGAGGCAGCACGATCATATGCGACGAATGCGGTGGCATTGATCGATTCCGCGGCGGTCTATCCGGATCTCCCTGCCGCAGTGGCGGATTTGCACTATATCGTTGCGACCACGGCACGCCGCCGCGACCTGAACAAGCCAGTGGTCAGCCCGGAAGGTGCAGCGCAAGAAATGTTGGCGCGGACAAATGCTCGCCAAAATTGCGGTGTGCTGTTTGGCAAGGAGCGATCCGGTCTGGAGAACGATGATATTGCCGTCGCCGATGTAATTGTCAGCGCGCCGGTGGTCCCGGCCTTCGCTTCGATCAACCTTGCCCAGGCCGTCTTGCTTGTCGCCTACGAGTGGCGTAAAGCATTGCTGAGCAAGGATGTGGGTGCTGATCGGGCGGCGTTGGAGACGACAGCGGGTGCCGCGCCAGCGACGCAAGACGAATGGATCGGTTTTTTTGAACAGTTGGAGCAGGAACTGGATGCGTCGGGGTTTCTGTACCCGCCGGAAAAACGCCCGAAGATGGTGCGCAGCATCCGTACCATGTTCAAGAGAATGGGAGCCACGGGGCAGGAGGTCCGCACGCTACGCGGCATTGTGGCCTCGCTGACACGCCGGCATGAACGCCGATCGCGGGAAAACCGGAAAATGTCATAGTGCCGCCGCGATTGTGCTATTGCGAGACGCGTGTTAAAGGCGGTTTCTCGCCTCCTAAGCGAGACAGGGGCAAGAGATGAAAAGTATGAAAGTAACGAGATTAATAGGTGTCTTCGCCGCCGTATTGTGCCTGAGCAGTGTGCCTGCCGTTGCGCAGGATGAGCAGGATAGCGAGGGGCTGAGCAAAAAGTCAGTCGGTCTGATCACGACTTTCGCGCTGACCACCATCCCGAGCGAAATAAAGCGTCCGGACGGTACGGTGATGAAGATCGACAAGACAGATCGGAAAAGCCTGGAGATACCGGTCGAGGACGCCCGTCGGGTGATCCGGGTTGCCCGCCTATCGGCTCATGCTCAGATGTGCGAACTGCCGCAGCTGCAGGCCCAGAACTACATGACGATGATGCGCCAGGAGCGGGCGAAAGATAAATGGACAGAGCAGCAGCTGCTCTTCATCAACCGGCTTCACCTATTCACAGTGATGTGGTTAAGCGGCAACGTGAAATTCGTCGACAGGGGCGACGGGTCAAAAGAGCCGGAAATCATTTCGGACAGCACCGATAGCGAATATGAGTGCACGGATGAGGATCGCCAGCAGGTGCGCGCGCGGATTGAGAATTATCTGAAATCCGCGAAGAACTCCTAGAAGCGCGCGCGAGACGTTTCCCCCCGGTGTCGCGTCCTGAACACGGCCTCGTTGACAAAACGGGTAAGAGTTGACTATTCACATGTCGGCGGACGCAATTAGCGTCCGCTTTTTACGTTGCTGCGGCGACTGTTGAGAACGCCTTTCTCGCCAATCGCCTGTCACCCGGTCCAATGGGGGAGGAAGCAACGTTTCATAATCAGCGACGAACATCTGTTTTCAGACTTTTAGGGATCGAGGACAATGAGCAAGCGCACCAGCGCAAAATACAAGATCGATCGCCGCATGGGCGAGAACATCTGGGGTCGTCCGAAAAGCCCCGTGAACAAGCGCGAATACGGCCCCGGCCAGCATGGCCAGCGCCGGCGGGGCAAGCTCTCGGACTACGGGGCGCAGTTGCGCGCCAAGCAGAAGCTGAAAGGCTACTACGGCAACATCACCGAAAAGCAGTTCCGGGCGATCTACAAAGAGGCAACACGGCTCAAGGGCGACACCTCCGAGTCGCTCATTGGGCTGCTCGAACAGCGCCTGGATGCGCTTATCTATCGTGCGAAGTTCGTGCCGACAGTGTTTGCGGCGCGCCAGTTCGTGAGCCACGGTCACGTTAAGGTCAATGGCACCCGCGTGACGATCCCGAGCTATCGCTGCAAGGAAGGCGATGTGATTGAAGTACGCGAAAAATCCCGCGACATGGGCCTGGTGCTTGAAGCCGTGCAAAGCCCAGAGCGGGACGTGCCGGATTACATCGATGTTGACCACAACAAGATGACGGCGAGCCTGCTGCGCATTCCGCAGCTAAGCGACGTGCCCTATCCAGTAATGATGGAGCCCAACCTCGTGGTTGAGTTTTACTCGCGGTAAGCGCGCCTTAAGCGTTTTATTATTGCGGGTCGTGAGCGGTAGGGCTGTGCTCCACCAGCGCGTAAGCGAGCATCGTCATCAGCACGGCGCCGGAAAAGAAGTAAATGCCGGGAAGCGCCGCAGCTTCGGTCAATGCGCTGGCCTTGACATAGAAAATGACCAGCGCCAGCACCAGCACGTCAAGCATCGACCACTTGCCCAACCATGACATCCGGTTCAGGGCGAGCAGACGCGCGCCGCCGCCAGCGGCCATGGTCGTGTAGGCAACCAGCAGATAAAGCAGTTTGATAACCGGAAACAGCATCGAGAACACAACAAGGATGCTGGCAAGGAACAGCTCTTGCTCCACATAAAGCGCACGCACGATCGACACGAATGAGTGGGTGTCCGACCAGACATAAAAGTAGGTCAGTTCAATAACCGGCAAGGTCAGCCCGAGCACAAGACAGGCCGTTGCGCCGATGATCATGATGCCCACCGCGAAGGTCCGCACCAAGCTGGGCGCGCTGCGCCCGCGCTTGGCGCTGACCATGCCGTGCCCACCGCTTCCGGTGCGTCGCTCCGGGTGAGGACGATACGTCAGGGACGACGGCCGATATAATTCGGTCGTCCTATTATCAGTCACGTTGCAACACCCCCGCGTAACAGCCGCTGCGGCCGCGTTCAAGCAGCGCCAGCGCGGGTCACGATTACGCCGGCGCTGAGCGCTTCTCGAAGGCGATATCCTTCTGCGCCAGGTGCTGCTGCAACTCGCCTTCCTGGAACATCTCAGTGAGGATATCACATCCGCCGACAAATTCGCCCTTCACATAAAGCTGAGGAATCGTCGGCCAGTTGGTGTACGTCTTGATGCCTTCGCGGACGTTTTGGTCGTCGAGCACATTAATGTCGGCATAGTTGACGCCGAGATAGTCAAGCATCCGCACAACCTGCGCAGAAAATCCGCACTGCGGGAAGTTACGGTTGCCCTTCATGAACAGGACGACATCGTTGCTCTCGACCTGGTTCTTGATCCAGTCGTGAACGTTCTGCTGATCCATGACTGCGTCCTTCGACTTGCGGTGAATGATAAGTGGGTTGATCTAATCTGGCGCTGAGGTCTGCAGCGCGAGCGCATGGAGCACCCCGCCCATGCGCCCCTGCAGGGCATCATAGACAAGCTGATGCTGCTGGACCTTGGTCTTGCCCCGGAAGGCTTCGGAGACGATCTCTGCCGCATAATGATCGCCATCCCCGGCCAGATCGCGGATGGTAACCTGGGCATCCGGCAGCTTAGCCTTGATCAAAGATTCGATTTCGGCGGCTTCCATCGGCATGAATAATCTCCCTGAACCCGGTAGGACAATACACTTTGACGCTTGCTCTGCCAACACTAATATCCGACTCTGACGCTCAGTCTTTGCCGAAATAGGAAGAGAACCACGCTTCATGAACGGCGGAAAGCTCGGCGAGGGGAACGGGCGTCTCGCTGTGGAGCGCGAGCGCATCGCCTCCGATCCGGCCGATGACTCGCACGGGTACGCCAGCCGTGGCGGCCGCGCCGCGAACAGTCTGCGCAGCCGCCCCAGACGCCGCGATAAGATAGCGGGCTTGATCTTCGCCGAACCAGAACGCGTGCGCCGGGATGTTAATCTCGCCAGCATCGAGCCTTACACCCCGTCCACCCGAGAGCGCCATCTCCGCTGCCGCAACGAGTATGCCGCCGTCCGACACGTCATGCACGGTCCGGGTGACCGTCTCGCGAATCAGTCCGCGCACGAGATCGCCCACGCGCTGCTCGGCATCCAGATCGACCGGCGGCGGCGCGCCGTCATTAGCGCCGGTCGCGTGCGCCTGATAGAGCGACTGGCCGAGCGCGCCGTACGTCTCGCCAAGGAGCATCAGCACCTCGTCATCTGGCTTCAGCGCGATGGTCGCCATGCGGTTCAAATCGGGCAGCAGGCCCACGCCGCCGATTGCTGGCGTCGGCGGGATCGCGACGCCGTTTGTCTCGTTATAAAGCGACACGTTCCCCGACACGACCGGGAAGCTAAGCGCGCGCGCGGCCCTGCCCATGCCAGTCACCGCGCCGGCGATCTCGCCCATGATCTCTGGGCGCTCCGGGTTGCCGAAATTCAGGCAGTTAGTGATCGCGAGCGGCTGCGCGCCCACCGCGGTCAGGTTGCGCGAGGTTTCGGCCACCGCCTGCGCGCCGCCTGTTTCCGGGTCGGCGGCGCAGTAGCGCGGAGTGACGTCGCAGGCCAGCGCCAGCGCCTTGCGGCTGCCCGGCCCGCCCACGCGGATCACAGCTGCGTCGCCGCCAGGGCGCTGAACGGTGTCGGCCATGACCATGTGGTCGTACTGCTCCCACACCCAACGGCGCGAACTTAAGTGCGGCCCAGCCATCATCGCCTTGAGCGCGCCGAGCAGGCTGTCCGGCGCGGGCACATCCGCCGGCTGGGTCACGGCGGGCGCAGGTCGAGCGGTCCATGGGCGATGATACTCCGGCGCGCCGGCGCTCAGCGCGCGTACGGGGATGTCCGCGGCGCGTTCGCCCTTGTGCCAGATTTCGATGCGCCCGCTTTCCGTCGTTTCACCGATGACCGCGAACTCCAATTCCCACTTGCGGAAAATCGCCTCGGCTTGTGCTTCCGCGCCGGGGCGCAGCAGCATCAGCATGCGCTCCTGGCTTTCGGACAGCATCATCTCATAGGCGTTCATGCCTGCTTCGCGCTGGGGCACCTGGTCGAGGTCGAGCCGGATGCCGACGCCGCCCTTGTCCGCCATCTCCACGGAGGACGAGGTCA
>CAYXPZ010000114.1:0-5908 GCA_964466965.1 uncultured Hyphomicrobiaceae bacterium
CCCTGCTCGCCCTCTTTCTTGAGCTGTTCCAGATGAGGAGACACGGCCGTCATCAACTGCATGATGATCGCCGCGGAAATGTACGGCATGACGTTCAGCGCGAAGATCGCCATGCGGCCCACAGCGCCACCCGCGAACATGTTGAACATGCCGAGGATGCCCGACGAATTCTGATCGATGAACTGGGCGAGCGCGTCCGGATTGATCCCTGGCAGCGGAATATACGTGCCAAGCCGGTAAATCAGCAGCGCGCCGAGCGTGAACCAGATGCGCTTTTTCAATTCGCTCGCCTTGGCGAAGGCGGCGAAGTTAATGTTTGAGGCCAGTTGCTCGGCCGCTGATACCATGTCCACTCGCTCCGCTGAACGGCACGCCGCCTTTGGCGACCCGCAAATAAATCCGATCTCTGGCCGCGCTGGCCGCAACCCTTGCTAGGAGGTCTCCTCCATCGCCTTTTTATTGGATGCCACGCTGACGGAACCGCCCGCGGCCTCGACCGCCTTGATCGCTGGGCCTGAGGCGCCCGCCACCACGAAGTCTACCTTTGTCTTGAAGTCGCCGTCGCCCAGCAGACGCACTCCGTCAAGCGCGCGGCGGATCAAACCCGCCCTCTTGAGCGCTTCAGCATCCACGGCCGTCCCGGTGTCAAGCTTGCCAGCTTCGATCGCAGCCTGGACCGCGCCGAGGTTGACTTCGGCGTAACGCAAGCGGAAAGGCTTGTTGAAGCCACGCTTGGGCAGGCGCATGTGAATGGGATTTTGCCCGCCCTCAAAGCCCTTTATGGCCACGCCTGTGCGGGATTTCTGTCCCTTCACCCCACGACCGGCGGTCTTACCCTTTCCAGAGCCTATGCCGCGGCCGACACGGACCCGCTTCTTCGTCGCCCCCGGGGTGTTTCTGAGTTCATTAAGCCGCATTGGTGTTCACCCTTCTCGACGCGCGCGCCCTAGCCTTCATCCACGACCCGCACGAGGTGCGGGATCTTCGCAATCATACCACGAACCTCCGGCGTGTCCTTCAGCGTCCTGCGCCGGTGCATCTTGTTCAGACCCAGGCCGATCAGTGTCTCGCGCTGGCTCTTCGGTTTGCGGTTGGCGCTGCGGATCTGCTCGATCGTCACGGTCTTTGCCGCGCCAGGGCCTTTTGTCTTTTCCGCCATTTGGTATCCCCGCTATTTCGGTTCGCGCGGCGCTAGGCTTCGCCAGCCGCGGCGGCTTTCTCACCGGAGGCGTCGCGCCGCCGCGCCACAATCTCGCTAACCTTCTTGCCGCGCCGAGCGGCGACCATCCGCGGACTGTTTTCGTTTTGCAAAGCGTCGAACGTCGCCAGGATCATATTGTAAGGGTTCGACGTGCCCAGCGATTTCGCCACGACATCCTGAATACCCAGCGTATCGAAGACCGCGCGCATCGGACCGCCCGCAATAATGCCCGTGCCCGGCGGCGCGGCGCGCAGGATGACACGGCCCGCCCCGTGACGGCCAAACACATCATGGTGCAATGTACGCCCCTCACGCAATGGCACCTTGATGAGCCCGCGCTTGGCTGACTCCGTCGCCTTACGGATCGCTTCCGGCACCTCTTTCGCCTTGCCGTGGCCAAAGCCGACGCGGCCCTTTTGATCGCCCACCACGACGAGCGCGGCAAAGCCGAATCGGCGTCCGCCCTTCACCACCTTCGCCACACGGTTGATGGCGACAAGCTTGTCGACAAATTCACTATCGCGTTCTTCGCGTTCCCGCGGTCCTCGTGCCAACGGTCAACCCCTTATCTTGTTCTTCTGGCCGATGCAGCCAATTCCCTAAAAATTCATACCGCCTTCGCGCGCAGCGTCGGCCAGCGCCTTTACGCGCCCGTGGAAGAGATAGCCGCCGCGATCAAAAAACGCGTCCACAACTCCGGCATCCTTGGCGCGCTCAGCGAGCAGCTTGCCGACCAAGGCCGCGGCCTCCGTGGTGCTGCCTTTGGCGACTTGCTCGCGCGCCGCCGGGTCCAGGCTCGAAGCGGCCACCAGCGTGTGCCCCTTGGTGTCGTCAATAACCTGCGCGTAGATGTGTTTGCCTGAGCGGAACACCGATAGACGCGGGCGATCGGCGGCGCGTTTGCGCAGCGAGCGCCGAACGCGCATCTTGCGCCGGTTGAAACGTGAAATTGGACCCGCCATGACCGCGACCTTCCTTACTTCTTCTTGCCTTCTTTCATGATGATGCGCTCTTCTGCGTACTTCACGCCCTTGCCCTTGTAAGGCTCAGGCGGACGCAAGCGGCGCAACTCCGCAGCGACCTGGCCAACCCGCTGTTTCTCGATGCCGGAGATTTCGATCTCTGTCGGCTTCGGGCACTTCACCTCGATGCCTTCGGGCACCTGATAGAGCACATCATGGCTCAAGCCGAGTTGAAGCTGAATGTTCTTTCCGCTCATCTGCGCGCGGTAGCCAACGCCATTGATCTCCAGCTTGCGCGTGAAGCCGTCGGTCACGCCAGTCACAAGATTGTTCACGATCGTGCGCGACATGCCCCACATCGAACGCGCGCGCTTGCTGTCGTCGCGCGGCTGAACCTCGATGACGCCGTTATCGAGTTTAACCAGCACATCGTCCACGAGCGTCGCTGACAGCTCGCCTTTCGGCCCCTTCACCGACACATGCTGGCCGTCGACCGTCGCGGTCACCTTGTCCGGCACCGGAATCGGCTGTTTCCCAATGCGCGACATGTGTTGCACTCCTTTAGTTTCGCCGTGGCCGCGCGCGCTCTAGAAGATGTTGCACAGCACTTCGCCGCCGACATTCTCGCTTCGCGCCCGGCTATCAGACATCACGCCCTTGGGCGTCGACAGGATCGACACGCCAAGCCCGTTCCGCACCGTCGGCAAATCCTTCACCGAGGAATAGACCCGCCGGCCCGGCTTGGAGATCCGCTTGATTTCCCGGATCACCGGCTGCCCGTCGAAGTATTTCAGCTCGATCTCAATCTCCGATTTGCCGCCTGTGAAGTCAGTCCGCGTGAAGCCGCGGATATAACCTTCTTCGGCCAACACTTCGAGCACGCGCTCGCGCAATTTTGATGCCGGCGTCGACACGCGGGTGCGGTTGCGCATCTGCGCATTCCGGATGCGGGTCAGCATATCGCCAAGCGGATCGTTCATCGCCATTGCCGTCTTATCCTTCACCAGCTTGACTTCGTCATACCCGGGATCTGGCCTTCTGAGCCGAGTTCGCGCAGCATCACGCGGGACAGCCGCAACTTGCGGTAATATCCGCGCGGCCGCCCTGTCAGTTCGCAGCGGTTGTGAATGCGCACCTTCGCCGAATTCCGCGGCAACTTCGCCAACTTCAGCCGCGCCTGAAAGCGCTCTTCCGGCGGCCGGTTGGTATCTTCGGCCATCGCCTTCAGTTCCGCGCGTTTCGCGGCATATTTATCGGCCATCCGACGGCGCTTGCGATCGCGCTCAACCATGGCTTTCTTCGCCATTTTATCCTCCTCTCGTCAGGGCCGGCTCGCGGCCTCAACCCCGAAACGGAAAATTGAATTTCTTCAGCAGGCTTCGCGCCTCATCGTCATTGCGTGCGGTCGTACAGACAATGATGTCCATCCCCATAATCTGCTCGACCTTGTCATAGTCGATTTCTGGGAACACGATGTGTTCCTTCAGACCCATCGAATAATTGCCACGTCCGTCAAAGCTCTTCGGGTTCAATCCGCGAAAGTCCTTCTGGCGCGGCAGCGCAATGGTGATCAGCCGGTCGAGGAACTCGTACATCCGCTGCCGTCGCAGCGTCACCTTGACGCCGATGGGCATCCCCTCGCGCAGTTTGAAGCCGGCGATCGACTTCCGAGCGCGCGTGTAAACCGGTTTTTGGCCCGCAATGAGCGCCAGGTCGCGCGCGGCATTCTCGATCTTCTTGCGGTCGTTGACGGCCTCGCCGACACCCATGTTGATGACAATCTTGTCCAACTGGGGCACCTGCATCACGTTGGGGTACTTGAACTCGTCGATCATGGCCGCGCGGATCGCGTCGTTATACTGACGCTTGAGCCGCGGCACATACGCTGCTTCGGCGGCTTCAGTCATCAATGATTTCTCCCGATCGTTTGGCGAAACGCACCTTGCGCCCATCGTCGAGAATGCGGAAGCCCACACGCGTCGGCGCGCCGTCTTTGGGGTCCTCCAGCGCGAGATTGGACAGATTGACGGGCGCGTCTTTCACAGTGATTCCGCCTTCTTGCTGCGCGGTCTGGCGCTGGTGGCGCTTCACCTGGTTGACGCCCTGCACAATGGCCCGGTCTTCCTTTGGCATCATTTTCAGGATCTCGCCGCGCTTGCCCTTGTCGCGTCCGGTCAGGACAATTACGCGATCGCCTTTGCGTAACTTGTGCATCACAACACCTCCGGTGCCAGCGAGATAATCTTCATGTGCTTGCGCGCGCGCAATTCGCGCGGGACCGGGCCGAAGATGCGGGTGCCGATCGGCTCGCGGTTATTGTTGACCAATACCGCCGCGTTGCGATCGAAGCGGATGATGCTGCCGTCCGGGCGCTTTACCGGAAACGACGTGCGCACGATCACCGCCTTGGCCACCTGTCCTTTTTTCACGCGGCCGCGCGGCAGCGCTTCCTTGACGCTTACCGCGATCACATCGCCGAGCTTGGCGTATTTCCGCTTCGAGCCGCCCAGCACCTTGATGCACTGGACCAGACGCGCGCCGGAGTTGTCAGCCACATCGAGATTGCTCTGCATTTGTATCATTGTTCGACTCCATCACCCCGGTGGCCGGCATATGCGATCGCGGACTGCCCCGTCCTCAGGACACCGCCTCATCACCGCTGAGAACCGTCCATTTCTTCTTTTTCGAAATCGGCGCGCACTCCTGGATGCGGACCCGATCGCCCTCGCGGCATGCATTGGCTTCGTCATGCGCGTGAAACTTCTTAGACCGGCGTACCACCTTCTTGAGAAGCGGATGCGTGAACCGCCGCTCAACCCGAACAACGACGGTTTTGTCGTTCTTTGCCGATTCCACCACGCCTTGCATGATCCGTTTGGGCATAACCCGTTTACCTCACTCAGCTTTGCTGTGTTGTCTGGGCTGTCTGATCAGCCACGCGCTTCTCGGTTGCGATCGTCTTGATCCGGGCGATATCGCGCCGGACCTGGCGCACGCGCGCGGTATTCTCTAACTGTCCCGTCGCAGCCTGAAATCGCAGATTGAATTGCTCCTTCTTTAGCTTGATCAACTCGTCGTCGAGCTGGTCGAGCGTGAGATCGCGTACGTCCTGCGCCTTCATCGTCCGTGGTCCTTGTTCCGCGCGTTCGTTTCAGCCTGCCGCATTACGAGCTTTCGATGCCGAAGCGCGCGACGATACGCGTCTTGATCGGCAGCTTCGCAGCGCCGAGCCGCAACGCTTCGCGCGCCAGCTCATCGGGCACGCCATCGATTTCAAACATGATCCGTCCGGGCAGCACGCGCGCCGCCCAATACTCCGGCGCGCCCTTACCCTTACCCATGCGCACTTCGGTCGGCTTCTGTGAAACCGGCAAATCCGGGAACACGCGAATCCAGACACGTCCTACGCGTTTCATCTTGCGGGTCATCGCACGGCGCGCGGCCTCGATTTGGCGCGCGGTTACGCGCTCGGGTTCCATCGCCTTAAGCCCGTAAGAACCGAAATTCAGCGAATACCCACCCTTGGCCTGACCCTTGAGGCGGCCTTTCTGCATCTTGCGGAACTTTGTACGTTTTGGTTTCAGCATCTTCTATTCGGTCCTCTACCGGCCCGTTTCTGCGTCTTAACGGCGCCGCTCGCGGCCGCCGCCGCCTTCCTGCGCGGCCGTGGCCAGGCGCTCTTGCGCCATAGGGTCATGCTCCATGATCTCGCCTTTGAAGATCCAGACCTTGATGCCGATGATCC
>CAYXPZ010000115.1:0-5818 GCA_964466965.1 uncultured Hyphomicrobiaceae bacterium
CTGTTCGAGGTGCTGGTGTCGCCGCGGGCACACGCCGTCGAGACGGCCTGCTGCGCGATGGGCGCGCCCGCCTGCCGGTTCGAGATGTCGTGGCGCAGCCAGTCCGCAGCGGCGCCGAAGGCCACGCGCGGCGCGCTGGCGGGTTAACCCGCTTCGTCATAGCTGGCGATCTCGACGAGATTGCCGTCCGGGTCGCGGATATAGAGCGACAGGATCGGCCCTTGCGCGCCGGTCCGCGCAACCGGTCCTTCCTCGATCTCGATGCCGCACGCCCGTAAGTTTTGTTCGACCTGATCCAGCGAGGCCGCCGTGATCAGGCAGATGTCCCCGCTGCCCGGCGTCGGCGCGGCGGCTTTCGGTTCGAATTCGTTGCCGGCTTCGTGTAGATTGATCTTGTGATCGCCCAGTCGGAGCGCCGTACGCCCAGCGCCGAAGGTGATGACCTCTGCGCCCAGTGCCTGCTCATAGAATTCGCAGGTGCGGGCGATGGACTGCACGGTCAGGACGATATGATCGAACCCGGTAATGTTCATGCGTTGCCTCCGCCGATCGGCGCTTTCGCCAGCCCCAGCAGCGCCACATCCTCGCGCGTTACCACACCGGAGAACACCCCAGCCATGCGCGCGCGCATCTTGCCCTTGTCTTCGAAGGCGGCGCGGAAAGCTTCGTGGTCGCATAGCGGATACCAGCCGCTCACGACGCCGCCGAGCAGAAATGCCCCGCCCCACGCCGCGGTCGCGAGGACCAGATCGCCGGAAGCGCGGCCAAGCAATCGGGAGAGCATTTCGACCGTGCGCGCGGCGGCCGGGTCGTCTTGCGCGCGCGCGAAAACCGCATCCGAGGCGATGGGCTCGCCGCCGGAGAACCAGGCGTAGAGCGCGCCGACACCTGCGCCGCTGAGAACGTCTTCCAGGGTCGCGGTCCGATCAGGGCTTAAGGCCGCGAGCAGTTTGGCTTCTTCCGCGTCTGCGCCGGCAAGCGAGATGTGACCCGCCTCGCTCGGGCACGCATTCCAGCCGTCGCTAGCAGGGATAGCGGTGGCCGCGCCAAAGCCCGTCCCGACATTCACGGCAACCATGCGTCTCCGGGCATCCTCTGGACGCGGAACATCGCCGACGCTCACGACATCTGCGGGCCCGAGAAATGGCAGGGCTAAGGCTACCGCTTGCAAGTCATTGAACAGTGCGGTTGGCGCGCCGCCCAGCCGGATTGAGATACCTTGTGCGTCGAGCCGCCAACGCGCGTTTGTTAGCTTGATCGCATTGCTGTCGACCGGTCCGGCTGCTGCGAAAGCCGCGCTTTCGATCCGCTCGTGTGCGGGCCTGTCCAAACCGTTCAGGTAAGCGGTGAGGGCTTCATCAAAACTGGAAAACTCGGCGACCTGAAGATTGGCGGCTAGGGTGCAAGACCCGTCCGGCGCGGCCAGCGCGAACCGGGCGTTGGTGCCGCCCACATCTCCCACCAGACGCCATGCTCCGCCTTGACGGCTCACGCGGATGCTCCCCGCGCTGCCGTCTCAAGCGTGCCGAGGTAATCTTCGCGCCAGCGCGCCACGTCGTTTTCGCGAACCCGTTCCAGAAGCGCCTGATGCCGCTCCTTGCGCTCGGCCAGCGGCATGGACAACGCGCGATGCATGGCCTCGACCATTTCGTCGATGTCATAAGGGTTGATGATCAGCGCTTCCTTCATCGCCTCGGCCGCCCCGGCGAAGCGCGACAGGATCAGTACGCCGGGGTTCTCGTCGTCCTGGGCAGCGACGTATTCCTTGGCGACGAGGTTCATGCCGTCGCGCAGCGGCGTAACCAGCCCGACCTGCGAGCCGCGCAGCAGCGCGGCCAGCGTATCGCGGGGGACGTGGCGATGGATATAGCGTACCGGCGTCCAGTCGTAGTTTCCGAGCTCGCCGTTGATGTGCCCGGAGAGCTGTTCCAGCTCCTCGCGCATCTCGGCATAAGCCAGCACCTCCTCGCGTGTTGGCGGCGCGATCTGCATGAGCGTGACGGACGTGCGATACTCCGGGTGATTTTCGATGAGCCGCTGGAAAGCGCGGAACCGCTCGGACATGCCTTTGGTGTAATCGAGCCGGTCAACGCCGATGATGAAGGCGCTGGCGATCGTCCGGCGCTGCAGCGTCTGGATGTGGCGGTCGGCTTCATCGGTGCGCGCCATCGCCCGAAAGCTTTCCACGTCGATGCCGATCGGGAAGGACTTGACCAGCGTCGTCTTGCCGTCAAGCTGGAGGCGCCCGTCCTGCAGCACGGTGCCGTCAGCGGCCTCATAAACAAAGCGGCCGAAATTGCCGACATCGCCGTGCGTCTGCAGGCCGACCAGGTCATAATCGAACAGCGCCCGGATCAGTTCGCGGTGCTGTGGCGCAGCGGCCAACACATCGGGCGAGGGAAACGGGATGTGGAGGAAAAACCCGATCTTTTGATCAACGCCCAAGGCGCGCAACGCGGCGGCCAGCGGGATCAGGTGGTAATCATGAACCCAGATGATGTCGTCAGGCTCCAGCAGCTCGATGAGCGCCTTGGCAAAGCGGCGAACTGTCCCGACATACGCCTCCCAATGTTCGGGTTCGAACCGCGCTAAATCCAGCCGGTAGTGGAAGACTGGCCACAAGACGCTATTGGAAAAGCCGAGATAGTAGTTCCGGTATTCGCTTTCGGTGAGGGGCATGGTGGCGAGCGTGACGTTGCCGTGATGTTCTTGAGAGAGCTCGCACGGCTCATCATCGCCAACGGTTTTGCCGGACCAGCCGAGCCAGAGCCCGCCATGGATTTTGAGCGCGTCCTGAAGGGCGACGGCGAGCCCGCCGGACTTTCCCCCATGGGTCCAGTCAGCGACGCGGTTCGACACCACCACAAGCCGATTCATAAGACGCTCTCCCATGAACGCGACAACCGGGTCGCGCCGTTTATAATTCCGACCATCGAATAGGTCTGGGGGAAGTTGCCCCAGAGCTCGCCGGTATGGGGATCGACGTCTTCCGAGAGTAGCCCAAGGTGGTTGCGGCTGGCCAGAAGCGTCTCGAAAATCTCCCGGGCCTGTTCGGTCCGCCCGATCCGAGCGAGTGCATCGAGCCGCCAGAACGCGCAAATGTTGAACGCGGTCTCCGGTCGGCCAAAATCGTCGGGCGCCTCATAGCGGCGCATATGCGGACCGTCGCCAAGCACGGTTTCCAGTTTCTCGACTGTCGCGATAAACCGCGGGTCGCGCGGGTCGATGAAACCGACTTCGCCCATGAGCAGCACGCTGGCGTCAAGATCTTGTCCCCCGAAGCTTTCAACAAAAGCGCCGCGTTCTTCGTTCCAGGCGTTGTCCAGAATCGCCGACTTGATGATCGCCGCGCATTCCTCCCAATAGTGGCCGCGCTCGCTCTCGCCCAGCGCGCGGGCGATCTTGCCGAGCCGGTCGCAGGCGGCCCAGCACATCAGACTGGATGAGGTATGTACGCGCGCGCGCGAGCGCAGCTCCCACATGCCTGCGTCGGGTTCGTTGTAGAGGCGGAAAGCCTGTTCGCCAGCGTGCTCCAGCCGGTGAAAATCCTCAATGCTCGCCTGGCGGTAGAGCCGAGCGTCAAGAAACGCCTGCGCCGCGCCGAGCACGACGTTGCCGTAAACGTCGTATTGGAAATGTTCGTGCGCCTGGTTGCCGACGCGCACGGGCGGCATGTCGCGATAGCCGGGCAGCGTGTCGACAATCCGCTCCGACAGCTTACTCTCCAGACCAACGCCGAACACGGGCTGTAAGTGGTTGTTGTTGGTCATGCTGACGACGTTCTGCAGCCAGCGGAAATAGTCCTCCAACGTGTTCATCGCCGACAGGCTGTTGAGCGCGCGGACGACGAAAAATGCATCGCGCAGCCAGCAGAAGCGATAATCCCAGTTGCGGCCCGAATGCGGGCTTTCCGGGATGCTCGTGGTCATCGCGGCGATGATCGCGCCGGTCGGCTCGTAGGTGCACAGCTTCAGCGTGATCGCCGCGCGGATCACGGCGTCCTGCCACTCATAAGAGATGCCGAGCGTGCGCACCCAGCCACGCCAGTATTGCGCGGTGCGCTCCTCGAACTCGCGCGCAGTGGAGCCGATGCCGCCTTCAAGCGTCTCGTCCGGCCCAAGCATGAAGTTGAGCGTTTCCTCGATAATGAAGGTCGTTTCGTCGCGCACATAGTCGACCGGGGCGTCGGTGGTCAGGCGCAGGGTGAAGTCCGGGCCGACATAGCGGATATGGTTGGAGCCAAATGTGATGTCCGGCGCAACCGCGCCATAACTGAAGCGCGGGCGCAGGCACACGCGGATGCGCGGGCTGCCGCTGACCGGCACGACGCGGCGCACCAGCATATTCGGCCGGAAGATGCGTCCACGCGTCTCGAAGCGCGGCGCGAAATCGACGATCTCGATCGCCCCCGCGGGCGATTCCAGCCGCGTGCGCAGGATGGCGGTGTTCTCGTCGTAACTCTGGCTCCATGCGCGCTGGTCCACGAGTTCGATATCGAACATGCCGCCCTCGGGCGAGTCTTTCGGGCCGCCGAGCAGGGAATGGAAAACCGGGTCGCCGTCGAAGCGCGGCAGGCAGCACCAGACGATCCGCGCGTCTTGGTTGATGAGCGCGCCGAAGCTACAATTGCCGATCGCGCCAAGGTTTAGGCTGCTCAAGACGGACTCCTTGCGTGGGGACTGAATGAATGCAGCCGTTCGGCCGCCGGGTTGACCTGGATCGACGCACGAAACGAGCGCGCGGATTAATCGCCGCGTGGCAACCGCTTATCAAGTCTGCCTGGGAGACGCAACGCGCTGGGCGGGATCAGTTGATTGCATATGTCTAAAGGTGGGGAGTTTTGCGGGTTTAGCCGCCGCCGTCTCCGCCACCATCGCCGTCGCCGGTGTCCATCCCGCGGGTGAACTCCTGCTCAAGCTCGCGCAGAAAGCGGCTGAGGTCTTCGGGGATCGGCATGCCATAGGCCTGCATCTTGTGAACGCGCTCCTGAAGCTTGAGATACAACTCGTGCCGATCCTCCGGCTGGTTCTGCATCTGGCTGAGCAGATAGGAGATTTCGGCTTCGAGTTCGTCGGCATTCATGACGTGCCTCATGCGTAAGTGTTGTGGTGCTGGCGCCCAGTGTTGCGCGTTTGACGTGCATCTGGCAAGGCTTTGAACGCCAGACGCGGGCATGGGAGGCCATATGACACCGGGCGCGCGCAACACAATCACCGATGTGCCGGGGCTGCGGGTTGGCAGCGCGGAGGACGCGCGCCTGCGCTCCGGGGTGACGGTCGTGCTGGGCGACGGGCCGATGCGCGGCGCGGTGGACATTCGCGGCGGCGGGCCGGGAACGCGCGACACCCACGCGCTTAGCCCTGAAGGCGTCGCGGGCGAGCTTCATGCGGTCGTGCTGTCGGGCGGCTCGGCTTTCGGGCTGGACGCGGCGACCGGGGCGCAGGCCTGGCTGCGCGAGCGCGGCGCGGGCTTTGCGGTCGGCACGGCGCGGGTGCCGATCGTGCCGCAGGCGATCCTGTTCGATCTGCTGAACGGCGGCGACAAGGACTGGGGCCGCTTCCCGCCTTATCGCGACATGGCCTACGCGGCGTGCGAGAGCGCGGGGGCGGACATTGCGCTCGGCAGCGCGGGCGCGGGCCACGGGGCGACGACCGAGCGGCTGAAGGGCGGGCTGGGCAGCGCCTCGGCGGTGACAGCGGACGGGATAACGCTCGGCGCGCTGGCGGTGGTGAACGCGGCGGGCAACGTGACGGTGGGCGAGAGCCCGCATTTCTGGGCCGCGCCGTTCGAGATCGGGGCGGAGTTCGGCGGGCGCGGC
>CAYXPZ010000116.1:0-5730 GCA_964466965.1 uncultured Hyphomicrobiaceae bacterium
CCATGCGGATTTCCCCGGCGAAGGGGTGCGTGCGGCCATAGCCGCGCTGCGTGGAATAGCCGAGCGCCAACAGGAAGCCTTCGTCGCCGCGCGCCAGCGCCTGCAGCCGCAGATCTCGTGGAGCCGGGAAGTCGAGCGCACCGCGCGTCACGTCGCCGACGGGCGCGTCGGTCTCCGTCGCGTTCGGCTCGATCAGCCCCTGGCGGCCCAGCAGCGCGCAGACATGCGGGGCGGGTTCCGGCTCCGGCTGCGGCTCAGGCTGCATTTCGGAGGGTTCGTTGCCGCCCTCCATCAGCGATGGATCGAGCAGCCGGTGCGTGTAATCGAAGGTCGGCCCGAGCACCTGCCCGCCCGGCAGGTCCTTGAAGGTCGCGGAGATGCGCCGGCGGATCGTCATGTCGGCGGTCTCGACCGGCTCCGAATAGCCGAAGCGCGGCAGGGTTGTGCGGAACGCGCGGGCGAGGAAAATCGCCTCGATCAAGTCGCCGCGCGCCTGCTTGATCGCTAGCGCGGCGAGGTCCGGGTCGTAGAGGGACGCTTCACACATCACGCGGTCGACCGACAGGCTGAGCTGCTCGCGAATTTGCGCGACCGTAATCTCCGGGACCGCCGGGTCGCCGCGCCGCGCCTTCGCCAGCAGCTCGTGCGCTGCCGCGATCGCCGCTTCGCCGCCCTTGACCGCGACATACATCAGCCGGCCCCCGTAATCTCCGTGCTGCGGGGCAGAGCCGCGATCTGGCCGCGCCCCGCGAAAATGATATCGACGCCGCAGGGGAAGCGCGCATGGTTGTCGCGCCACTGCTTAACGAAATCTGCCGGCAGCAGGGCTGCGCTGAAGCGCGTCTGCCCGTCGATGCCCGGGCCGGTCAGCCGCCAGTCCATCCCGAACGCTTCGACCTGGATGATGAGCGTCGCGGAGCGGTCGGGATAATCTGGCGTGCCCTGCGCGAAGGTGGAAAACGCAGGCGCGCCTGCCGGATCAGTGAGGAGCACAAACGTCGCCGCCGCCGGATCGTCGATCAGCCGCGCGCCGGTGTGAAATCGCAGGAACTGCGCCGTGTCATCGGCAGCATCGAGCCACAAGGGCGTTTCGAAATCGGCCAGCGTGAGCAAAACCGCGGCAGCGGCGGCGTTCAGCGGTGCAGGCGGCGCAAAGCCGACATCAATATTAGTGACATCGCCGGGCCGCGCCATCGCATTCATCACGGCGCGGAAGACTTCCTGGCTCTCGCGCGGCGGATCGGCAAAGGTGGCATGGATGGCGCTCATGTCTCGTCCTCTCCGCGCACCAGCGTGAAGAAGTTGACGCGTGTTCTCGCAGTCTCGGCGGCCTCAGCCCGCTGCTCCGCTGCCCGCCGCGCGTTCACTGGCCCGATTAGCACTTCCTCAAGCCGCGCGCGCCAATCCGCATCCTGCCCGAGCGCGTCAATAATCGCCGACAGCCGCGCCTTGTCGGGGCATCGTCCGAGCACATAGCTGTAGCCCAGCGTCCCGCCGATGCGCACGGTCGCGCGCGTCACCGTCGCCTCGCCAAGATTGAACGGCGCACCGTCACCGCCGACGCGCCCGCGCAGCATGACCAAACCTGGTTCCGGGGCGCGCAAATCCTCAGCCTCGGGAATCGGCGCGAGCGCGTCCAGCGCCTGCTGCAACTCGGCCTCGCTGGCCCGAGCGCAGATCCGCATGAGAGCTTGCCGCTGCTGCGTCGCCGCGTCCGCTTTCGCCATCGCGGCCTCTGTCAGCGGGTGTCCATGCGCACGCAGCACACCGCATAGCTGAGGAAATGCGCGAGGCTTGCCGTGCGCATATCCGGGTCCTTACCCAGATCGTCCCACCGGCGCAGCCGCACCGCATCCTGCGCGTAGGGGCCGGCTTCGAATTCAGACACTTCCGCGTCGCTCATCGGCCCGCCCTGCAGCATCAGCGAATGCCGTGACATCGGCGAAAGGCCCTCGAAATAGCCAGGCTCAACGGCGCAAAGATAGCGTTTCGCGGCCACATGCAAGCGGACCGGCTCGGTGACATCCAGGCCAAACCATTTGGCAAGGAACGCATCGCCCAGGTCTTCGTGGCGGCGGTCTTGATCGTGCTCAGGCGCATCCTCGAAATCATCTTCGAGAAGGTGGCCAATGTCATGGAGCAGCGCGGCCGTGATCAGCGCCGGCGGGGCGCCCTCGTCTTCAGCAAGTTGCGCGCATTGCAAGGCATGTTGAAGCTGGGTGACCGCTTCACCGCCGTATAGCGTGGCCCCATTCGCCGTCATCATCTCAGTCAAGCTCGTCATAATGTCTTCTCGATCCTGTTTCCGTGCGGTACTCATGTGCGGCCTCGTTTATCCAAAGTTTGCCGTTCACGCGATAGCTGATTTGTCTTCGCTCACAGCCGCGCAAACGGCGAAAAAGCCGTCGACAAGCGGAAGCCCCTCAGTTTCGCCGAGACCCACCGCATAAACCCCGCCTTCGCTGATGCAGTCGGTTATGGCAATGGTTTGCAGGCGCGTGTCATCGCCGAGTTCGCCGGAAAGCACGACGCCGACGCCCAGCCCGGCGGCTGCGGCTTCCTTGACCGCCTCCCGGCTCGGCATGATCAGTATGTTCTCGGGAAGGATGCCCGCCGCATCGCAGGCCATCTCGAAGATACGCCGCGTGAGCGAGCCTTCTTCCCGGAGCACGAGCGTTTCGCCCGTCAACCGGCTCATGGCGATTTCCCGAGACCGCGCGAGCGTTGATCCAGCGGCCACGCATAACATCGGCTGTTGCGGTGTTATCAATTCAGCCCTGAGGCCATCCGGCACTTCAAGCAGCGTCATAACGCCCACATCGATCTCGCACGCGCCGATCATCTGCAGCAATTCAGCCGTGTTGCCGTGTCGTGCAGCGATCTGAATAGCCGGGTGCTCGGCCTTCAAACGGGCGAGAACCCGCATCGCCATCGGCGGAGTCGAAAACCCGACCTTCAGCCGGCCGCGCGACAAGGCGCCGAGCTCGCGCGCCGTTGCCTCGATGTCGCGGGCGCCTGCCAGTACAGAGCGGGCCTTGTTGTAGATTTCACGTCCAGACGCTGTCAGCCGGACGCCGTGTGCGCGGTCCAGAAGGCGCAGCCCGCACTCACTCTCTAGAGTCTGCACCCGCTGCGATACGGTCGGCTGGCTCAGCCCGAGCCAGAGGCCCGCGCGAGAAAAGCTTCCCTGCTCAACCACAGCGACAAACGCCTCAAGCTCATTCAGCGAAAGCCGAAGGCGCGCAGCTTGTTTCGCGTGGGTGTTCTCGGCCATAGCCCTACCGTCTCGCTATTCGGTAATCTCCTTCATACAGATGTCATCTAAAAATGCAATAAGCTACGCAAATGATATCGAGATTACCAATATGCGACAAGTCAAGTCCTGTTTAGGCTTCAAGGATTTGTCATAAACCTCTAACAAGCCTGTGTTTCATCTTATGCCGGACTCACAAAGCGAGGGCATGGCTTGATCGAATTTCGTAATGTGCGCAAAGACTTCGGCCGGGTTGTTGCAGTCAAGAACGTGTCGTTCGCGATTGACCGGCCGATGATGGTTGGTGTGATCGGGCGTTCTGGCGCGGGGAAGTCTACATTCCTACGCATAATCAATCATCTGACGCCGGCCACAAGCGGGGAAGTCATTATCGAAGGACGCAATGTCCTTGCCCTGCGCGGGGGGGCGCTGCGCCGCTGGCAGCGTGACTGCGCGATGATCTTCCAGCAGTTCAACCTGGTTCCGCGCCTGGACGTCATCACCAATGTGATGCTCGGCCGGCTGAACGGGCAAAGCACCATCCGCAGTCTCTTCAATATTTTCGGCCAGCAGGACATCGCCGATGGCCTTGCCGCGCTTGACCGGCTGGGCATCGCTGATCAGGCCATGAAACGCGCCGAGGCGCTGTCCGGCGGACAACAGCAGCGCGTCGCTATCGCCCGCGCTCTGATGCAAGAGCCGACTTTAGTGCTCGCAGATGAGCCGATCGCCTCGCTCGACCCACTCAATGCGGAGATCGTCATGAAGGCGCTGCGCGAAATCCACGAGCGCGACGGCAAGACCGTCATCTGCAATCTGCATACGCTGGATACTGCGCGCACTTACTGCGACCGGATTATCGGGATGCGTGAAGGCGAGATGGTCTTCGATGGTACCGCCGAGCAGCTAACGCAGACCACGGTGCGCGAAATCTATGGCGCGGACGATGAACTCAACGAGGCGGCGACCTCGACCAGCCTTGAGATGACCCGCGCGGGGCAAACGGATGACCGGGCCTCGGCGGCGGCGGAATGACCGTGGCCCGGCGCGGGCGCGGTTGTGTGCGTGAAGTGGTGTGATCCTAACGGGAGATGACTATGAACCTGACCAAACTGGCGCTTGCGGGCGCGGTTGCTGCGGTAGCGCTTGCGGGCGCGGCGCAGGCCGAAGAGAAAAAGATTGAGGAGTTCCGCATCGGACTGCTCGGCGGTGAGAATGCGCAGGACCGTCTGCGCTCCAACGAATGTCTGCGCGAGAAGACAGAAGAGCTGCTCGGCGTGCCGACCAAGCTGTTCGCCCCGGCTGATTATAACGGCGTGATCGAGGGCCTGCTTGGCGGCAACCTCGACATGGCCTGGCTGGGCGCTTCGGGCTACGCAAAGGTCTATCTGACGGACCCGGAAGCGGTTGAGCCGGTGCTGGTGAAGATCAACACCGATGGCAGCTACGGCTACCATTCATTCGCCTTCGCGCGTGCGGACTCAGGCATCGATTCCCTCGAAGACGCGAAGGGTAGGGAGTTCAAGTTCGGTGACCCGAACTCGACCTCGGGCTACCTGATCCCCTCCATCGAGTTGGAAGAGCAAGTTGGCGATCTGGAAGAGTATTTCGGCGAAGTCGGCTTCACCGGCGGCCACGAGCAGTCGATCGTCGCGGTCTACAACGGCGATGTCGACGTCAGCGTCACCTGGTCCGACGGTCTGGGCAACTGGGAAGACGGCCACAACTCCGGCGCGTTCCGCAAGGCGGTTGATGCCGGACTGGTCGACATGACCGAGCTGGTTCAGGTCTGGAAGTCGAACGTCATCCCGGAAGGCCCGATCGTGCTGCGCAAGGATCTGCCGACCGACATCAAGCTGAAGATGACCGGACTGATGGCGTCGCTGGAATCCATGGACCCGGAATGCGCCTATGGGGTCATGGCCGGTGAAGTGAAGGGTATCGCCCCGATCGATCACAGCGCCTATAAGTCCGTGATCGAAGCGCGCAAGCGCGTGTCCGAATAACAGCGCTTACATGACAAGCGGCTCCGGCGGCGGGTGAAAGCGCGTACCGGAGCCGCGTTTCATTCAGGAAACGCGCATGTCCGTCGCCGCACTTGAGACACAAATCGTTGCGCTGGAACGTCAGCGGAGGCTGTATAGCGGACTGATCGTCGTCATCATCGCGGCGATACTGATCGCTGGCTATTCCGAGGCCGAAAGCCTCAATTCCGGCAGCTTCTGGGGCGGGCTGGAGCAGTTCTTCGACTATCCCGGCGAGATCGTGCTGGAGGCGATTGATGCCGGATGGGGGTTTCTCGCCCTGCTGTGGGAGTTCCTCCCCGCTCTGATCGAAACCATCAACATTGCTTTGGTGTCCACGCTGATCGGTGGCGCCCTGGCTGTAGTGTTAGCCTTCGCGGGCACGCGGATGCTCGATGTCTGGCCGCCGCTGATCCCGATCACGCGCCGGATGATGGACATCATGCGCGCGTT
>CAYXPZ010000117.1:0-5557 GCA_964466965.1 uncultured Hyphomicrobiaceae bacterium
GCGACTATCGCGGCGGCGGGCGCTCGTCGGCGCGCGAGACGGCGATGCGCGTGGCCGCTGGCGCGGTGGCACGCAAGGTGCTTGCAGGCGTGACCATCCGCGGCGCGCTGGTGCAGATGGGCCCGCACGAAATCGACCGCGCGAACTGGGACTGGGACGAGGTGGACCGCAACCCGTTCTTCGCGCCTGACGCCGAAGCCGCCGCGCGCTGGACCGACTATCTGGACGGCGTGCGCAAGGCCGGCTCCTCGGCGGGGGCCGTCATCGAAATCGTCGCCGAGGGCGCGCCGCCGGGATTGGGCGCGCCGCTCTACGGCAAGCTGGATCAGGACATCGCTGCCGCTTTTATGAGCATCAACGCGGTCAAGGGGGTCGAAATCGGGGCAGGCTTCGCCGCGGCGGCGCTGTCGGGCGAAGAGAATGCCGACGAAATGCGCATGCGGCCGGATGGCATGCCCGCGTTTCTATCCAACAATGCGGGCGGCGTGCTCGGCGGGCTGTCTACCGGTGCGCCGATCGTGGCGCGCTTCGCCGTCAAGCCGACCTCCTCGATCCTGCAACCGCGCCAGACGGTCGATGCGTCCGGGAAAGATACGGAGATCATGACGAAGGGGCGGCACGATCCTTGCGTGGGCATACGGGCAGTTCCGGTCGGCGAAGCTATGATGGCGCTTGTTCTGGCCGATCACCTGCTGCGGCACCGCGCGCAATGCGGCGGTACGTGAGCGACGTCCACCAGACCTCGAGGGCGCTCTTGATGGCGGCACAGGCGCAACCCCCACGCAGTCCCTCCGAAGAGAGCCAGCCGTCGCCCGAGGAAGTGATGTATCGCGGTTTCGCCTTGCCGTACGGCGCGAACCGCGGCGGCTTTCGCTTCTACTTCATGGCTTTCGTCGCACTGATGTCTTTCGGCTTCTACCTTTCGGGCGGGGACCGGTTGTTCCTGCCCGTCTGCATCGCTGCGGGAAGCGTCGCATATTACTTCTATCCGCTGATAGAAGGGCGTCCGCGCATAGGGGCGAATGAATATGGCGTCTTCTGCGATGGACTGGGTTTGATCCCTTGGCGCGAGGTCAACGACATCCTGTTGCGTCTCTACGCTGTGCGGAACATGGAGAACATGGAGCTGCACATTCAGCTCAAGCGCGACCTCGATCATGCATTGATTGCGGACTGGCGAAGGCAGCCTTTGTATCGCATCCTGATGAAGCTGCCGTGGCAACTCGGTCCCGACCACGTCATACGCATCAAGCTGGAGCCTTTCGGCCTGTCGCCCGAACAAATTCATGAGAGGATGACACGGCTTTGGCGTTTTTATCGCTGACCTTATGAATGCGGTGTTCGCATTGAGCGATGCCGCCATAGGGCGCAATATCAATATCGCGCGCATCCATTTGTGAAAGGCAGGTTTGATGACGGCATTTTCGTTCAGCCGGCGCACATTCTTGCGTGCGGGCGCTGCGGCGCCGGTAGTGTCAATCGCGGGGCAGGCAGCTGCGCAGACGACAGAGCCTGTCGAGCGCGCGCGGACGCGTCAGGCGCCAGGGTTTTACCGCTTCGCGCTTGGCGATTTTCTGATCACCATGGTCAGCGACGGACAGCTCAATTTGCCGGCATCCGTGCTGGGCGCGAACGTACCCGAAGCGACGCTGCGCAGTTACCTCAAGAGCATCCGGCAGGGCTCCGACATTCAGCGTGGACACCTGAATCTAACGCTGATTGACACGGGTGAGCAGGTCATCCTGGTCGACGCCGGCGCCGGGCCGGATTTTCAGGACAGCGCCGGTCGGATCGAGGCGAGCCTCAAGGCCGCGGGCTACGGCGTGGCTGATGTCGGCCTGATCGTGCTGACGCATGGCCACCCCGATCATGTCTGGGGCATCCTGGACGACGCTGGCGAGGCGCCGCGCTTTCCGCATGCGGAATACGCCATCAACGCCAAAGAATGGCAGTTCTGGACCGACGAGACACTGACCGACCGGTTGCCCGAAGCCCAGAAGCCGATGGCGCAGGGCGCTAGGAAGAACCTGACCGCGGTATCGGCCCGCACGGTCCGCGCCAAACCGGACGAGGAGGTTGCCCCCGGTGTGCGGCTTTTTCCCGCGCCGGGACACACGCACGGCCATTCGGCTGTCCTGGTGGAGTCCGGGGGGCAACGCCTCTTGATCGTGGGCGATGCGCTGACGCATCCCTATATCTCTTTTGAACGGACGGACTGGCATTTCGGTTTCGACATGGACGGCGAACAGGCGGCGCAGACGCGCAAGCGCATCCTGGAGTTGGCTGCCAGCGAAGACCTGCGGATTGCGCTTTATCATGCGCCGTTCCCGGGGGTTGGCCGCGCCGCGCGGCTCGGGGCAGCCTTTCGATTTATTCCCGAGAACTGGGACTGGAACCTTTGACCGGCAGCTAGACTTTTGCACGCTCTTTAAAGCCGTGATATCCCGCTAGCCGATTGGGGCAAGGCTGTGCTAAACGCGCCGAACACGAAAGCGGATGAGGCGCAGTTGCGGGTGTGGTGGAATTGGTAGACACGCCAGATTTAGGTTCTGGTGGCGCAAGCCGTGGGGGTTCAAGTCCCTCCGCCCGCACCAGGGCCTGTGACGATGCGCCGGTCCAGGCCAGTCAGCGAAGACGATAAGCGACAGACGGAAAACACCGATCATGCAAGTTACGGAAACGGTTTCGGATGGGCTCAAGCGCGAACTGAAGGTTACCGTGGCGCGCCCGGAAATCCAGGAAAAGGTCGATGCGCGCCTGCAAGAAATGAAGCAGCGGGCTAACATCAAAGGCTTTCGGCCGGGCAAGGTGCCGGTGGAGCATCTGCGCCGGCTTTATGGCCGCTCGATCACCACCGAGGTGCTTCAGCAAACCATTTCGGAAACCAGTCAGCAGGCGCTCACCGACCGGGACGAACGCCCGGCGCAGCAACCCCAGATCAACCTGCCGGAGGACTCCGAGGACGTCGAGAGCGTCATCAGCGGTGAGGCGGATCTTGAATACACAATGTCCTTTGAAGTCATCCCCGAAATGGAGCTGGCGGACCTGCGCAAACTCGACCTGGAAAAGCAGGTCGCCGAGGTCGAGGAAGAGGACATCGAAAAAAGCGTTCGCCAGTTGCTGGAGTCCAGCGCCACCTATGAGCCGAAAGATGGACCAGCCGAAGAGGGCGATCAGGTCAAGGTTGATTTCGTGGGCAAGATCGACGGCGAGCCTTTCGAGGGCGGCGCGGCGGAGGATATCGCCGTGGTCATCGGCAAGAACCAGTTCATTCCAGGCTTCGAGGAAGGGCTGATCGGCGCTAAGCCGGGTGAGGAGCGCGTTGTCGAGGTCACGTTCCCGCAGGAGTATGGCGCAGAGCATCTGGCAGGCAAGGATGCGCAGTTCGATGTCACGGTGAAGGAGGTCGGCGCGCCGAAGCTGCCAGAGGCTGACGATACGTTCGCACAGAGCATGGGTCTGGAGTCGATGGATAAGCTGCGCGAGGCAATCCGCGACAAGCTGGCGAAGGAGCTGGACCAGGCCAGCCGCACCAAGCTCAAACGTCAGCTGCTCGATGAGCTTGACAAGGCGCATGATTTCGAGCTGCCAAGCTCGTTGGTCGATCAGGAATTCGATGAATTGTGGCAGCAGACCACCCAGCAGATGGAGCGCTCCGGGAAATCGTTCGAGGATATGGAGACCACCGAGGAAGACGAGCGCGAGCGCAGCCGCAAATTAGCGGCGCGCCGCGTGCGGCTTGGGTTGGTCCTTGCCGAGATCGGTCAGCGCAACAATATCGAGGTGACCGACGAGGAGATGAAGCGGGCGATGATGGATCAGGCCCGCCAGTATCCCGGACAGGAGAAGCAGGTCATCGAGTATTTCCAGCAGAACCCGAACGCGCTGATGGAGCTGCGCGGTCCCGTCTTCGAGGAGAAAGTCGTGGACTATGCGTTAGCGATGGCCAACGTCACCGAAAAAACGGTGTCAAAAGATGAGCTTTTTAATATGCCGGACGAGGAAGCCGCCTGAGCCGTTAGCCGCAAATCAGCACGCTCCGACCTGCCGAACCCCGTCAACGCGCCTCAATACGCCGCCGATCAGGCGGCCGCCAACCAGGAAATCACGATGAGCGACTCGCAAGATATTACCATGTCCTCGCTGGTCCCGATGGTCGTCGAACAAACCAATCGCGGGGAACGCGCCTATGACATTTTTTCGCTGCTCCTCAAAGAGCGCATCATCTTCGTGACCGGTCCGATTGAGGATCAGGTCGCCTCGCTGGTGACGGCGCAGCTGCTATATCTCGAATCGGATAATCCGAAAAAAGAGATCTCCATGTACATCAATTCGCCGGGCGGTATCGTGACCTCGGGCATGGCGATCTATGACACTATGCAGTTCATTCGCCCGCCGGTCGCGACGCTGTGCATCGGCCAGGCCGCCTCAATGGGCTCGCTCCTGTTGGCCGGCGGCGAGCCGGGCATGCGCTTCGCCCTGCCGCATTCACGCATTATGGTCCATCAGCCGTCCGGCGGTTTCCAGGGGCAGGCCAGCGATATTGAGCGCCATGCCGAGGACATCGTCAAACTCAAGCGGCGCCTGAACGAGATTTACGTGAGCCATACCGGCCAGCCCTATGACGTGATCGAGCGGACGCTGGATCGCGATTATTTCATGTCGGCGACAGACGCCATGGAGTTCGGCGTGATCGATCAGGTGCTGGACAAGCGCGCCCTGCCGATTGATGAAAACGCCTGATCAGCTGGCCTACCGTGCGATTGTAGCGGGCGCTCGCGCCTACGCATTGTCCACAGCGGCCGACACTAATGAAATCCGGCCAAATTGCGAGCGCATGGTTAACACACTATAAGCTTCGACGCGCTAAGCCATCAGGCCAGCGTCGTTGTTCCATGGCGCGGTTCGGCGCTGCGAACACGTCGCGGCGACGTTTCTCAACGAATTGTAACAATCCCGGCGCAACGGGACGCTTGATCCTGACGCGCTTCACATGGTCAAATTAGCTTGATGGGACGGTCCGTCAGCAGATCTGAAACGTATCGCAGGCTATATGACAAAGCTGCGACGTCCTGGGCCTCAAGCGCGGTCGCGAACGGGATGGCCATATTGCGAGGTGCGAGTCTATGAGCAAGGTTAACGGAACCGACTCCAAAAATACGCTTTATTGCTCCTTCTGCGGCAAGAGCCAGAACGAAGTGCGCAAACTCATCGCGGGGCCGACCGTTTTCATTTGCGATGAATGCGTCGAACTGTGCATGGACATCATTCGTGAGGAGAACAAGAACGCCTATGTGAAATCTCGCGATGGCGTCCCGACCCCGTCGGAAATTGCGCATGTCCTCAATGAATACGTGATTGGTCAGGATACCGCGAAGCGCGTTCTTTCGGTGGCGGTGCACAACCATTACAAGCGCTTGAGCCATGCCGGCAAAAACAATGATGTCGAACTGGCGAAATCCAATATTTTGCTGATCGGGCCGACAGGCTGCGGCAAGACATTGCTGGCGCAGACGCTGGCGCGGATCCTCGACGTGCCGTTCACGATGGCCGACGC
>CAYXPZ010000118.1:0-5473 GCA_964466965.1 uncultured Hyphomicrobiaceae bacterium
TGATGGAGCTTTACAAGAAGGAAAAGGTCAACCCGATGTCGGGTTGCCTGCCGATCCTGATCCAGATCCCGGTCTTCTTCGCGCTCTACAAGGTGCTGTTCGTCACAATTGAGATGCGCCACGCGCCGTTCTTCGGCTGGATTCAAGACCTGTCCGCGCCGGACCCGACAAGCATATTCAACCTGTTCGGTCTGTTGCCGTTTGGCGTGCCTGATTTTCTGCAAATCGGCATCTGGCCCATCATCATGGGCGTGTCGATGTTCGTGCAGATGCGGCTGAACCCGATGCCTGGCGATCCCATCCAGCAGAAGATCTTCACCTGGATGCCCGTGTTCTTCACCTTCTTGCTGGCGACGTTCCCGGCCGGTCTGGTGATCTACTGGACATGGAACAACATCCTAACGATCGCGCAGCAGTGGTACATCATGCATCGACAGGGCGTTGAGGTGAATCTGCTGGAGAATATCGGGCTGGACAAGCTGTTCAACCGGCTGGGGGTCGGCGGGTCGAGCAAGAGTTGACCGTGACAACGAACGCGGCACGGCTGTTTTCCGGCCCGATCCACTTCATTAAAGGCGTGGTCCGCATCGACGGGCTGCCCGTGGAACCATTGCCGGAAGTCGCCTTCGCCGGGCGCTCGAATGTCGGCAAGTCGAGCCTCCTGAACGCGCTGACCGGGCGCAAGGCGCTGGCGCGCACCTCCAACACGCCGGGACGCACGCGCGAGCTGAATTATTTCCTGGTTGGTGAGGCGCTGCACATCGTCGATATGCCCGGCTACGGCTATGCGCGGGCGCCGAAATCGCAGGTGAAGGGCTGGAACCAGCTCATCTACGATTATTTGCGCGGGCGGGCGCAGCTCAAGCGGGTGTTCCTGCTGATCGACGCGCGCCATGGCATCAAGACCACCGACGCCGACGTTCTGGACCTCATGGATGAGGCCGCGGTATCTTATCAGGTCGTGCTGACCAAGATCGACAAGATCAGCGCGGCGCAATTTGATCGCGTGCAAGCTGAGACCGCGGCGCAGCTCGCCAAGCACCCGGCGGCACACCCGGAGATTATCGCAACCTCGGCGGAAAAGCGGCTGGGGATCGGCGACCTGCGTGCTGCAATCGTTGAGTTGATCCGCAACGATCAGCCCTAAAGCGCGTTTTCGGAAAAGGGGTTGCCGGTCGTCGAACAACACGCGCACGCCTTAGGGCGGATCTCCGCGCGGATGCGCCATGTCGTAGATGCGCAGCAGCGCCTGCCGGTCGACCTCGGTGTACATCTGTGTCGTTGACAGGCTGGCATGGCCGAGCAGCTCCTGGATCGCGCGCAGATCGGCGCCGCTGCCGAGTAGGTGGGTCGCGAAGGAGTGACGCAGCGCATGCGGCGTCGCCGTCGGCGGCAGGTCGAGCGCTGCGCGCAGCCGGGCGATGACGAGTTGCACGATCCGCGGGCTCAACCGGCCGCCGCGCACCCCCAAGAATAGCGGATCATCGCTCATCAGCGGATAGGGACAGGCGTCCAGATATTGCTCCACCGCCTCCTGCGCGATCGGCAGCACCGGCACGACGCGTTCCTGGCCGCCCTTGCCCTGAACGCGTAGCACGTCGCGCGGCGGAACCGGCGCGTCGCGGCGGTTTAGCCCCAGCGCCTCGGAAATGCGTAACCCCGAACCATAAAGCAGCAGCAGCACGGCTTGATCGCGCAAGCCGACCCAAGCCGCACGGCCATCATCGTCGCGGCTCCCGGTCATGACAGCCCGCGCCTTATCCTCGGTGAGAGGGCGCGGCAGTGCGCGTGGCGCACGCGGCAGCGCCACGGCCAGCACGGCGCGGTTTTTCAGGTGCCCGGCCCGCTCCATGTAGCGAAAGCAGGCCCGCAAGGCGGAAAGACTCCGCGACAGGCTGCGGCTCGACGCACCCTGCGTTCGCCGCCAGGCCATAAACGCGCGGAAATCGGTAGCCGTGAGCGCATTGAAATCGCGCAAGCCGGGCGGCGCGCCGAGATGATCGCTCAGGAACCCGCAGAACTGGCGCAGATCGCGCGCATAGGCATCGAGCGTGTTCGCGCCGCTGCCACGCTGATGCGCGAGATACGCCAGCCAGCCGCGGATCGCCTCGGCGACGTCGTGCTGTGCGGAAATCTCAAGTTTTTGCGGATCAACCCATGTCATCGACGCAACGCCACTTTCTTCGCAACGGCCGAAAGGCTTAATCTAAGCGGCATATGGTTGATGCAGTCTTAATTCGCAGGCGGGGATCATGAGAGGGCCGTCAGGCGCGGCGCAAGCGCGGCTGGATCTTGACGAGCCGCAGGGCGGCCCTGCGCGCGCGGTGCCCGTGCTCGTGCCGCTGGCCCTTGATGAGGCGTACGATTACGCGCTTGGCGAAGGCGACGCGCCGCCGCCAGGAGCGTTCGTGCGCGTGCCGCTCGGCTCGGCACGGCGCATCGGCGTGGTCTGGGGCGTGGCGCGCACGGCGGATGTGCCGGTGAAGAAGCTCAAATCCATCATCGAGGTGCTTGATATGCCGCCGCTGCCGGTGGTGTCGCGCCGTTTGGTGGAGTGGGTCGCTGATTACACGCTCAGTCCGCGCGGCATGGTGTTGAAGATGATGATGAGCGCGCCGCGCGCCTTTGAGCCTCAAGCGCCGCGCTTCGGCTATCGCGCCGCGGGTCCGCCGCCAGAGCGGATGACGCCGGCGCGGGAGAAGGTGCTTAACGTCGCGGCGGATGGCGCGGTTCGGGCCAAACGGGACCTCGCGCGCGCAGCTGGCGTAAGCGCGGCGGTGATCGAGGGGTTGGCCGCCGCCGGTTCGCTTGTCCGCGTCGGGATGCCGCCGCCGCGGCCATCGCTGCCGGACCCGGACCATGCGCGGCCGGACCTGGCGCCTGAACAGGGCGAAGCGGCGGGCAAGCTGATGCGCGCGGTGCGCCGGGGTGGCTTCTCGGTCAGTCTGCTCGACGGCGTGACCGGCGCGGGCAAGACGGAAGTGTATTTCGAGGCCGTCGCGGCGGCGCTGGCGCACGGCCAGCAGGTGCTGATCTTGCTGCCGGAAATCGCCCTGACCAGCCAGTTCCTCGACCGTTTCGCGGCGCGATTTGGCTGCCGCCCGATGGAGTGGCACTCCGCGATGGGCGCGGCGGAGCGCGGGCGCATCTGGCGCGCGGTGGCGACGGGCGAAGCGCAGGCGGTCGCTGGGGCGCGCTCGGCGCTGTTCCTGCCCTATGCCGATCTAGGCCTGATTGTCGTGGACGAGGAGCACGAGCAGAGCTTCAAGCAGGAGGACTATGTCCGCTATCAGGCGCGCGACGTGGCGGTGGTGCGTGGAAAGCTCGGCAAGCATCCGGTGATACTGAGTTCGGCGACGCCGTCGATCGAGAGCGTCGTCAATGCCCGGGGCGGCCGCTATGCGCATGTCCGTCTCACCGCGCGCTATTCCGGCGCGGCGCTGCCAGATATCCGCGCGATCGACCTGCGCGCCGAGCCGCCGGAGCGCGGCCGCTGGTTATCGCCGCCGTTGGTCTCGGCGGTGCGCGACACGATGGCGGCCGACAAGCAAGCGCTGTTGTTTCTCAACAGGCGCGGCTATGCGCCTCTGACGCTGTGCCGCGCCTGTGGCCACCGGATCGAGTGCCCGCAATGCAGCGCGACGCTGGTGGAGCACCGCCATCGCGCCAAGCTGACCTGCCATCATTGCGGCTTCGTGCTGCCCCGCCCCGGCGACTGCCCGGCCTGTGGGGTGAGCGGCAAGCTGGTGCCGTGCGGGCCGGGCGTGGAGCGCGTTGCGGAGGAGGTGGCCGAGCGTTTTCCCGACGTGCCCGCTGCGATCCTGTCCAGCGACTTCACCACCAATCTCACCGAGATCCGCGAGACGATCGCACGCATTTCCTCAGGTGAAGCGCGGATCATCGTCGGCACGCAGCTGGTCGCGAAGGGCCACCACTTTCCCGGCCTTGCGCTCGTGGGCGTCGTCGACGGCGACCTGAGCCTGGCGCAGGGCGGCGACCCGCGCGCGGCAGAGCGTACCTTCCAGCTCATGCAGCAGGTCATCGGCCGCGCCGGGCGCGAGGACAGCGGCGGCATCGGCCTGATCCAGACCCATGCGCCCGATCATCCGGTCATGCGCGCGCTGATCTCCGGGGATCGCGACACCTTCCTGGCGCGTGAAATTGCCGCACGCGAGGAGGCCGGGCTGCCGCCCTTCGGCAAGCTGGCGGCGATCATCGTCTCGGCGGTCGCGAAACCGGAGGCCGAGCGCTATGCGCAGGCGCTTGCGCGGGCCGCGCCGCCCGCCGCGCGGATCGAGGTGATGGGGCCAGCCGAGGCGCCGCTGGCGATGATCCGCGGACGCTATCGTTACCGGCTGCTGGTGAAGGCGCCGCGCAATGTGGACATCCAGGGCTTCTTGCGCGCCTGGAAGGATCGCGCGCCGCCCGCCAAGGGTAGCGTGCGCGTCGTCATCGACGTAGATCCCTACAGCTTCTTGTGAGCGTAAAACAAAAACCGCGAATTTTCGCTCTTTAACGTTCGCGCGCGCTTCTATCGTCTTGATGTGCGCAGCGTATTGCAAGGGCGGCAAAGCCTGTGATAGATCACCTCCATCTTCAGCAAGGATGCGCCTTGCGCTCAGTGCCGCGCGGCTTTTTTTAAGCTGAACAATTGCAGAATACGGCACGGACGCACTGGCACGTCTTATCCCTCCAGCACAATCGGGAGCGGCGCGTGGCAGACAACTCGATGGCTAGTGGCGGGACCAGCGTTACGGGCGTGGCAGGACGCTATGCGATCGCGCTATTCGAGCTCGCTCTAGAGCAAGATGCACTGGATGAGGTCGAGGCGCAGCTGTCTGATTTTCAGCAGATGCTCGATAACAGCGATGATCTGCGCAGGCTGGCGCACAGCCCGGCCTTCTCAATGGATCAGCAGGCTAAGGCGGTGCGAGTGGTCGCGGATGCTGCAGGCACGTCGGGCCTGACCAAGAACTTCCTCGAACTGCTGGTTGAGAAGCGCCGACTTTCTGCCGTGTCCGACATCATCCGCGCGTTCCGCACGCTGGTGGCGCGCCATCGCGGCGAGGTAGAGGCTGATGTGGTGACCGCCGTTCCGCTCAGCGACGACCAGAAAAATGATCTGAAACAGGCCCTGCGCGGCTTCGCTGGGCACGATGTCAGCATGAATATCCGCGTGGATCCGTCGATCCTCGGCGGCTTGATCGTGACAATCGGCAGCCGCATGATCGATAACTCGGTGCGCACCAAACTGAACCGTCTCAGACACGTTATGAAAGAGGTAGGCTGATGGAAATCCGAGCCTCGGAAATTTCCTCGATTCTCAAGGAACAGATCAAAAACTTCGGTCAGGAAGCCGAGGTCGCGGAGATCGGCCAGGTGCTATCCGTTGGCGACGGTATTGCGCGCGTCTACGGGCTCGACAACGTCCAGGCGGGCGAGATGGTCGAGTTCGAGAACGGCGTGCGCGGCA
>CAYXPZ010000119.1:0-5472 GCA_964466965.1 uncultured Hyphomicrobiaceae bacterium
TTGAGAGGATTGAATCAGGACTTCACAACGCCAGCAATGCCGACTTTTTCAACGGTATCCGGTGATAGCGGACTGGGTGCTTCTTGGAAGCTACTACCGCTGAAAGGACACGGTCCGTTGTCACCGATGCGAGAAGCGACGTCTGCTGACCATGGATGAGCAGACTCTACTTTGGCGGCGCGAGCGCGCCCCATGGCCTTCAAGCATGTGTCAAGCGAGCGAGCATATTGCGCGCTCCGCCCTGGGCTTGAGATCCCAGTTTGCGAACTCGGATGACCAGTATAGCTGGAAACGTCACTCTGGGTGGTACTAATGCGGGTACCATTGCCCCTATCCCGGAAAAAAAAATCTATAACGCAACATACTAGAAATTCACTTGGAGTGCAGGTTCCCCAGCCAAGCGGTTTCAAGCACTTAGCTGGTTTCAAGGCTAGCCGACCGGGAGCCGTGCGGGCGTTTTCCGTGCCTCCGTTCCCAGTTTACCCCTAAGGACAACCAGTTGCGGTCTCCTTTCGGTCTGCGTGGAATGGGATGCGGCCGGTCCGGTTCTAAGATCGCAGATGGCACCCATGGAGAGCGGTGACGGCTAGCTGTCGCGAAAAAATGAGCGCGGAAGTTTGGACCGCGCCGTGTGCGCGTTCATGGCATCAAGTGGTTTTTTGCTCGGAGCTCTGGATTATGAGCAAGCTGTAGAGGACCGGGATGACGCCCAGCGTCATGATCGTGCCGATGCCCAGACCGAATGCCATCACGCTGGCCATGCCGTAAAACAGCGGATCCTCGGTCAGTATGAGCGGCAGCAGCCCGAGAATCGTCGTCACGGTCGTCATGATGATTGGGCGCAGCCGGCGCGCAGCCGCGTCCACGATCGCATCGCGGTCGCTCTTCGCTCCTTCCGCGCGCTGTATGTCGATACGATCGATCAGTACGATGGCATTGTTGATGATAATGCCCGCCAGCGCGAGAAGGCCCAGGATCACCATAAAGCCGAAGGTGGCCTGCATGATCGACAAACCCAGCGCCGCCCCGGCGACGATGAGCGGGATGGTGAGAACAATCAGCGCCGGCCGACGGTACGAGTTAAATTGGCTTACCAGCAGAATAAAGACAATGGCGAGACAAAGCGGCACATTCGCCGCCAGCGCCGCCTTTCCTTCGGCCGAGTCTACGACGATGCCGTCATACTCGATCGTGTGGCCCGGCGGCAGGTCGTCGCGCAGCGCCTCGATCTTGGGGTCGATCTGCGCAACAAGATCCTCCGGCGAGACACCAAGCGGGCGCCCCTCCACCGTCACTGTGCGGGTGAGGTCCTCGCGCTGGATGACCGCGTAATCGCTCTCAAACTCAAGCTCTGCCACCTGCTCCAGCGGCACGCTCATACCGCCGGCGCTTCCCTCAACCGAGATACTTCGCAACTGCTCGATGCGAGAGCGTTCCGCGTCTTCGGCGCGTGCGACGATGGGGAAAATGTCATCGCCCTCTCGGAATTCGGAAACATGCCGGCCCGAGTAATAGGCCGACAGCGACTGCGCCACATCGCGCGATGAGATGCCGGCCCGGCGCGCCTGGGTCTGATCTACCTCGACAACAACCTTGGGGATACGGTTTTCCCAGTCCTGCCAGACATCGATCATGCCGGGCACGCCGCGCAGAACCGCCTCCAGTTCACTCGCCTTATTGTAGATGACCTCGGCATCCGGCCCTTTGACCTGCACATGGAACAGGCCGGGATCGGACGGCCCGAGGAACATGTTCGTCACCCGCGCGCGCAAACCCGGAAATTTTTCGCGGAACATGGCGCGCAACTCGGACAGCGCCTTCGGCATGTTTTCGAAAGCGTCGAGATTGGCAACGATGAAGGCCTTGTTCGAGGCCGGGTCGAGCGGGGTCAGCGACAGCACAAAGCGTGGGCCGCCATAGCCGGCATAGGCGGCGAAGCTCTCCAGATAGGGAAACCGCTCTTCATCCGACAGGATGGGAAAAAGCGCGTTCAGCTTGTCGTCCGTGGTGCGCAGCGAAACGTCCGATGGCAGATCAAGCGTCATCAACACTTGCGCGCGGTCGCTGTCTGGGAAGAATTCGTTGGGGATCTGGCTCATGCCCCAGCCGCCGCCCACGAGCGCAGCGAGCATCACGGAGAGAAACAGGTAACGCACCCGCAGGATACCGCGCAGCAGCCAGGCATACCCGCGCTCCAGCACCTGGAAGAAATCGCCGAGGGCGAAGCCGCGCTTCTTGCGCGCTCCGCCGTCCTGATCGACCTTGATGAACCAGTGGCACAGCGTCGGGGTCACCGTCATGGCCAGCACCCACGAGGTCAGCAGCGAAATCAGGATCACGAGCGAGATCGAGCGGGTGTATTCGCCCGCTTCGTGCTCGGCCAGCATAAGCGGCAGAAAAACCAGCACCGTGGTCAGCGTTGACGACAGCAGCGGCAGCGCGAGTTCGCGCCCGGTCTGGGCCAGCGCGGTTTCCCGCTCCGCGCCTTCTTCGAGCCGGCGTTTGAAATCCTCTGCGATCACGATACCGTTGTCGACCAGCAGCCCAAGGGCAATGACGAGTGTCGCCAGGCTCATGCGCTCCAGCGGGATGCCGGTGAAGCCCATGACCGCCAGCGTAATGAGCATGACCGCCGGCACGATGGAGCCGACAATCAGTCCGGTGCGCACCCCCAGAAACAGGATCACCACGGCCAGCACGATCGCGAGCGTCTGAAGCACGTTATTGGTGACGCCGAACACGGCGTTTTTCACCTGCTCTGCCTGATAGGTAACAATGTCGAGCTGATAGCCGACGGGCAGCGTTTGCTGAATTTGCTCAAGCCGCTCGCGCACGCGCGGCGCGTATTCCAGCACGCGATTGCCGTCCAGCATGGCGATGGCGAAGATGATGGCGGGCTCGCCGTTGTAATACGCCTTGCGCTGCGGCGGATCGACGGTGCCGCGCTTGACTGTCGCGAGGTCGCGCAGGCGCACCGTGCCTTCGCCGTCTCCGAGCGGGATGAGCACTTCGCGAATCTGTTCGAGAGATTGCAGATTGCCGGTCGGCTCGACGATGAAGCTGCGCTCGCCGGTGTCGATCTCCCCGCCGGGCCGGATGATGTTCTGCGCCTGAAGGACGGAGATGACCTCGCCGCGCGACAGACCAAGTTGCGCAAGCCGCGTGTTTGAGGTCTCGATAAAGATGCGCTCTTCCTGAACGCCGTGAAGATCGATCCGCTTCGTGCCCGACACGCCGTAAAGCCGGTCGCGGATATGCTTTGCGATGTCGAACATCTCGCCCATGCCGAAATCCTCGGCCGTCAGGGCGGCGGTGATGACCGCGACATCGCCGAAGTCGTCATTCACGACCGGCTCGCTCGCGCCCTCGGGTAGTTCAGCGGCGGCTTCGCTGACCTTCTGCCTTAGCTCATCCCAGATCTGGTCGAGTTGGAAATAGCGGTCATAGACCGTGGCGTGGATGATCGAGAGGCCGGCACGCGAGGTCGAACGGATCTCCTCAATCTCGGAGACCTGACGGATCGACTCTTCCAGCGTCTTGGTGACGAGACGCTCCATCCGCTCGGGCGACAGGCCGGGGAAGCGCGTCGTGATGACGGCTTCGCGGATCGTGATCTTGGGGTCTTCCTGGGCAGGCAAGGTGAAGTAGCTGTAACCGCCAAAGCCCATAAGCAGCACGACGCCCAAAAGGACCACCGCCTGATAGCGGAACGCGAGGGATGAAATGCTCATCAGAAAAACTCGTTCTACGGATTGAAGCGGTCGGGTCCTTCGCCGAGCAGCGTGACGTCCTGGCCGTCCCGCAGGAAGGCGACGCCCTTTGCGGCAATGACATCGCCCGCGCTGAGGCCCTCGGAGACATGCGCGCCGGTATCGCTCACCCTGACGACGGTCACTGGCGTGCGCTCCACGACACCGCGCTCCTCGTCAAAGCGGAACACATGCGCGCGCTGGCCCTTGCCTCCGGGCACGTAGGCAGTCAGCGGTATCTGAAACAAGCGCTGGTGCGCGGGCGGACCGGACTCGTGAGTGAGCGAGAAACGTACTTCCGCGGTGGTGCCGCTGCGCAATTCACCGGGCGGCTGGCGCAGCCTGAGCATGACAGGGAAGGCGTTGCGCTCGGTAGCCTGCGAAGCGATCTCGACAATTTCGCCCGTTAGTTCCGGCTGGTCGCCGATCTGCGGGATCACCGTGTGTTCGGTGCCGATCTCCAGCCGGTTCACGATCGTCTCGGGAACTGTGACCTCAACTTCGAGGCCCCCATCTCGGCCTTGAACATGGAATACGGTCTGCCCGGCCGAGACCTGCTGCGAAGGCTCAATAAGCCGCTCGGCGATCACGCCGTCATACGGCGCTTTCAGCGTCGCATCGTCGAGATCCTCGCGCGCCCGGCGCAGCCGCGCGGTGGCCAGCGAAACCCGGCTCTCCGCGGTCTCGAAGGCGCGCTTGGCGTTATCCAACGTTGACGACGAAACCCAGCCCTTGTTGAACAGATCGCGTTTGCGTTTGAGATCACCCTCGGCTTCCGTGAGCAGGGCGTTGGCCTCTGCCAGCTCGCTTTCGCGCTCCTCAAGCGCCAGCGTCAGTTTGCGCGTGTTCAGGGTGGCCAGAACCTCGCCCTTCTCGAAGGTTTCGCCCGACTCGAAGTTTACGGTCTCCACCGTCCCAGGCACCTCGAAGCTCAGCGGCGCGCGCTGCGCGGCCCGGGTCACGCCGGCAAGTCGGCGCGTGGACGTTTCCGCGGTTGGTTCAACCGTCGTCCAGGCGATGGGGCGCGGCGGGGTTTCGTGCGTGGCAGTGCCATCATCGCAGGCTGGCAACGCTAGCACGCTAATGGCGAGGAAAAGGCGAAACGGGATACGCTTTGGGGCCATGTGCGTGACCTCTTGCAGAAGGGCGACTCATTGTGAGCGCCGCTAACGAGAGCGCCGACGTGCCGATTGACACCGGGCACCGTGGATGAATAACTAGACCAAACCGTTCAGTTTGGTGATTGTGGTAACGCATTGGCGCTGGTAATGCAAGCCTTGCAGCCGATCGGTGGACAACGAAAAGGAGGCATCGAGATGCAGAAGGACTATTCGACGCCCAAGGGAAAGCAGATCCTCCAAGGCGCACGCGCCGCGTTTCTGACGCTCGGCTACGAGGGCGCCAGCACTGATGAAATCGTCCGCCGCGCCCGCGTTTCCAAAGGCACGCTCTACAGCTACTTCCCCGACAAGGCGTCGATTTTCGCCGCCTTCGTGAAGGAGGAATGCCAGCGCCAGGCCGAGCAAATCTTCACCATCGACGCCTCACGCACCGACACGGAGCAAACACTCAAGGAGGTCGCCCGGTCCTATTTGCGGTTTCTGACCTCCGACGACGCGATCCGCATGTTCCGCCTGATCGTTGGTGAGGCCGAGCGCTTTCCGTTCTTGGGGCAGGCTTTCTATGATTCCGGTCCGCGGATCGGCATTGAGCGGCTCGCGCG
>CAYXPZ010000120.1:0-5022 GCA_964466965.1 uncultured Hyphomicrobiaceae bacterium
CGACGCCGATGGCATAGACCGGCAGCGCGTGTTGCGCGGCAATGGACACGAGGACGCCGCCGCGCGCGGTGCCGTCCAGCTTGGTCATCACCAGGCCGGTCACGCCTGCGGTATTCTTGAAGACCTCGACCTGTTGCATGGCGTTCTGGCCGGTCGTCGCGTCAAGCGTGAGCAGCACGGTGTGCGGGGCAGTCTCGTCGAGCTTGCGGATCACGCGGATGATCTTCTCCAGCTCTGCCATAAGGTCGGCCTTGTTTTGCAACCGCCCGGCCGTGTCGATCATCAGTACGTCGCGCGCTTCGTCCTGCGCCTGTTTCAGCGCATCGTAGGCCAGACCGGCGGCATCCGCGCCGATATTGCGTGTGATCACCGGCGCGCCAACGCGCTCGCCCCAGATCTTGAGCTGCTCGACGGCTGCCGCGCGGAAGGTGTCGCCAGCAGCGAGAATGACGCTTTTGCCTTCGTCGGTGAACTTGCGCGCGAACTTGCCGATGGTCGTGGTCTTTCCAGTGCCGTTAACGCCAACGACAAGGATGACATGCGGCTTGTTGCCCGGCTCGATGCGCAGGGGCCGCGCGACCGGCTCTAGCGTCTTGGCGACCTCGGCGGCCAGCACCTCGCGGACCTCGTCGGGGCTGATTTCCTTGTCGTACTTTTCCGCAGCGAGCCGCTCGGTAATGCGCATTGATGTTTCCACGCCCAGATCCGCCTGGATCAGCAAGTCCTCCAGCTCCTCCAGCGTGTCGTCGTCCAGCTTGCGCTTCGTGAAGATCGAGGTGACGCCCTCGGATAGGCGTGAGGAGGTTTTGGTCAGCCCGTCCTTGAGCCGAGAGAACCAGCCCTTCTGCTGCGCGGGCTCGGCTTCTGCCTTCATGGTCTCCGGAGCGGCTTCCGCGTCCTCAAGTGTGTCTACGTCGTGCACGCCTGATGGGTCTTCGGTGTCCGGCGAAGTCTCATGCTCGTCGTGTTGCCGCGCGCGTTCCTCGCCCTTGAAGAGGCGGCCGAACAGGCCAGTTTTTTTTGTCGGGGTTTCGCTCACGCGACCACCGTCCCTTCCAGCTTGTTGGCGCTCATGCCGGTAATGTACGCGCGTACCAGCGTGCCCGGTTCGCTTGGCTCGGGCAGGCTGACTTCCGCGAATTGCGGCGCGCGCCCGCGCTGCGGCTGCTCGATCAGGATCTCCAGTTCACGGCCCCCGAAGCCGCGGAGATGATCCCTCAGTGCCTGATCGCCCTTCTCGCGCAACCGTTGCGCTCGCGCCTTGATCTCGCGGCGCTCAAGCTGGGGCATCCGCGCGGCAGGTGTGCCGGGGCGCGGCGAGAACGGGAAGACGTGCAGATGGCTCAGCCCGCAGTCATCCACCAGCGCCAGCGAGTTTGCGAACATCTCTTCGGTTTCGGTCGGGAAACCCGCGATGATGTCCGCGCCAAACGCAATGTCTGGGCGCAGCCGGCGCATCTCCGTGCAGAACCGCACGGCATCGTCGCGTGAATGCCGCCGCTTCATGCGCTTGAGGATCATGTCGTCGCCCGCCTGCAGCGATAGGTGCAGATGCGGCATGAGCCGTTCCTCGTCCGCCATCGCCGCCACGAGGTCGCTGTCCGCCTCGATGGTGTCGATCGAGGAAATGCGCAGGCGCGGCAGCTCCGGCACGAGCTTCAAAATCTTCTGGACGAGCTTGCCCAGCGTCAACTCTCCCGGCAGGTCGGCACCATAGGCCGTCAGGTCGACGCCGGTCAGCACCACCTCGCGGTAGCCCTGGTCGGTGAGCGCCGCGATCTGGCGGACCACCTCGCCGGCTGGCACCGAACGCGACGGTCCGCGGCCATAAGGTATAATGCAAAACGTGCAGCGATGATCGCAGCCGTTCTGGATCTGCACGAAGGCGCGGGCGCGTCCGCCAAAACCGGCGATCATATGCCCTGCGGTTTCGCGGACGGACATGATGTCGTTGACGAGCGCGCGGGGCGCACCGCCCGTGCTCAGCCGCTCGAAGGTCGCGGCCTGCATCTTCTCGGCGTTGCCGATGACGTGGTTGACTTCGGCCATCTCGGCGAAACGCTCCGGCTCGGTCTGCGCTGCGCAGCCGGTGACGATGATCCGCGCCTCCGGATTGTCGCGGCGCGCGCGGCGGATGGCCTGCCGGGCCTGGCGCACGGCCTCGCCGGTGACGGCGCACGTGTTCACGATCACGGCGTCGTCCAGACGCGCAGCCTCGGCGTGCTCCGCCATGGCCTGGCTTTCATTGGCATTCAGCCGGCATCCGAAGGTGACGATCCGCGCGCTCATGTCAGGCCACCTCCGCGAAGCCGGCAAGCGCGCCTTCGGGTGTCAGATCGATTTCGCCGCGATGCTCGAACGCGACCGGCCCGCTCATGATAATGTGGCCGTCGCTCTCGCGCCAATCGATGTCGAGCGGCCCGCCGGGCAAGTTGACCGTCACATGCCGGTCTGCGCGGCCTGTCCGCGCCGCCGCGACTGCCGCCGCGCAGGCCGCGGTGCCGCATGCACGCGTCAGGCCGGCGCCGCGCTCCCAAACCCGCAGCGTGATGGTCTCGGCCGCATCGACCTGCGCCATCGAAACATTCACGCGCTCGGGAAACAGCGGGTGGCGCTCCAGCGCCGGGCCAATCCGCGCGAGATCGATCGCCTCCGCATCCTCCACCCAGAAAATGCAGTGCGGGTTGCCAACATTCACGACGCTGGCCATTCCCAGCGTGAACACATCGTCTTCCGCCGCACCTGCGCCCGCGGGACCAATGAAGACGACATTGGTGTCGTCCACCGGGTGCGCTAGTGGGATGTCGGCCCAGCCAAATTTCGGCGCACCCATATCGACCGAAGCGCTGTCAACGCCGGTTGTTTCGGCCGATATTACACCCGAAGCTGTCGCAATAGTTGAGGATCGCCGTCCGGTCTCCGCGCCAAGGCGGACAGCCAAGCAGCGCGAAGCATTGCCGCACGCGCCCACCTCGGAGCCGTCGGAATTGAAGATGCGCATGAACACGTCGGCGCGATCGGATGGCTCCAGCGCTACCACCTGATCGCAGCCGATGCCGATGTCACGGTCTGCCACGGCGCGCGCCAAGGCGCTATCCACACGCGAGGGCTGCGACCGCGCATCGATGATCACGAAGTCGTTGCCCAGCCCGTTCATTTTCCAATAAGCCAGCCGATCGACGGCATGCGGAGGAATACCAATATCCATACGAGGGTTATAAGAACCGTCGCGCTGCTGCGCAATCGCGCTTCTCGCTCAGCGGCAGGGCAACGTGGCGGCACTCGCGGAAATTTGTCGCGCCGGAGGGGGAAATGACTTGCATGGTGTGCGCTGCAGCGTGACTATGGAAGGTCAAAGTATTGGATCAACCGGGTTATGACGCGCGTGGGCAGCATTCACTTACTCAGACTGGTTATGGTTTCGTTCGCGGTGCGACGTCGGAGCGAACGGTGATTGGGATTGTCATCATCACCCACGGGAACCTTGCGCGCGAATTCCGCACCGTTCTGGAGCATGTGGTAGGGCCGCAAGACCAGATCGCCGCGATTGCCATTACGCCGGATGACGATATGGAGGAGCGCCGTGAGGCGATTTTGCGGGCGATGACATCTGTAGACACCGGCGACGGGGCCGTGCTGCTGACCGATATGTTTGGCGGGACCCCGTCGAACCTGGCGATTTCTGCGATGGACGGAGGCAATGTCGAGGTTATCGCCGGCGTCAATTTGCCGATGCTGATTAAGCTGGCGCGCGTACGTGAAGAAAGCCGCCTGCACGAAGCCGCGGATATGGCCAGAGAGGCCGGTCAGAAGTATATTCGCGTCGTCAGCGAAATGCTGGCGGGCAGTTAGTAGCGCGGGAAGATGTCTGAGTTTACCCAAACCGAACCGCCGGGCGACGGCGTTTATCACTGCCTGGCAGAGGTGCAGATCCGCAACAGGCGCGGGTTGCACGCGCGGGCAACCGCAAAGTTTGTTCATATCGCGGAAAAGTTTGACGCCGATGTCACCGTGACGAAAGGCCGCGAGAGCGTCAACGGCGGCTCCATTATGGCGCTGTTGTCATTGGGCGCGGCGCAGGGTGTGACAATCCTGATCGAGACCAAGGGCCCGGAGGCCGAAGAGGCGCTGGAATCGCTCATTGGATTGGTCGAAGCTGGTTTTCATGAAGAAGATCAGCGAGATGACGGATCAACATCTGAATAACGTATCCCCGACGCCATCCCGCGCCGCTGCGCGCGGGACGTACAGCCAGTTCGATGGGGCGTTGCTCCAAAGCTGAGAGCCGGATATATGACGGGCGTGGCACGCGGCCCGCGTTGATGCAATGCCTTAACCAACGGATGGATATGCAGGGATCTTCAGATTACGCCGTAAAAGACATCGCGCTTGCCGACTACGGGCGCAAGGAAATCGAGATTGCCGAGACCGAGATGCCAGGTCTCATGGCGTTGCGCGAGGAGTTTGGCGGGTCCAAACCGCTTTCGGGCGCGCGCATTGCTGGTTCACTGCACATGACGATCCAGACGGCGGTGCTGATCGAAACGCTCGCAGCGCTGGGCGCGCAGGTGCGCTGGGCCTCGTGCAACATTTTCTCCACCCAGGACCATGCGGCGGCTGCGATCGCCGAGCAGGGGATTCCAGTGTTTGCGATCAAGGGCGAGAGCCTGGAGGACTACTGGGCCTATGCCGACAAGATTTTCCTTTTCGAGGACGGCGCGAACCTGATCCTCGATGATGGCGGCGACGCGACGCTCTACATTATCATGGGCGCGCGCGTTGAGGCTGGGGAGACCAACTTGATCGCCAACCCGGAATCCGAAGAGGAAGAGGCGCTGTTCGCTCAGATCAAGAAGCGCATGAGCGAGACGCCGGGCTGGTTCGCCCAGCAGCGCGATAAGCTCGTCGGCGTTAGCGAGGAGACGACCACCGGCGTCCACCGCCTGCACAAGTTCGTTGAGCAGGGACTGCTGCCGTTCCCGGCGATCAACGTGAATGACAGCGTCACCAAGTCGAAGTTCG
>CAYXPZ010000121.1:0-4898 GCA_964466965.1 uncultured Hyphomicrobiaceae bacterium
GGATCAGCAGCGCGCGACCTGCGTGCCGCGCGGCAGCCGGACGCCGCCCTGCTTCGCCAGTTGCACGCCCGCGAGGCACACGACAAAGCCCAGCGCCGCGTTCACCGTCAGCGGCTCGCCGAACATCGCCCAGGCCCAGATCGCCGTCACGGGCGGCGTCAGGTAGATCAGGCTCGACACGCGCGTGGCCGAGGTGCGCGTCAGCACCGCCCAATACAGGCCGAAGCCGCCCAGCGTGGAGAACAGCACGAACCAGCCGAGCGCGTAGACGAACGCCCAGTCCGGCTCCGGCAGGATGAACCCGTCTCCGAGCGTCAGCGGCAGGTACAGCAGCGCGGACACGGCCCCCTGGATGGTCAGCGTCGGCAGCAGCGGCACCGGCTGCGTCTGCGCCTTCGCCACCAGCGTCGCGGCGACGAGGCAGATCATGCTCAGGAACGCGAGGCCATAGGCCCACCACGCGGCGGCGCCGATGGAGCCGGTCACGGCCACGAACACGCCGAGGAAGCCGATGAGCAGCCCGAGCCACTGGCGCGGCGACACATGCTCCGAAAGGACCATCCCGGCGAGGGCCGCGGCGGCCATCGGCTGGAGCGCGGCGATCAACGCCACCGTGCCCGCGGGCACGCCGAACTTGATGGCGCTGATGACCGACGCGGTGTAGCCGAACATGCCTAGCGCGCCGACGCCGAGCTGAACCATGAGCTGGTGCGCGCTGAGCCGGGCGAGATAGCCGGAAGTGAACGGCAGCAACAGCAACGCCAGCAACAAAAAGCGCCAGAACAGCACGAGGTAGATCGACGAGGTCGCCTCGGCGAGCAGCCCGCCGATAAACCCCGATGTCCAGCAGATGACGAGCGCGACCTCAAGCAGCGGGGTGGCGTCGGTGGTCCGCAAATTGCGCGCGATGTCCATGGCGGCGTTCCTTCGTGTCCGGGCGGTAGAGCGATCATTCTACTTGCGCAGGTAAAGCGAACGTTCTACGTTGTCAAGCATGGAAACAACGAGAGACAAAATCGCGCAGAAGCTGGAGGAGACGTTCGCCACGCGGGGCTTTGCGGAGCCGGGCGTTGCCGAGCTGCGGGAGGCGTCGGAGGTGAGCCTGCGCACGCTCTACAAGTATTTTCCTTCGCGTGACGACATGGTCATCGCCGCGCTGGATACCCGCCATCGGCGCTATCTGGCTTATGTGTTCGCGGATTTGCCCGACGCGCCGGACGCCGCGCTGGAGACGATCTTCGAGCGGATCGGCGAATGGATGCGCACCGGCTCGCCGACCGGCTGCATGTTCCACAGCGCGGTGGCGGCGCACCCGGGAAACGCGGCGCTCGCCGAAAGGCTGGGCCGGCACAAGCGCGAGATCGCCAGCCGGCTGGCCGAGGCCGCCGGCCTGCCCGGGCACGAGGACGAGCTACTGCTGCTGCACGAGGGGCTGACGCAGAGCTTCACGCTGATGGGCGAGCGCGCGGTGGCGAGCGCCAAGGCCATGGCCAAGACCTTGCGGTCGCGGACGCCGTGACTGGCATCCTTTGCGATGGTAAAAGGTCCGGTGACTGGCGATCCAAAAGGTGATCCATGTGCGAGACCGAAGACCTGTTCTACGAGGTGCGCGATAGCGTCGGCTGGATCACCTTCAATCGCCCTGAGGCGCGCAACGCCTTTACCTTCCAGATGTACGAGCGGCTGCAGGACATCTGTCTGAACGCGCAGCCCGGCGGCGAAGCGCGTGTGCTGATCATGCGCGGCGCTGGCGGCAAGGCGTTCGGTGCGGGCACCGAGATCAGCGCGTTCCGCGCCTTTGCCAGGCCGGAGGACGCCTGGGCCTACGAGGATCGGATGGCGCGCGTCTTCGAGGCGATCGAGCGCTGCCCGCTGCCAACGATTGCGGCGATCAACGGGGCATGCACGGGCGGCGGCGCGGCCATCGCGGCGGTCTGCGACCTGCGCATTGCCGACCCGGCGCTGAAATTCGGCTTCCCCATCGCGCGCACGCTGGGGAATTGCCTGTCGGTGTCGAACCTCGCGCGGCTCAGCGAGCTGATCGGCGCGGCGCGGGTGCGGGAAATTCTGATGACCGCCCGGCTCATCGAGGCGGAGGAAGCGAAGGCCATCGGGCTGGTCAGTGAGATCACCGAGGATGTCGAGGCCCGCGCCGCCGAACTGGCCACCACGCTCGCAAGCCACGCGCCGCTCACCCTGCGCGCCACGAAAGAGGGTCTGCGCCGGCTGCGCGCGGCGGCCGCGCAGATCGACGACCGCGATTTGATCGAGATGTGCTACATGAGCGCGGATTTCCGCGAGGGGCTGGAGGCATTCCTGGCCAAGCGCAAGCCTGACTGGACCGGAAAATAACGCGTCCGAGGGATCTGCGCCAGGTCGTGACGCCCCAACGGTCCAGGCTCAGGCGTTCGTGGGACCCCGGTGGAGCAAATAGGTATCCATGATCCAGCCATGCTGCGCGCGCGCTGTCTCCCGCGTCTCGACGATGTCCGCGCCCACCTCCGCCAACGGCCCCGCGCGCAGGATTTCCCGCTTCATGCCCAGATAAGCGCCCCACCAGATCGTGACGCCGGCCGGATTGATCGCTTGAAACGCGCAGCCGCTGTCTAGCATCACAGCGAGCGTGCGTACGCCAGCCGGCCAGCCCACAGTGCGCAGCCGCCGCCCGGTCGTGATCAGGACGGGCGCGCTGATCGCGTTCAGCGGGATGCGGTGCGCCGCCGTTAGCGACTGCAACGCCGTGATCCCCGGGATCACCTTGATCTGTGGTTGCGGCGAGAGCCGCCAGGCGATGCGCAGCGCGCTGTCGTAAAGCGATGGGTCGCCCCAGACCAGCAGCGCGGCGGAAGCAGGCGGCGGTTTTTGCGCATCGAGCGCGGCCTGCCATGCGGCGGCCACAGCATCATGCCACGCATTGACACCGGCCATATAGTCGCCGCTGTCGTCGCGCTTGGGCAGATCGAACTCCACGATCCGTGCCTTCTCGCCCAGCAGCCGCGCACAAATCTCCCGGCGCAGATCCGCCAGATCGCGCTTCTCCGCGCCCTTGCGCGGGATGAGCACGAGCTCCGCCGTTTCCAGCGCCCGCACGCCCTCTAGCGTGATGTGCTCGGGGTTGCCCGTGCCGATGCCGATGAGCCGTAATTCCATGGGATAGCAGGGGAAGGGACCGGCCCAGCGCCGGCCCCCGTTAGGTGTCAGGACGCCGCGTGATGCAACCGCGAGGTCACCAACCGTGAATGCGCCAGACCGCGATAGCCTTTGGCGGCGGCCAGCACGGCGAGATCAGCTAGCGGCTCGATCACCAGCACGATGGCATACGCTGCCGCGAAGGTCGCGACTGCCTCGATGTTGGCTGCGCCGAAGCCTTGGCCGTAAAACGCCCAGAACGCGACCCAGGCAACGACGCCGCCCTGATAGGTTGCTGAAAGCGAGAGCACTTGCCAGTATTTCAGATCGATGTAAGGAGTCTGCGGCGCGATGATCCTCGGTGCGAGCGCCTGGAGCGCGAATAGCGGCACCAGCAGCGTGGTCACGTTCATGAAATATTGCGGGAGATCAGCGGGGGCGAAAAATAGACCCTGAGCCAGCAAGCCGAGCGCCAGCCCGATCGCCGCCGGCCCGACACCGAACAGCAGGAACAGGGTGGTTCCGAGAATCAGATGGACTTCAGAAACACCGACCGGATGATGAGGAAAAACCTCAAAAAAACAGAACACCAGCGCCGTGCAGGCCGCCCCGCGCACGGCGAGCGCCGACGTGCCGCTATCGCGCAGCTCATCCCATGCCAGCTTCAGGCCATAACCGCCGGCGGCGGCCGCGGTCGCATAGCTCAAGGCGATTTTGGCGCCGGTGACGACGCCTGGTTCGATATGCATTGATCAACTCCTTTCCGTCACACCCGACGGTCTTCGCGGTTATCGTTGTGTTTGGCCGGTCTCCTGGCTCGCGGGTCGCCGCATGAGCCCGGCCTTCCCAGGACAAGCCCAGTGGCCATAGTTGGGATCATGCTTACCGTTCACAGTCGCGGGGGCGGCTGGGGCTGAAGGCGCGGTGCGGCCTTTCCCCATTCCCGATTAAGCCTCGGCAAAGGCCGAGCACACCAAACATTGCGAGTAAGCCAAGCGGCGCGCCGCGCGGTCAAGACAATTCGGTGTCCACGAGCGGCCCGAACATGATGATAGCCGGTTTGTCACCAGGCTGCTCACGCAACTGTTTCGCCAACGTGGCAACTGTGCTGCGCTGCAGGCGCTGATCCGCATGGCTCACCGATTCGGCCAGCATGGCAGGTGTTTCGGGAGGCAACCCGCGGGCGATCAGTGCCTCGGCCAGCGAGGGGAAAGTCCGCTTGCCCATGAACACGGCCGTGGTCGCGCCCGGATCAGCAAGCGCATTGAGGTCGATGTCAGAGGGCAGGGCGCCCGAAACATCATGCCCGGTGATGAACTGCACGCGCCGCGCCGTCAGCCGCCGGGTGAGCGGCATCTCGGCCGCGGCCGCCGCTGCGCAGACCGATGGCACGCCGGGGATGATTTCGAAGCCGATGCCGGCCGCGCGCACCGCGCTCAACTCTTCCTCCAGCCGGCCGAACAGCCCCGGATCGCCCGACTTGAGCCGCACAACGCGCACGCCCGTGAGCGCATAATCCACCAGCAGCCGGCTCACATGCGGCTGGCGCGGCGAGGGCCGCCCCGCGCGCTTGCCCACGCCAACCAGGTCCGCGCCTTTGCGGGCGTAGTCGAGGATCGGCCCGGCGGACAGGTCGTCGAACAGCACCGCATCTGCGCGCTTGAGCCGGTCGACCGCCTTGAGCGTCAACAGCTCCGGGTCGCCAGGGCCGGAACCGACAAAGCTGACGAAGCCGGTCATGCGCCGGTCTCCGCGATCAGGTGGAAGAA
>CAYXPZ010000122.1:0-4770 GCA_964466965.1 uncultured Hyphomicrobiaceae bacterium
CGGTACGTTCATTATCAATGGCACCGAGCGCGTGATCGTCAGCCAGATGCACCGCTCGCCCGGCGTGTTCTTCGACCATGACCGTGGCAAGACCCACGCCAGCGGCAAGCTGTTGTTTGCTGCGCGCATCATTCCGTATCGCGGGTCTTGGCTTGATTTCGAGTTCGATCCGAAAGACATCGTTCACGCGCGCATCGACCGCAAGCGCAAACTGCCGGTCACGACGCTGATGTACGCGCTCGGTATGGATGACGAAGAAGTCCTCGGGCATTTCTACGATCGGATCACGCTCAAGGCCGACGAGCAGGGCTGGCGGATGCCCTTCGACCCCACCCGCATGCGCGGGCTGAAGCTGAACTACGACATCATCAACGCCGACTCCGGCGAGGTGGCCATTGAGGCTGGCCGGAAGATCACGCCGCGCCAGGCCAAGAAGGTGGCCGAAGGCGGTTTGCAGGATATGCTGGTCCACGATGATGCGCTGGCAGGACGCTACGCCGCTGAAGACATCGTCAATATGGATACGGGCGAAATCTATGCTGAAGCCGGCACGGAACTGACCCAGGATGTCATCGCGAAGGTCAGGGCTGGCGGCATCACCGAGGTGCCAATTCTTGATATCGACCACGTGAACACCGGCCCGTTCATCCGCAATACGCTGGCGGCAGACAAAAACGCGGCACGGGAAGAAGCGCTGCTCGACATTTACCGTGTCATGCGCCCGGGCGAGCCGCCCACGGTTGAGGCCGCGGAGGCGCTGTTCAAAAGCCTGTTCTTTGATGAAGAACGCTATGATCTGTCTGCGGTCGGCCGGGTGAAAATGAACATGCGGCTCGATCTGGACGCCGAAGACACTGTGCGCATCTTGCGCAAGGACGACATCCTGGCGGTCATTAAGACGCTGGTGGACTTACGCGACGGGCGCGGCGAGATCGATGATATCGACCATCTTGGCAACCGCCGTGTGCGCTCGGTTGGCGAACTGATGGAGAACCAGTATCGCGTCGGGCTGGTGCGCATGGAGCGCGCTATCAAGGAGCGCATGAGTTCGGTCGATCTCGACACGGTGATGCCGCAGGACCTGATCAACGCCAAGCCGGCGGCCGCGGCGGTGCGCGAGTTCTTCTCCTCCAGTCAGCTGAGCCAGTTCATGGACCAGACCAACCCGCTGTCGGAGATCACCCACAAGCGGCGTCTGTCTGCTCTTGGCCCCGGCGGCCTCACGCGCGAGCGCGCGGGTTTCGAAGTGCGCGACGTCCATCCGACGCACTATGGGCGAATCTGCCCGATCGAGACCCCGGAAGGCCCGAATATCGGCCTTATCAACTCACTCGCGACCTTCGCACGCGTGAACAAGTATGGCTTCATTGAGAGCCCTTACCGGCGGGTCAAGGACGGTCATGTCACCGAAGAGGTCGTGTACCTCTCCGCGATGGAGGAGGGACGGTACTACATCGCCCAGGCGAACGCCGAACTGACCGACGAGGGCACCTTCGCCGAAGACTTGATCATCTGCCGCCACGCGGGCGACGTGCAGCTTGTGCCGCCGCATATGGTCAACTTCATCGACGTTTCGCCCAAGCAGGTCGTGTCTGTCGCCGCGGCGCTGATCCCGTTCCTGGAGAACGACGACGCCAACCGCGCGCTGATGGGCTCGAACATGCAGCGTCAGGCGGTTCCGACGATCCGCGCCGAGGCCCCGCTTGTGGGGACCGGCATGGAGTCCGTCGTGGCCCGCGACTCCGGCGCGGCGATTGCGGCAAAGCGCACCGGGATTGTCGATCAGGTCGATGCCACGCGCATCGTCGTCCGCGCGACCGAAGAGATGGACCCCTCCAAGCCGGGCGTGGATATCTACAACCTGCGCAAGTTCAAGCGCTCGAACCAGAACTCAGCGATCAATCAGCGCCCGCTGGTGCGTGCCGGCGACCGTGTTGAAGCTGGCGATATTATCGCAGATGGACAGTCCACCGATCTCGGAGAGCTTGCGATCGGCAAAAATGTGCTGGTCGCATTCATGCCTTGGATGGGTTATAATTTCGAGGATTCAATCTTGATCTCGGAGCGCATCGTGAAAGACGATGTGTTTACCTCGGTGCATATCGAGGAATTCGAGATTATGGCGCGCGACACCAAGCTGGGCCCGGAAGAAATCACCCGGGATATTCCCAACGTGTCGGAAGAGGCGCTGCGGAACCTGGACGAGGCCGGAATCGTCTATATCGGTGCAGAGGTGAAGCCGGGCGACATCCTGGTCGGCAAGATCACGCCGAAGGGTGAAAGCCCGATGACGCCAGAAGAAAAGCTGTTGCGCGCCATCTTCGGCGAAAAGGCGGCCGATGTCCGGGATACGTCTCTCAAGCTGCCGCCGGGCGTGACTGGTACCGTCGTGGAAGTACGCGTGTTCAACCGTCATGGCGTCGAGAAAGACGAGCGCGCCATGGCCATCGAGCGCGAGGAGCTGGAACGGCTCGCCAAAGACCGCGACGACGAAATGGCGATCTTGGATCGCAATATCTACGGCCGCCTGAAGGACTTGTTGAACGGCAACAAGGTGGCCCGCGGTCCGAAGGGACTGCGCAAGGGCTCCAGCGTAACCCCGGAGGCGCTCGAAGATCTGCCGCGCAACCAGTGGTGGGAAGTCGCGCTGGCTGACGAAGGGGCGATGCGCGATGTCGAGGCGCTGCGCAAGCAGTACGAAGACGCGCGCAAGCAGCTCGAACAGCGTTTTGTCGACAAGATCGACAAGCTGAAGCGCGGCGACGAGCTGATGCCCGGCGTGATGAAGATGGTCAAGGTGTTCGTCGCGGTGAAGCGCAAACTGCAGCCGGGCGACAAGATGGCCGGGCGTCACGGCAACAAGGGCGTTATCAGCCAGATCGTACCGGAAGAAGACATGCCGTTCCTGGAAGACGGGACGCCGGTCGACGTCGTGCTCAACCCGCTGGGCGTGCCGAGCCGCATGAATGTTGGCCAGATCCTGGAAACGCATCTGGGCTGGGCGGCGCGCGGTCTGGGCCGCATGATCGACAATGCGCTGGAGAGCTTCCACGCCGAAAACGATCTGGCTGACCTCAAGGCGCGTCTGCGCGAAATCTACGGCGAAGACGAGACAATCGAGTCGCTCAGCGATGAACAGCTTTTGGAACTCGGACACAATTTGCGTAGAGGCGTCCCGGTGGCAACGCCGGTCTTCGATGGTGTGAACGAGGAGCAACTCGTGGCTATGTTGCGCCAGGCCGGGCTGGACTCCTCGGGTCAGGTCACGCTGTTTGACGGCCGGACAGGGGAGCCATTCGATCGGAAGGTGACGGTAGGATACAAATACCTGCTGAAGCTGCACCATCTGGTGGATGACAAGATCCACGCCCGCTCCATCGGCCCGTACAGCCTCGTCACGCAGCAACCGCTGGGCGGCAAGGCACAGTTCGGCGGCCAGCGTTTCGGCGAGATGGAGGTCTGGGCGCTGGAAGCCTATGGCGCGGCCTATACGCTGCAAGAAATGCTGACCGTAAAGTCCGACGACGTGGCGGGCCGCACAAAGGTCTACGAGGCGATTGTCCGCGGCGATGACAGTTTTGAAGCCGGCATTCCGGAGTCCTTCAACGTGCTGGTGAAGGAGATCCGCGCGCTCGGCCTGAATGTCGAATTGCAGCAGAGCGATGTCACTGACGAAGGCATCCCGCAGTATTCGTTGCCGCCAGCATCGGCCGCGGAGTGAGCATGCCGGAGGCAAAAGCACGCTGACATCTGATCTTGGAGAAGAAAAGCTTGAGCGCGAAACTGGTGTGGTCGCGCAAACCAATACAGACGAGCCGTACGGCGGGGCGTACGGCTCACAACCGCCTACAGTAGCGCGCGCCCCAGCGCTACGGGATTAGGAGAGCATTCATGAACCAAGAGATGACCGATCTCTTTTCGTCACAATCACAGATACCGAAATTCGACCAGATTCGCATCTCGATTGCAAGTCCTGAGAAAATTCTCTCGTGGTCGATGGGCGAAGTCAAGAAGCCGGAGACTATCAACTACCGTACTTTCAAGCCCGAGCGCGACGGCCTCTTCTGCGCGCGCATTTTCGGTCCGATCAAGGACTACGAGTGTCTGTGCGGAAAATACAAGCGGATGAAATACAAAGGAATCATCTGCGAGAAGTGCGGCGTTGAGGTGACGCTGTCTAAAGTGCGCCGCGAGCGCATGGGCCACATCGAACTGGCCGCGCCGGTGGCGCATATTTGGTTCCTCAAGTCGCTGCCCAGCCGTATCGGCACGCTGCTGGACCTGACGCTGCGCGATTTGGAAAAGGTGCTCTACTTCGAGAACTATATCGTCATCGAGCCGGGCCTGACGCCGCTCAAGGAGCGCCAGCTTCTCACCGAAGAAGAGTTCTTCCAGGCGCAGGAAGAGTATGGCGACGACAGCTTCACGGCTGGCATCGGCGCTGAGGCGATCCGCGATATCCTGATGAAGCTGGATCTTGAAGAGCTGCGCGATCACTTGCGCGTGGAGATTGCCGAAGCGACCTCCGAGCTTAAGCCCAAGAAGCTGGGCAAACGCCTCAAGGTCGTGGAAGCTTTTCTCAGTTCCGGCAACCGTCCGGAATGGATGATCATGACGGTGGTCCCGGTCATCCCGCCGGAGCTGCGCCCGCTTGTGCCGCTCGACGGCGGCCGGTTCGCGACGTCTGATCTCAATGACCTCTATCGCCGCGTCATTAACCGCAACAACCGTCTGAAGCGGCTAATCGAGCTGCGCGCGCCGGACATCATC
>CAYXPZ010000123.1:0-4750 GCA_964466965.1 uncultured Hyphomicrobiaceae bacterium
CGTGCACTGGCCGCAGCTCTCATGCTTGTAGAAATAGGCGATCCGCGCGATCGCCGCGACGATGTCGGTCGATTTGTCCATGACGATGACCGCCGCCGTGCCGAGGCCTGACTGCACGTCGCGCAGCGCATCGAAATCCATCAGAAGGTCGTCGCACTGCCAGTGCGGCACCAATGGCACCGAAGAACCGCCGGGGATCACCGCCAGCAGATTGTCCCAGCCGCCGCGCACACCGCCCGCATGACGCTCGACCAGTTCGCGCAGCGGGATGCTCATCTCCTCCTCGACCGTGCACGGCTCCTCAACATGCCCGGAGATGCAGAACAGCTTGGTGCCCGTGTTGTTCGGCCGGCCCAGCGAGGCGAACCAGGCGCTGCCGCGGCGCAGGATTTCCGGCACCACCGCGATGGACTCGACGTTGTTCACGGTGGTCGGCGCGCCCCAAAGGCCGACATTGGCCGGGAACGGCGGTTTCAGCCGCGGCTGCCCCTTTTTGCCTTCCAGGCTTTCAAGCAGCGCGGTCTCCTCGCCGCAGATATACGCGCCCGCGCCGTGATGGACATAGATATCGAAATCCCAGCCATGGCGGTTGTCCGGTCCGATCAAACCAGCCTCATAGGCCTCATCGATCGCCGCTTGCAAGACTTCGCGCTCGTGGATGTATTCGCCGCGGATATAGATGTAGCAGGTGTGCGCGCCCATTGCAAAGCCGGCGACCAGGCAGCCCTCAAGGAAGATATGCGGATCGTGGCGCATGATCTCCCTGTCCTTACAGGTACCCGGCTCTGACTCATCGGCGTTGACGACGAGATAATGCGGCCGCCCGTCGCTTTCCTTGGGCATGAACGACCACTTCACACCCGTGGGGAACCCTGCGCCGCCGCGCCCGCGCAGGCCGGCGGCCTTGACGTCTTCGATGATGCTGTCGCGACCCTTTTCCAGCAGGACCTTGGTGCCATCCCAGGCGCCGCGGCGGCGCGCCTCCTCCAGACGCCAGTCGTGCAAGCCGTAGAGGTTGGTGAAAATGCGGTCCTTATCTTCGAGCATCTGCTCTTGCGCTCCTTGTTTATTCGCCGGCCTGCGGCCCGCGCTCGATAGCGCTACGATCCTTGAGGGTGGTCAGACCGCTGACCGGCGCGGCCTTCTGGCGCTCAATCTGCGGCCCCGGCGTCACTGGTTTGCCGTCGCGCAGACTATCGAGGATCTGGGCGAAGCTGTCCGGCGTCAGGTCTTCGTAATAATCGGCATTAATCTGCACCATCGGCGCGTTGACGCACGCGCCCAGGCACTCGACCTCAATCCAGGAAAACATACCGTCAGCCGTGACCTCGCCCGGCTCGCCGATCCGGTCGCGGCAGACCGCTTTCAGATCCTCCGCGCCGCGCAGCATGCACGGCGTCGTGCCGCATAGCTGGACATGATACTTGCCCACCGGCGAGAGATTGAACATGGAATAAAAGGTCGCGATCTCATAAGCGCGGATATACGGCATCTCCAGCATATCGGAAACGTACCGGATCGCCGGCTCCGGGAGCCAGCCATGCTGCTCCTGCGCGCGCCAGAGAATGGGGATCACCGCCGCCCATTGCCGGCCTTCGGGGTATTTCGCGATCTGCGCTTTGGCCCAGGCCAGATTGACTTCGGTGAATTCGAAGCTTTCGGGCTGAACCGGATCGAGACGGCGTACACTCATGACAGCTCCATTTGCCCGTTAGCGGTCAACCTCGCCGAACACGATGTCGATCGAGCCGAGCACAGCCGAGACATCCGCCAGCATGTGCCCCTTGCACAGGAACTCCATCGCCTGCAGGTGCGCATAGCCCGGCGCACGGATCTTGCAGCGATACGGGCGGTTGGTGCCGTCGGCGACGAGGTAAACGCCGAACTCGCCCTTCGGTGCTTCGACGGCGGCGTAAACCTCACCCTCGGGCACGTGGAAACCTTCTGTGAACAGCTTGAAGTGGTGGATGAGCGCTTCCATCGAGCGCTTCATCTCCGCGCGGCGCGGCGGCGTCACCTTGTTGTTCGGTGCCAGTACCGGCCCCTGCCCCTCGCCGGAGGTCAGCTTGTCTATGCACTGCTTCATGATCCGCACCGACTGACGCATCTCCTCCATGCGCACCAGGTAGCGGTCATAACAGTCGCCATTCTTGCCGACGGGGATGTCGAACTCGAAATCGTTATAGCACTCATATGGCTGGGCGCGGCGCAAATCCCAAGCGCCGCCGGAACCGCGCACCATCACCCCGGAAAAGCCGCGCGCCAGTGCCTCGTCGAGCGTGACCACGCCAATATCGACGTTGCGCTGCTTGAAAATGCGGTTTTCAGTGAGCAGCGCCTCAATATCATCGAGAACCTTCAGAAACGGATCGCAGAACGCTGCGATATCGTCGATGAGTTCTGGCGGAAGGTCCTGATGCACTCCGCCCGGGCGGAAGTAGTTGGCGTGCAGCCGCGAGCCGGACGCGCGCTCATAGAAGATCATGAGCTTTTCGCGCTCCTCGAAACCCCACAGCGGCGGGGTCAGCGCGCCGACGTCCAACGCCTGCGTCGTGATGTTGAGCAGATGGCTCAGCAACCGGCCGATCTCGGAGAACAGCACGCGAATAATCTGCCCGCGTATCGGCACGTCGATGTCCAGCAGCTTCTCGATCGCCAGGCAGAAGGCATGCTCCTGGTTCATCGGGGCGACATAATCGAGCCGGTCGAAATACGGGATCGCCTGCAGATAAGTCTTGTACTCGATCAGCTTTTCGGTGCCCCGATGCAAAAGCCCGATATGCGGGTCGACGCGCTCAACGACCTCGCCGTCAAGCTCCAGCACAAGGCGCAACACGCCGTGCGCCGCCGGGTGCTGCGGCCCGAAATTGATCGAGAAATTGCGGACTTCCGCCTCAGCTTGCGCCATATTGCTTCAGTTTTCCTCTTCGCCGGCTTGCGCTACGGTCAAGACTTGTCCGAACCGGAGGACGCCTTCTCATCGCCGGGCAGCATGTACTCCGCACCTTCCCACGGGCTGATGAAGTCGAAGTCGCGGTACTCCTGCTGGAGTTTCACCGGTTCATAAACCACCCGCTTCAGATCTTCGCTGTATCGCACCTCGACGAAGCCAGTAAGCGGGAAATCCTTGCGCAGCGGATGGCCCTGAAAGCCATAGTCGGTCAGGATGCGGCGCAAGTCCGGGTGGCCGGAAAAGAATACGCCGTAGAGGTCGAACACCTCGCGCTCATACCAGTCCGCCGCCGGAAAGATCTGGACGATGCTGGGGACCGGCGTCGTCTCGTCGGTTTCAACCTTGACGCGAATGCGCTTGTTCTGCCGGGCGCTCAACAGGTGGTAGACCACGTCGAAGCGTTTGGCCCGGTCCGGGTAATCCACGCCGCAAATGTCGATCAGGCACGTGAACTGACACCGCACATCGTCGCGCAGAAAGGCCATAAGCGCGGCAATACTTTCGCGGCTTGCACGCAAAGTTAGCTCGCCGAGCGCGACGTGCCAACTATCGACCGCTTCGGCCCGGGCGCCCGCGATATGCTCGCCCAACTCCTGCAGCGCTTCCTCTTGCGCGGTTACCGTAGAGACCGTCGCCATCGCCTCTCCTAGCGCACAATCGTGCCGGTGCGGCGGATCTTACGCTGCAGCAGCATGATGCCGTAGACCAGCGCCTCCGCCGTGGGCGGACATCCTGGCACATAAATATCCACCGGCAGCACGCGGTCGCAGCCGCGCACCACGGAATACGAATAATGATAGTAACCGCCGCCGTTCGCGCAGCTACCCATCGATATTACATAGCGCGGCTCCGGCATCTGGTCATAGACCTTGCGGATCGCCGGGGCCATCTTGTTGCACAGCGTGCCCGCGACGATCATCACGTCCGACTGACGGGGGCTGCCACGCGGCGCAAAGCCGAACCGCTCGACATCATAGCGCGGCATCGAGGACTGCATCATCTCCACAGCGCAGCACGCGAGCCCAAACGTCATCCACATAAGCGACCCGGTCCGCGCCCAATTGACCAAGTCTTGCGACGAGGTGACAAGGAACCCCTTGTCAGCCAAATTATTCGATAGTTCGGTGAACGCGGCGTCGCCGCGCAAAGCCGCGGTGCCGCCCGTGGCCCCGTCGGGCGCGCGCAGCACGGTATCGTCCACGGTCTGCTCAGGCTTGATCAATCCCATTCCAGCGCTCCTTTGCGCCACTCATAGATGAAGCCAATGGTGAGAATGCCCAGAAACAGCATCATCGCCCAGAACCCGAATAGCCCGGCCTCCTCGAAAGCCACCGCCCACGGAAACAAGAAAGCCACCTCCAGATCGAAGATGATGAACAGAATTGCCACCAGATAGAAGCGCACATCAAAACGCATCCGGGCGCTTTCAAAGGCTGGGAAGCCGCATTCATAGGTCGAGACCTTCTCCGGGTCTGGGTGGTTCGGCGCGACCACGAACGGCGCGATCAGCAGAGCCGCGCCAATGACGGCCGCCACACCAAAGAATATAAGCAGCGGCAGGTACTCTTGGAGAATGTCAGGCATTTTGCCACAATCCTCAAAATGCGGCCGTCGCCATCGACGCGCCGGCCTCTTTGTTCGAATTTTTCTAATTGTACCGCAATGCAACACCGCTAGACCACCCCCGATCTCGGCGCGCTCTGCGAAATTTTGTCGGACAGGCGAAGGAGAGCTGATAGCACTGGCGGGAGTGACGGGACTCGAACCCGCGGCCTCTGGCGTGACAGGCCAGCGCTC
>CAYXPZ010000124.1:0-4694 GCA_964466965.1 uncultured Hyphomicrobiaceae bacterium
GGTCGTCGATCAACAACGGTTCGCCAGCGTCGTCCGCCTGCTCTGCGTGGCCGCCCAGATGGATTTCGCCGACATGCTCGACCGGGAACGCGTCGATATAGGCCGCCGCGTCGTAGTCATGGTTGGTTGCGCCGACATAAACGTTGTTCACGTCGAGCAGCAGTCCACAGCCGGTGCGCCGCGCGATCTCGCTCAGGAACTCGATCTCGCTCATCTCCGAGTGCGCGAACGCGACATAGGTAGACGGGTTCTCCAGCAGCATCTGCCGGCCTGTCACGCTCTGGACCTCGTCGATATGCTCACAGACGCGCTCGAGCGTCGCCTGCGTGTATGGCAGCGGCAGCAGGTCGTTGAAGAAAACGTCGTCATGCGTCGACCAGGCCAGATGCTCTGAAAACAGGCCTGGCTGATAGCGGTCGATCAGCGCCTTGACTCGCGCCAGGTGGTCTTGATCGAGCGGGCCGTCCGAGCCGATCGACAGCCCCACGCCGTGAAGCGAAAGGGGGTACAGTTCGCGGATCCGGGTCAGATAGGCGTGCGGCGGGCCGCCGGCGCCCATGTAGTTTTCCGGATGCACCTCGAACCAGCCGATGTCCGGCCGGGTTTCGAGAATGTCAGCGTAATGCTCCGCCTTCAGGCCGACACCAGCGCGCGCCGGTATCGGATTAATAGAGAAGACGGCCGATCCGTTTTGCGTCTCAGTCATCAGCGCTGACATCAACTGTCTCCCTTTCGCGTCTTCGAGCGCGTTAGCTTTCCTGCGGCAGATCGCGATCCAGCTCGGTCAAGCTGCCGACGCGGTCGCCCGGAAGCTCAACTTCTTTGTCCTTGTTCACCAGATACGGCGTGCTGGTTTCGCAGGTGCCCGTCTTAACCAGGGTCCAGGCGTTGCCTTGATAGTCTACCGTCGACGTGCCGGCGCAGGTTGTGCCCGGGCCAGCGGCGCAGTCATTCTCTCCGGCCAGCGAAACGCCGTAGCACTTCACGGCTTCTTGCGCATTGGCCGGCGCATGCTGGCCGGTCATGCCAAGCGCGGCGGCGAAAGCGCCAGCAACGGCGAGGGTCGAAGCGGTCTTCGTCTTGCTCATGGTCAGTTCCTCATCGAGTTTGAACGTGGCTCACACAGCGAGCGGAGGCTGGCAGCCGGTCCAAGCCGACTCTGGCGTCCACTCACCGCGGAGAGTATGCGAATTCCGTTTCACTTTCATCCAACATCGGGACACATACGTTCAAAACGGAGTGAGCCTCAATTTATTTCATTACTCGGGTGCGGTCTGCTGCCCAAAGGCCTGGTTCCGCTCGCGATCTTAATACGGCTTGTCTTCGGGGCCAAAATCTGTCAACTTTGCGGCTGATAGGGCAGGAATGCTGCCTTATGTTGCCGACGCTGCGCCAGCTTGGATGGCGTTTCGGCAAACGAGCGCTGGCGGCCGCGCGCAGCGAGGGCCGGCGCCCGGCGGTGAACCCGGATTGCAAGAGTCGCTGCCCGATACTTCTTGGTAAGCCTGGAAGCCGGGTGAAAGTGAGCCCGCCATTTTGAGGTGCGGGGCCGGGAGGGGACGAAAACGATGGCGTGTCAAAAACTCAAACCATGCCTTCAACGGGCGCCAGTGATCGGAACACGCGCGCCAATCGTTCTGGCCACGGCTGCGGTGTCCAAGCGCCGCGCCACGTCTGGCTGACGCCACACATCCGACATCGACAACGCGAACAGGGGACTCGGAAGTCAGTGACCAAGCCGAACGCGATGACCGCGCGCGCCAGCCTTAACCGGGCATCCCGCGCCCAGGGCCTATACCACCCCGACCGCGAGCATGATGCCTGCGGCATTGGCTTCGTGGCGAACATGAACGATGTGCGCAGTCACGAGATCATTCAAAAGGGGCTCAAGATCCTCTGCAATCTTGAACATCGCGGGGCCGTCGGCGCCGACCCCAAAGCCGGCGATGGTTGCGGCATTTTGATCCAAATGCCCGACGCGTTTCTGCGCGGTGTGGCCGCGGATCATGGCGTAATATTGCCGGAGGCAGGCGCATATGCCGTTGGACAGGTGTTTCTGCCTCAAGATTCTGAGGCGCGCGGCTATTACATTTCGCTGATCGAGCGAGTGATCCGCGAAGAGGACCAGGAGCTGCTGTTCTGGCGCGATGTGCCGGTCGACAACTCCGACCTCGGCTATTCCGTGCTGCCAACTGAGCCGCACATGGCCCAAGTGTTCATCAAGCGCGGGCCGAACACGCCAGACACGACTGCCTTCGAGCTGCGCCTGTTTGTGCTGCGCCGCGTCATTGAATTGACGGTGATGCGCGAGCAGCCCGCGGGTCACGAGGATTTCTACATTCCCTCCTTGTCGTCACAGACGCTGAACTATAAGGGCATGCTGCTCGCCACCCAGCTCGGCGAGTACTACCTCGATCTGCAGGACGAGCGCATGGTCTCCGCGATGGCGCTGGTCCATCAGCGCTTCTCGACCAACACGTTTCCGTCGTGGGGGCTGGCGCATCCGTTCCGCATGATCTGCCACAACGGCGAGATCAACACGCTGCGCGGCAACATCAACTGGATGGCGGCGCGCCAGGCGGCGATGACCTCTGACGTATTTGGCGCCGACCTTGACCGGCTCTGGCCGTTGATCCCTGAAGGCCAGTCGGACAGCGCCTGTTTCGACAATGCACTGGAACTGCTAGTGCGCGCGGGCTATCCGCTCGTGCACGCGATGATGCTGTTGATCCCGGAGGCCTGGGCCGGCAACCCGCTGATGGATGACAAGCGCCGCGCGTTCTACGAGTACTACGCCGCGCTGATGGAGCCGTGGGACGGCCCGGCGGCCGTTGCGTTCACGGACGGGCGTCAGATCGGCGCGACTCTGGACCGCAATGGCCTGCGCCCGGCGCGCTACGTCGTCACCAGCGAGGACGAGGTGATTCTGTCGTCCGAGGTTGGCGTGCTGCCCGTGCCGGAAGAGAGCATCGTGCACAAGTGGCGGCTCCAGCCGGGCCGGATGCTGCTGATTGACCTGGACAAGAAGCGCATCGTCTCCGACGAGGAAATCAAGGCTGAACTGGCCAGCGAGCACCCGTATCAGCGCTGGCTAGATCAGGGGCAGATCCAGGTCGAAAACCTGCCGCAGGTCACGCCGCGCGGTGAACACCACGGTTCGAACGTCGCGTTGCTCGATCGCCAGCAGGCGTTCGGCTACACCGAAGAGAGCTGGCGCGTCATAATGGCGCCGATGGTCATGAAGGGCGAGGAGCCGGTCGGTTCAATGGGAACGGACACGCCGGTCTCCACGCTGTCCAACCGGCCGAAGCTGCTGCACACCTACTTCAAGCAGAATTTCGCGCAGGTCACGAACCCGCCGATCGACCCGATCCGCGAGGAGCTGGTCATGTCGCTGGTGTCGTTTATCGGGCCGAGGCCGAATCTTCTCGACCCTGAGGCGATGTCCGGCATGAAACGTCTGGAGGTCGGGCAGCCGATCCTCACTGACGAGAAGCTGGAGCGCATTCGCCAAATCGGCGACATTGCTGGGAATGACTTCCGCACGGTGACGCTCGACATGACGTATCCGGTTGAGAGCGGTGCAGACGGATTAGAAGCCGCGATCGATACGCTGTGCGCACAGGCCGAGCAGAGCGTGTGCGACGGGTACAATATCGTCATCCTGTCGGACCGCAATATCTCGCCTTCGCGCGTCGCTATCCCTGCGCTGCTGGCGACATCGTCGGTGCATCATCACCTCATTCGCAAGGGCTTGCGTACCACCGTCGGCCTCGTGGTAGAGACCGGCGAGGCGCACGAGGTCCATCAGTTCTGTGTGCTTGCCGGCTATGGTGCGGAGGCGATCAACCCGTATCTCGCCTTCGAGACGATCCGCGAGAACCTCGACGAGTTCGAGGGCGAAATCTCTGAAGAAGACGCGATCCACCGCTACATCAAGGCAATCGACAAGGGCATCATGAAGGTGATGTCGAAGATGGGCATCTCGACCTATCAATCGTACTGCGGCGCGCAGATCTTCGATGCGGTGGGGCTGCAAAGCGAGTTCCTCGAGCGGTACTTCACCGGGACGCAGGGGCTGATCGAAGGCGTCGGACTACCCGAAATCGCGGAAGAAACCATCCGCCGTCACCAGCGTGCGTTCAGCGAAGATCCGGTTCTGCGCAACGCGCTCGATGTTGGTGGTGAATACGCGGTGCGCGTGCGCGGCGAAACCCATGCCTGGCGCGCGGAGGTGGTTGCCGACCTGCAACATGCGGTGCGCGGCAACCTGCCGGACAAGTATCGCGACTACGCGCGGCGTATCAACGAGCAGAACGAACAACTGCTGACACTGCGTGGGTTGTTCCGCATCCGCACTGCCGAGGAGATGGGCCGCTCGCCTGTGCCGCTGGCAGAGGTTGAACCGGCCAAGGAGATCGTCAAGCGTTTCGCCACCGGCGCGATGTCATTCGGTTCGATCAGCCGCGAAGCCCATACCACGCTCGCCATTGGCATGAACCGCATCGGCGGCCGCTCGAATACCGGCGAGGGCGGCGAAGAATCGGATCGCTTCACGCCGCTGCCGAACGGCGATTCCATGCGTTCAGCGATCAAGCAGGTCGCCTCGGGCCGCTTTGGCGTCACGACGGAATACCTCGTCAACTCCGACGCCATGCAGATCAAGATGGTGCAGGGCGCCAAGCCCGGCGAGG
>CAYXPZ010000125.1:0-4583 GCA_964466965.1 uncultured Hyphomicrobiaceae bacterium
GTGGACAACATGGAGGCCGAGGGCGCGCTGCAATCGGATCACATGAGCGAAACCGATCTGGCGCAGGGGCTTTACGATAACGCGGTTGTCGAGGTCTGGCGCGTGAATTGGGCCGATGTTTCCGAGCGCGTGCTGATGCGCAAGGGCAACCTCGGTGAGGTGAGCGTGAACGACGGGGCCTTTGTGGCTGAGGTGCGCGGCCTGGCGCATGAGCTTAACCAGGCGCAAGGGCGGGTGTTCCAGGCGCAATGCGACGCTGATCTGGGCGATGACCGGTGCAAGGTCAATCTCAACGACAGCGCCTTTTCCGGCTCGGGTACTGTCGATAGCGTGGTCGCGCCGGCCAATATCGTGGTGAGCGGGATCGACAGCTTTGATGCGGGCTGGTTCTCGCGCGGCTTCTTGACATGGGATACCGGCGGCAATGCCGGCATCAAGATGGAGATCAAGCGCCATGCCAAGTCCGGCGGCACGCGCACGCTGGATTTCTGGGAAGCGCCTGCGGTGGCGATCCAGCCGGGCGACACCTTCACCATCAAGGCAGGCTGCGACAAGCAGTTTGCGACCTGCCGGGACAAGTTCGACAACGTAAAGAACTTCCGCGGCTTCCCGCACATTCCGGGCAACGATTTCATCGTTGAGGGCGGGCGGCCAAGCAACCCGGATAACGATGGCGGGAGTATGAACTGATGGCAACGCTTGTTCTGGGCACAGCAGGCGCGGCGATCGGCGGGGCGGTCGCGCCCGGCCTGTCGGCGGCAGGCGGCATCATCACCGGCGCGGCCATCGGGCGGGCCGTGGGCACGGTGGCCGGCGCGTTCATCGACGCCTCGTTGTTCGGCGCGACGGGGGAGGCGATCGACCCGAGCGGGTTTGATCCGCCGCGGCTTGACAGCCTGCAAGTCACGTCGTCTGCGGCGGGTTCTCCGATCCCGCGGCTGTATGGCCGGGCGCGGCTTGGCGGGCAGATGATCTGGGCCACCAACCTGGAGGAGGTTGTCGAGACCGTGCAGACCGGCGGCGGTGCGGAACAGGACAGCGGCGGCGGGCTGTTCGGCAAGGGTTTGGGCGCGCCAGAGACCAGCGATCCGCAGTCCGGCACCCGCACTGAATACAAGTATTTCGCCAACTTCGCCATTGGCCTTTGCGAAGGCGAGATCAGCCATATCGGCCGGGTCTGGGCCGACGGGCGCGAGCTGGACCTGTCGAATTTCGAGTACCGGGTCTATCAGGGCACCGAAAGCCAGAACAAAGACAACCTGATCAAGAACAAGGAAGGCGCTGACAACACGCCAGCTTATCGCGGCACCGCGTATATCGTCTTTGAGCGCATGGCGCTGCAGGAGTTCGGCAACCGCATCCCGCAAATCAATGTCGAGGTGTTCCGGCCCGTTGACGACCTGGAAAAGACGATCACGGCGATCGACATTATCCCGGCTTCGACCGAGTTCGGCTATGAGCCGTCGAAGACGGTCAAGCGCACCGATGGCTTCGGGCTCTGGATACCAACCAACAAGAACACCACCCAAGGCGGTGTTGACTGGAAAGTGTCGATCGGCTTCATGGAGGACATCTTCGCCAACATGAAGCACACCAACCTGTTCGTTGCCTGGTTTGGCGATGATCTGCGCTGCGATCAGTGCGATCTGCGCCCCAAGGTGGATCAGGTCGAAAAGGAAACCAAGCCTTATTCGTGGAAGGTGCAAAGCCTTAACCGCGCGGATGTTCCGGTTGTCTCGAGCGTCGATGGCGGGCCGGCCTTCGGCGGGACGCCCGCGGATCGCAGCGTCGTCGATGCGCTGATTGACCTGCAGGACCGCGGTTTTAAGGCGGTGCTGACGCCGTTCATTTTGATGGACGTGGCCGATGGCAACACGCTGCCTGATCCATACTCGGCCAATAGCAGCACGATCGGGCAGCCGGTTTACCCCTGGCGCGGGCGGATCACTTGCGACCCGGCACCCGGTGAGACCGGGACCGTTGACCAGACCGCCACGGCGCGCACGCAGATGGAGACGTTTCTTGGGTCGTGCGCGACCACGGATTTCGTCATCGACGGCAAGAACGTGATTTACACCGGTCCGGCTGAGTGGAGCTACCGGCGGTTCATCCTGCATTACGCGCATATCGCCAAGATCGTGAAGCAGCAGTCATCGGCCATCGACGCCTTCGTGATCGGCACCGAGCAACCCTTCACCACTTTCGTGCGCGACCAGAACGACGCTTTCCCGTTCGTTGACGGGCTTGTGCAGCTTGCCGCGGATGTCAAATCGGTGATCGGCGGGGGCACCAAGGTAGTTTACGCCGCGGACTGGTCCGAATTCGTGCCTTATCAGACCTCAAAGTTCGGCGGACCTTCGGGCGAAATCTTCTTCCACTTGGACCCGCTATGGGCTTCAGATGATATCGACGCCATCGGCATCGACAATTACTGGCCGCTGAGCGACTGGCGCGACGGCACAAGCCATCTGGATTTCAACGCGGGCACCAAGACGATCTATGACCTCGATTATCTCAAGGGCAATATCGCTGGCGGCGAGGGCTATGATTGGTTCTATGCCAGCTTTGCGGATCGCGAGGCGCAGACCCGCACCGATATCACCGACAGCGAGGGCAAGCCATGGGTGTTCCGCTTTAAGGACATCAAGAATTGGTGGAAAAACAAGCACTTTGACCGGCCCGGCGGCGTCGAGAACAGTTCTTCGACCGATTGGGTGAAGGAAAGCAAGCCGATCTGGATGATGGAGCTCGGCTGTCCGGCGGCGAACAAGGGGTCCAACCAGCCCAACGTGTTTTTCGACCCGAAGTCCTCGGAAAGCTTCTTCCCGTATTTCTCGACCGGTCAGCGCGACGACTTCATGCAGCGCCGGCATATCACCGCATTCCTCGAGTATTGGAACCCGGATCACGAGGATTTCCAGAACTCCAACAACCCGCAGTCGAGCGTCTATTCCGGTCGCATGGTCGATCACGAGCGGGTGTTCATCTATGCCTGGGACGCGCGGCCCTATCCGGCGTTCCCGAACCTGAGCACGGTCTGGTCCGATGGCGATCTGTGGCCGACCGGGCACTGGCTCACCGGGCGCATGTCAGCAGCACCGCTGTCACCGACCATCGTTAAGATCCTGGCTGATTACGGGTTCGAGGACATTCCGGTAAATTCTGTCGATGGCGAACTGGCTGGCTATCTGATCGACCGCACCATGTCGCCGCGCGATGCGCTGTCGCCGCTGACCTCAGTGTTCTTCTTTGATGCGGTGGAAAGCGAGGGCACGCTCACCTTTAAGGCGCGCGAGCAGGCGGGCAGCGTGGCGACGGTAGGCTTCGATGACGTGGTAGACACCGGACAGACGCGCATCAGCGTGGTCCGCGGGCAGGAAACCGAGCTGCCGAGCCGCGCGCGCATCAGCTTTCAAAACGCGGAAAAGGATTACCAAAGCGATAGCGTCGAGAGTTTGAAGCTGACCGGAGGATCGCAGCGCACCTCAAGCGTGACGCTGCCCGCGACCGGGCGTCAGTCGATCTTTTACGCGCAGGCAGAAAAGCTGCTGCGCGAACAGTGGGCCGCGCGCGAACAGATCACCCTGGCCTTACCGCCTTCGCTGCTGAAAGCCGATCCGGGCGATCTGATTACGGTGCAGACCGACGGGCGCGAGATCACCGCGCGGATCGCCCGCACGACATTGGGCGACAGCATGCAGGTCGAGGCGCTGAGCCATGAACCGGCGGTTTATGGCGCGCTGGATGCGCCGGACGTTTCCGACCCGCCGAAGCAGCCCGCGGTCTATGGTGTGCCGCAAGTGGCGTTCATGGACCTGCCGATCATCTTTGGCGATGAGGTGCCTTATGCGGGCACGGTGGCCGCTTATGGCAAGCCGTGGGGCGGGGTGAGTATCTTCCGCTCGCCGGATGTTTCTGGCTTCAAGCTCAACCGGCAACTGACATCGCCGGCCAATCTGGGCGAGACCGAGTTCGACCTGTTCTCCGGGCCAACCTCGCGGTTTGACTTCGGCAATGTGCTGCGCATCCGCATCTTCAACACCACCGTGGAGCTGGCCAGCGTCACCGAGTTGCAGCTTTTCGAGGGGGCGAACACGCTGGCTGTTGAGGGCGCGAACGGCAATTGGGAGGTGTTGCAGTTCCGCGACGTCCAGCTTGTCTCGACCGGGGTTTATGACATCAGCGCGCTGTTGCGCGGCCAGTTCGGCACCGAGGATGCGCTCGCCGATCCGGTCGCCAGCGGCGCGCGCGTGGTGCTGCTTGATGGCCGCCAGCGCCAGGTCGCCATGCAGCAGGACCAGATCGCCTTGCCGTTCAACTGGCGTTATGGGCCGTCGCCGGTGGCGATTGACGACGACACCTACACCACCATCAACAAGGCGTTCACCGGGCGCGGGCTCAAGCCGTTTTCGCCGGTGCATGTGGCGGGCAGCCGCGACGGTGCGGGCGATCTCACCATCTCCTGGATCAGGCGCACGCGCGCGAATGGGGATAGCTGGGAACAGGATGTTGTGCCGCTCAATGAGGCATCGGAAGCCTACGAGATCGACGTTCTCGACGGTGCGAATGTGGTGCGCACGCTG
>CAYXPZ010000126.1:0-4548 GCA_964466965.1 uncultured Hyphomicrobiaceae bacterium
GGCCGACTGCGTTTGTCTGCGCGTCGTCGGAGCGGAACGAGTTCGAGCAGACCAGCTCGGCCAGCCCGTCGGTCTTGTGCGCGTCGGTCTCGCGCATGGGGCGCATTTCGTGCAGGATCACCGGCACGCCGGCCTGCGCCGCCTGCCACGCGGCCTCGGATCCGGCCAGCCCCCCTCCAATGATGTGAGTGGCGCTAATGTCTCGTGTCATCATAGCCTCGACAGTAATTATGCCATTCGCCTTAAGCAACCTGCCGGGACTGTGGCGGCGCGGTGACAACTCACCCAAATCGCCGGACTCTCACAAGTCTGTCAATTTCCGCGATACGGGGACGCTGCTATATGTGACAGAGGTTATGAAGCCGCTCGCACCCTGTTGCTCACAATCTCACGGACTGAAGATGCGCCATCTTTTGCTTGCCGCTGCTGCCGCTGTCTTTCTTTCCGGGTGCACTTACGAGCGCACGGGGTCGCCGACGTTGCACTACAACGAGTTCCGGAGCATTCCGCCGCGCGGCAACACGGTTTGGGTGTGCAGCGCTTATGGCTGCCAGGAACAGAGCAAGATCCGCTTTACCAGCGCTGACATTGCCAAAATTCGCGGCATCATCAACCAAACAAAAAGATCCGACACCCCACACGAAGAGCGTCGCGGGATTGCTTATGCGATCGCCTGGATGGAAAAGCATGTTGGCAAGGAGATCGGAACGCATGCCGATCGGCCTGGTATGGATTTCAGAGGTTCCGGCGATCCGAGCCAACAGGATTGCGTCGACGAGGCGACCAACACCACTAGCTATCTGCTGGTGATGCAGCACAATAATCTGCTGAAACATCATCGGGTCGCCAGGCCGTTCTCAAAAGGCAACATCCTGCAAGGCACCCAGTATTGGCCGCACTGGACAGCCGTGCTGGTCGAGAACGAGAGCGGGCAACGCTACGCCGTCGACAGCTGGATTTACGAGAACGGAGAGAATCCAGCAGTTGTTGAAGCGGAGAAGTGGTATATCGACGATCTGGATAACCTACCAGAGTCGACAACTTAATCGCGCGAAGTGTGTGAGCCTCTTCCAGACAGACCGCTCTAACCTACATAAGCAACACGCCTTGCGTTTTGTATTTATTTTGAGTTAGTTGGCCGAATGTGTGGCGCAATTTTCTCATTCCGGCGGTAGAGCGTTGCCGTTCGCCTTTGTCGTCTTAATTTGCAAAAGAAGAATCAATAGTTTTTATGCAAGTTCGCGCTGCGAGCACAGCGGGCTCGACACTCGAACGGCTTGAGTGCAGGGCCGCATCGAAATGACACAAGTTTGCTGATACGACATCTTTAACGTGCACTAATAAGAAAATGCAATTTATAATTGCATTGCGCTATACAGATTGATATCAAAGCAAAGATCGCTTGATCGAGGTGAACGAAGCCCAATTATGGCTGCGGCTAAGGCGTTGTGTTCCCTGCCACTCCGTTTGGCGCCCCGCTGGCGTCTGGTCGACCCACGCTGCGCAGGCGTTCTCTTCACGGCCTTGCAGAGCTGGGATGTGGTGATCGCAATGTGGAAACCCGCAGCAGCGACAAAGTCTGGTGCCCTCACACGCCGTAGCAGCAGTAACGGATCCGCGTAATGATCTACATAAACGTTTTGGCGCTTGGTATCTCAATTCTCGCCTTCCTCATAGCGCGCCGCGCAAACGGCCGCATGGAAAAAATGCGGGCTCGTCAGTCCATAAAGGATTTGCAAATCGACAGTTTCGTTGAGGCCGTGATCGACCACATGATTATGGAATTCAAGCACGACCGCCTGTCGTATGAACGCGTTGCTCAGCTTATTCAGAAAATTCCCAGCAGCGACCAAAGAAAATCAAGTTACATACATCTCGATAGGGTGGCAAAACGAAAAAACATGTCCAGAGAGCAACAAAACAAGATAATACGCTATGGATGACGCTGAAATTATGATCAAATGAGAAAATATTAGTTCGTAATAGCGCAATCAGGTCTAATAATATCAAGATAGTGATGATTATTTACATAATAATATTAGAAAAACATGAAAATCGAAAAATACTTACTGAGGAATAACTTTGATAGTGGACTTGCATTCAATGTGAGAGCGCGTAAATTTATTAGATGTTGCTGATAGCTGGCGCTCAAATCTAGAGCACTTTCATCAAAGCTGGCATCCGGTTTTGCGTCCGAAGCCGCATCCCGGCGTGAAGGGGCAGACGCGCGATTTAACCATAACTTAGAGCCTGTTAAATGAGGTCCGAACCACTGAACAGGCGCTAAGATGGCGCTTTCGCTGGCTAAGTCGTCGCACGCGTTCTTTGGGCGCTATAATCGACACGTGTTAGCGTGACCGGCCCCCGGTCGGTTGTCTCCGAAGCACAGCTTTCGTCTGCGGATCACTGTGGCGCGACAACCTGAACATTTAACCAGAATTGCACACGGGTCCGAAGCCTTTAAGAGTTGGCAAGGCGGGTTCCCCTATGCGCTATAAAGAGCCGCGACCTCTCGTGCGGCCTGCATAAGGCCGCACGATCGACATGATTTGCAGGCTCCCGGCAGACGATCCGTACAGGAGCCGTTTTTCCGCCATCAGGCTAAGTCGAAGCGGTCGGCGTTCATCACCTTGGCCCAGGCTGCGGCGAAGTCATGGACGAACTTCTCTTGCGCGTCGTCCTGGCCATAGACCTCGGCGATCGCCCGGAGCTGGGAGTTCGAGCCGAACACCAGGTCAACGCGGGTGCCGGTCCACTTCACCTCACCGGTCACGCGGTCGCGGCCTTCAAATTCGTCCTCCTGGTCCGAGGTCGGCGTCCACTCGGTGCCCATGTCGACCAAGTTGACGAAGAAGTCATTGGTAAGCGTTCCCGGCCGAGTGGTGAAGACGCCATGCTTCGACCCCCCGTAGTTCGCGTTCAACGCCCGCATGCCGCCAACGAGTACCGTCATTTCTGGCGCGGTCAGTGTGAGGAGCTGCGCCTTATCGATCAGCATCTCCTCGGCTGAAACGCTATGGCCGCCTTCCTGGTAGTTGCGGAACCCGTCTGCGATCGGCTCCAGCACGGCGAAGGATTCGACGTCGGTCTGATCCTGGGTGGCATCGGTGCGCCCCGGCGAGAAGGGCACCTCCACGTTGTGACCGGCGTCTCTGGCGGCCTTTTCGACTGCGGCGCAACCGCCGAGGACGATCAGGTCGGCGAGCGACACCCGCTTGCCGCCGCTTTGCGCTTCGTTGAAGGCCGTTTGGATGCCCTCTAGCGTGTCCAGCACCTTCGCGAGCTGTTCGGGCTGGTTGACGGACCAATCCTTCTGGGGGCTGAGGCGGATGCGCGCGCCATTGGCGCCGCCGCGCTTGTCCGAGCCGCGGAAGGTGGAAGCCGCCGACCATGCCGTGTAGACCAACTCTGGCACTGAAAGGCCGGAGGCGAGGATCTTTGCCTTGAGCTCGTTGATGTCCTGCGCATCGATGAGATCGTGATCGACAGCCGGCACCGGGTCTTGCCAGATCAGATCTTCCGCCGGCACGTCCGGCCCGAGATAGCGCGCTTTCGGCCCCATATCGCGATGGGTCAACTTGAACCATGCCCGGGCGAAGGCGTCGGCGAACTCTTCCGGGTTTTTGTGGAAATGGCGTGTGATCGGCTCATAGGCCGGGTCCATCTTCAGCGACAGGTCCGTGGTTGCCATCATCGTCGGAACGCGCTTCGACGGATCTTCCGCATCCGGCGCGAGGTCCTTCTCATCGACGTTCTTTGGCGTCCACTGCCAGGCGCCCGCCGGGCTCTTCGTCAGCTCATACTCATAGTTAAAGAGCATGTCGAAGTAGCTCATGTCCCAGCTCGTTGGCGTCGGCGTCCAGGCCCCTTCCAGCCCGCTGGTGATGGTATCGCGGCCTTTACCGCTGCGATGGGTGCTCTTCCAGCCGAGGCCCATTTCTTCGATCGGCGCAGCCTCCGGCTCAGGTCCCATCAGCGCGGCATCGCCCGCGCCGTGGCATTTGCCAAAGGTGTGCCCGCCGGCGATCAATGCGACGGTCTCATAATCATTCATCGCCATGCGCGCGAAGGTCTCGCGAATGTCGTGCGCCGCTTTCAGCGGGTCAGGCTCGCCGTTCGGGCCTTCCGGGTTGACATAGATCAGACCCATCTGCACCGCGGCCAGGGGGTTGGCCAAGTCGCGGTCGCCGCTATAGCGCTTGTCACCGAGCCATTCGCTTTCCGGTCCCCAATAAATGTCTTCTTCCGGCTCCCAGACATCTTCGCGCCCGCCGGCGAAGCCAAACGTTTTGAAGCCCATCGACTCCATCGCGACATTGCCGGCCAAAACCATTAGGTCAGCCCAAGAAATCTTGTTGCCGTATTTCTGCTTGATCGGCCAAAGAAGGCGGCGGGCCTTGTCGAGATTGCCGTTATCCGGCCAGCTGTTGAGCGGCGCAAAGCGCTGGGTGCCCGAGGAGGCCCCACCGCGGCCGTCGCCAGTCCGATAGGTGCCGGCGCTGTGCCAAGCCATGCGGATGAAGAGCGGGCCCTAATGGCCGTAAACGG
>CAYXPZ010000127.1:0-4530 GCA_964466965.1 uncultured Hyphomicrobiaceae bacterium
GGGTCATGCTCCATGATCTCGCCTTTGAAGATCCAGACCTTGATGCCGATGATCCCGTAAGCGGTCCGCGCTTCGGCCTGCCCGTAATCAATGTTGGCGCGCAGTGTGTGCAGCGGCACGCGCCCCTCGCGATACCACTCCGTACGCGCGATTTCCGCCCCGCCCAGACGGCCTGCACAGTTGATGCGGATGCCTTCCGCGCCAAGGCGCATGGCCGATTGCACCGCACGCTTCATCGCACGGCGGAACGCGACACGGCGCTCAAGCTGCTGCGCGATCCCCTCGGCGACCAGCGTCGCGTCGATCTCCGGCTTGCGGATCTCCACGATGTTAAGAAACACCTCAGAGTCCGTCATCCGCGCCAGTTGCCCGCGCAGCTTCTCGATATCCGCGCCTTTCTTGCCGATCAGAATGCCCGGCCGCGCGGCATGAACCGTAACGCGGCATTTTTTGTGCGGGCGCTCAATCACCACCTTCGAGATTCCGGCCTGGCGCTGGTTCTTCAGGATGTGCTTGCGTAGCTCCATGTCCTCCAGGAGCAGGCGGCCGTACTCGGCATCATCGGCAAACCAGCGCGAATCCCAGGTGCGATTGATGCCGACCCGGAAGCCGATCGGATTGATCTTCTGTCCCATTACGCTTGCTCCTCGGCTTCTCTCACCACCACCGTCAGGCGCGAGAACGGCTTCATAATCCGCCCGATGCGGCCGCGGGCGCGCGGGCGCCAACGCTTCATCACCAGCCCCTTGCCGACATAGGCCTCTTTGACGACGAGCTGGTCGACGTCGAGGTCATGGTTGTTCTCCGCATTCGCCACAGCCGATTCCAGCGTCTTCTTGACATCAGCAGCGATGCGCTTGCGCGAGAACGTCAGGTCGGCGAGCGCGGTTTCCACCGGCTTTCCGCGGATCGAAGCCGCGACGAGGTTCAGCTTTTGCGGGCTGACGCGTAGGTTGCGTGTAACCGCCTGCGCCTCGTTTTCCGCCAGCTGCCTCTCGCTCTTGACCTTGCCCATGGCCTTATCTCCTCCTCGCCTTCTTATCCACGTTGTGCCCGTAATAAGTGCGCGTGGGGGCGAATTCGCCAAACTTGTGGCCGACCATGTCCTCGGTCACCAGCACCGGGATGTGCTTCTGCCCGTTATAGACGCCGAAGGTCAGACCGACGAACTGCGGCAGGATCGTCGAGCGCCGGCTCCAAATCTTGATGACCGCGCTTGATCCTTTTTCCCGCGCGGCGTCCGCCTTCTTAAGCAGAAAGCTGTCGACGAACGGACCTTTCCAAACGGAACGTGCCATGGTTTTCCCTAGCGCTTCTTCTTCATGTGACGGCTGCGCAGGATATAGCGGTCGGTTTCCTTATTGGACCGCGTGCGCTTGCCCTTCGTTGGTTTGCCCCACGGAGTCACCGGGTGGCGACCGCCAGAGCTGCGCCCCTCGCCGCCGCCCAGCGGGTGGTCCACCGGGTTCATTGCCACGCCGCGCACTGCCGGGCGCTTGCCCAGCCAGCGCTTGCGTCCTGCCTTGCCAAGCTGTTCGTTGATGTTGTCCGGATTCGATACCGCGCCCACGGTGGCCCGGCACGCGCCGTGCACCATGCGGGTTTCACCGGATTTAAGCTTCAGGATCGCAAAGCCGCCATCGCGCCCGACCAACTGCACATATGATCCGGCTGCGCGCGCAATCTGCCCGCCCTTCTCCGGCTTCATCTCCACGTTGTGGACAATGGTGCCGATCGGCATGTTGGCCAGCGGCATCGCGTTGCCCGGTTTGATGTCCGCCTTATCAGCCGAAATGACCTTGTCGCCTACACCCAGACGCTGCGGCGCGATGATGTAGGATTGCTCACCGTCCTCATAGCGGATCAGCGCGATGAAACCTGTACGATTCGGATCGTATTCGATGCGCTCGACACTGGCGGGCACGTCCACCTTGCGGCGCTTGAAATCCACCAGACGGTAGGCGCGCTTGTGCCCGCCGCCACGGCGGCGCGCGGTGATGCGGCCCTTGTTGTTGCGTCCGGCTTTTTTGCTCAGACCTTCGGTGAGCTGCTTCACGGGCTTTCCGCGCCATAGCTGGCTGCGGTCCACCAGGATCAGCTCGCGGCGGCCGGCCGAAGTCGGATTGTATGTCTTCAGTGCCATGACGTTTGCTCTCTTCCGGCTTAAAGCCCCGTCGTCACGTCGATGCTGCTGCCTTCTTGCAGCGTCACCGTCGCCTTCTTCACGTTGTTCTGCCGGCCTTTTATTCCGCGGAACCGCTTAAGCTTGCCCTTGCGGTTGAGCGTATTCACGGCCTTGACCTTCACATTAAACAACCGCTCGACCGCTTCTTTGATCTGCGGTTTCGTCGCATGCGGCGCGACCTTGAAGATCACCTGATTGTTTTCCGATGCCAGCGTCGACTTTTCAGTGATCACCGGCGCGACGATAATGTCGTAAAGTTCCGTTTCCCTCATTTGAAACGCGCCTCCAAGGCCGCAATCGCGTCTTTGGTCAGCACCAGATTGTCCCGGCGCAGAATGTCGTAAACGTTCAGCCCCTGCACCGGCAGCACATCGATATTGGGGATGTTGCGCGCCGCCTTGGCGAACGCGTCCTGCACCTCGCCGCCCGAGACGATCAGCGCGCTCGCGAGCCCGAGTTTCTCCAGCTTCGCATGCAGATCTTTGGTCTTCGGCGCGTCGACTTCGGCACGGTCAAGAACCAGCAGCGTGTCGGTCTGCGCCTTGGAAGACAGCGCATGGCGCATCGCCAGCGCCCGCACCTTCTTGGGCAGATCGATGGCGTGGCTGCGCGGCTGCGGCCCGAACGCCTTGCCGCCGCCGCGGAACTGCGGCGCCTTCTTATCCCCGTGGCGCGCACGTCCGGTACCCTTCTGCCGGTACATCTTCGCGCCAGTCCCGGCAACCTCGGTACGGCCCTTAGCGTGATGCGTTCCGCGCTGACGCTTGGCCAACTGATAACGCACCATCCGGTGAAGGATATCCGCACGCGGTTCAAGGCCGAACAGGCTCTCGTCGAGATCAACCGAACCGGCCTTCTTAGCGTCAAGCGTTCTTACGTCCACTTTCATGGATTATCCCTCACTCGCCTCGGCTTGCTGCGCGGCGTCGTCTGCGGCGGCGCCCGTGCCTTCGCCCGGCATCCGGAACGCGCCCGGCGTCGGCGCATCCTCAGGCAGCGCCTTTTTCACAGCGTCGCGCAACATTACCCAGCCGCCTTTCGCGCCGGGCACCGAGCCGCACACCAAGACCAACCCGCGCGCCACATCTACTTTCACGACACGAAGGTTCTGCGTCGTGACGCGCTCGTTGCCCAGGTGTCCAGCCATCTTCTTGCCCTTGAACACCTTACCCGGGTCCTGCATCTGGCCGGTCGAGCCGTGAGAGCGATGCGAGACCGAGACGCCATGAGTCATCTCCAAGCCGCGGAAATTGTGCCGCTTCATAGCGCCGGCGAAGCCCTTGCCGATGCTGATGCCTGTGGCATCGACGAACTGGCCCTCGACGAAATGATCGGCCGTTATTTCCGCGCCAACCTCGATCAGGTTCTCCGGGCTCACGGTGAATTCGGCCACCTTGCGCTTCGGCTCGACATTGGCCACCGCGAAATGGCCGCGCTCAGCGCGCGGAACATTCTTGACCTTGGCCAAGCCTGCCCCGAGCTGCAGCGCGCAGTAGCCGTTTTTTTCGTTCACGCGCTGGGCGACGACCTGGCAATTATCCAGACGCAACACGGTCACCGGCGTATGGACGCCGTTTTCATCAAAGATCCGTGTCATTCCCAGTTTCTGCGCGATCACACCTGAGCGCATGATTTCAATCCTCTTGTCGTCCGTTAGGGCGTGAAAGCCGGCTCGCCCGCGGCGGACGCCTTACAGCTTGATCTCCACATCGACGCCCGCGGCAAGATCGAGCTTCATCAGCGCATCGACCGTCTGCGGCGTCGGATCGACGATGTCGATCAGCCTCTTATGGGTGCGCATCTCGAACTGCTCGCGGCTCTTCTTATTGACGTGCGGCGAACGGTTGACGGTGAACCGTTCGATGCGCGTGGGCAGCGGTATCGGCCCGCGAACATCCGCGCCCGTGCGCCGCGCGGTATTGACGATCTCGCGCGTCGAGGTGTCGAGGATCCGGTGGTCGAATGCCTTCAACCGGATACGGATATTCTGGCCTTGCATATTGGCTCACCTTAAAAAGAAGAGCGCCCCTGTATGGTCGAGGCGCTCTTGCTACGCACCACAGTAGACGGTTACTCGATGATGTCCGCGACGACACCTGCACCAACCGTGCGGCCACCCTCGCGGATCGCGAAACGCAGCTTCTGCTCCATGGCGATCGGAACGATCAGGTGCACTTCCATTTCCACATTGTCACCAGGCATCACCATTTCTTTGTCTGCCGGCAACGTCACGACCCCGGTCACGTCGGTCGTACGGAAGTAGAACTGCGGGCGGTAGTTGGTGAAGAACGGCGTGTGGCGGCCACCCTCTTCTTTGGTCAGGATGTAGGCCTCGGCCTTGAACT
>CAYXPZ010000128.1:0-4429 GCA_964466965.1 uncultured Hyphomicrobiaceae bacterium
GGATGTGGCCCGGACAGCTAAAAAACATCACAAGTTCCGCTGGCCACGCGAGGCCGCCCGCGCGATCTGCGCGCCAATCTCGCCGCGATTGCGCCGGAAGCCCTCGATGTCGGGCGTGGAGATGTTGACCGAGATGTTGATTACGCCGCCGCCACCTTCAGCCTGCACGCCGAGCCGCCCGTCGCGCCCGCGCGCCAGCGGCAAGATCGCTTCCGGGCCGGCTTCGCCCGCCACGCCCGTGCGACCGCCGCGCAGGGGAAACGCCACGGGCGCACTGATAACGCCGCCATCGGCGAAGGGAACCGGCATCGCGCGCTGGACCACGCCACCGCCGCCAAAGGGCTGCACGCCGCCCGCCAACCCCGCAAAAGCACTAGCGAACGCCGTCTCTAGCGGCGCGAAAGCGGAGCGTAACGCCAGACGCGATAGATCAAGCGCCAAGTTTTGCAGCACACCGCGCAGTCCCTCCCCGTCAAGCGCGACCTCCTCAAATGATCTGCTCAAGCGCCCGGCAAAGCGCTCACCGAGCGTTTCCAGCTCCTGGAGCCTTGCCCGCGCGTCGTCCGTTCGCGCCGAGACTTCGACGGCCAGATTGGCAACTGTTTCAGTCATGTGATCCTCGGTCGGGGAAACGGGCAATCAGGGCCTGGAGGCCGGCGCGGGTCATAGGCCGCATCGGCGTACCACCTGTTAGGCCGTTAATCGCGCGGCCCAGCTCGATCGGCGTCATCGCCCAGAAGTCGCGCGGCGACAGGCGCAACACACCAAGCCCAATGGCCATCGCCTCCACCCAGGGAAACGGGCGCGCCTTATCGCTCATCCGCGCTCTGCACCGGGCCGAAGGTCGCATTCAACAGCCGCGCGACGATTTCGACGTAGCCGGCCGCGCCGCCAGACGCCGAAAGTGACGCAACCTCCTCGTCGCGCATGTCGTGGCCAGCGCCGCGCAGCCCCGCGCCGATGATCTTGAGGGCATCGCCAGCGCTGATCCGCCCGCTCTGGAACCGCTCCGCCAGCGCAAGCATGTCAGTTTCATCGAACGCGTGCTCCAATTCGGCCAGCGCGCCAAGTGTCAGGCACAGCGTGAAGGGCCGCCCTCCGAGCACGGCTTCGATTTCGCCGCGATAGGGGTTGACCATATTACCCTGCCATAAAGCTGAGTTGGCCCGCCGACTCTAGCGATAGCTCGAAATTCATCTCGCCGTCATGCTGGCCAGCATATTCCAGCGTCGTCACCTGAAACGGTCCTTCGATGGTACCAAAATCGGGCACGATTACCTGCCAGTTCGCTTGTTCGCCCGCGAAGAAGTAGCCGCGCACAGTCTCGTCTGACGGGGCGTCCTTGAACACGCCGTTACCCGATATGCGCGCGGTCTTGATGCCCGCGCCTGCGAGCAGTTCGCGCCATTCACCCGCGGATTCAGTGTTCGTGATATCGACGGTTGCGGCGTTGAAGGCGAGCGTGCGCGCACGCAACCCCGCCACGGTGATGAAGGTCCCGGCGCCGTCGCTATCGACCTTCAAAAGCAAATCCTTGCCCTTCTGGGCGCTCATGGGCGTCTCCTTTTCTGGATCAAGCAGGCTCGGTGACGGCGCGGAATCGAGCCACGCCATGATAGGTTTCGCCGTCTTCGTCGCGGCGCACCTCGAAGGATTGGCAGCGCAGATTGACGAGTTGCGCGCCGTTCAGGCTCAGCGCTGCGTCGTGCAGCACCGCGCGCACCGCGTCGATCACCTCGTATACCTGGCGCTTTCCCGCGTAGCGCGACCAGACATGCACATCGAGGCGGTGTTCCAACCCTGGCTCCGTGCCTGTACTCCAGTCGCTGACGGACGCCGTCCCGAGCGTGATGAACGGAAACGGCGTGTCCTGCGGAACATCATCGAAGATGCGCGCGCCGCCGAGTAGCGCCGCAACAGCCGTATCGTTCGCGAGCGTGGCATACACCTCGCGTTGCAAGGCCCAGCTGCTCATGATTGTCTCCAGATGTGCTCACATCAGTTGTCTCCCGGACGCGGCGCAGCGATGAATCGCTGCGCCGCTGATCCGGGACCGGAAGCAACCCGCCAAGAGCGATCCCGTGTCTGCGCCGCGTGACTTCGTCCCGCGCCGCGCACGGGATGACGCCAAAGGCGCAATGACGTCGCGTCAGCGGCGGCGCGAGACGGCGCGGCGCACGGCCTGACCGATGCGCCGGACAATGGCGGCTCGCGCGCGTTCGAGCGCAGGGCGCAGCCAGGGCTGCTGGGCGCGCGACAATGAGCCGAATTCGCGGAACCACGCGCGCGGGGCAAGCGAAACAACCCGGTAACTCAGCGGCAGTGAGCCACGCCGAACCACCAGCGAATTGGCCAGCGCCCGCGTACCCGGACCACCATCGCGCTCAAGCCCCTCGCGGGCTTCGGCTGCTACCTCTTGCGCGCTGGAGCGCAGCGCGTCGTCGATGACTTCGGTCTCGTCCAAGGCGCGCGAGAGGCCGCGCAGGCCCCTGCCCCGCGATGTCACTGAAGCCTTCACAGATCACGCTCCTCGCACGCGCATTTCAGAAAGCGGCGGCGGCCGTCCTCGTCAAGCACCGCGCGGATATCGAGCACGCGATCGCCGAAGCGAAAACGCATCTGCGGCGCGACGTCTTCGCGGTAGCGGATCGTGACATCGACCTTGCGGCTGCCGGACAGGCGGTCAGCTTCGACGGCTTCCTTGCCGGAACGCGGTTCGAGCATCGCCCAGAGGTCGGCCACCGCCTCCCACGTCTCGGCCGCGCCGCCGCCGCCGTCGCTCTCGCGCGCGGGCCGTTCCAGCACGACACGGTGGCGCAAAGCTCCAATGCGCACGCTCATAGGCGCACCTGCCGGTAGGGCTTCAGAAGGTCGGCCACGCCGTGCGGCAGCTCATCGGGCCGATCGAAGGCAACCGGCTCGCGCTGCTCATACCAGTGGGCAACTAGCATCAGCATGGCTTGGCGTATCGGGGCAGGCACTTGATCCGGCGTGTCTCCGTAGCCGGCCGTCACGGCAATCTCGATCCCGTTGGCCGATAGGCCCGGCGTCGGCCAGACGGCGCCGGCGTTGCGGATCAGACGTGGCCTGAGGGACGATAGATCAACCACATACGTGGTCGGCGAAACCGTCTGCGCGACCTCATCGGCGCCGTAAACCTTGACCGAATCGACGCTGCTCAACGGACCAAGCGGAATATCAACGCGTCCATCCTCGGGCCAGCAATCAAGAAATAGCGACCAGCTCTGAGTCAGCATGGCGATATCGAGCGCGCCCTCTATGTGCAGCCGCGCAGCAAGAACCAGGCTTGCAACCACAGGATCCTCGACCGCGCTCTCGACGCGCAAATAACGCTTTGCCTCGTCCAGACTGACCGGCTCGCGCTCGGCGGCTGTCGTTAGCACAAGCGGCATGGCTCACCTATCGTTTGAGAAAATACCCGCGAGGCCCTGCTGCCATCCCGTGCGCGGATCCAAAACTTTCGGCCCACACCCCCCAGATCGTGGTCCGGGGCAGGCGTGGGCCGGACACGGCGCTAAGCGCTGAGCCGCCGGTCGGGGTACCGGATGGCCTCCCGTGCGCGCCGCGAGATGCAATCCTGCGGGGCAGACACGGGATCGTTCGCGGCTGTTCGCATCCCGATCGCGGCTCAGCAACGCATCACTTCGTGCTGCGCAGCGCCCGGGATGACTGCGGGGTCGCAAGAACAGGGCCAACAGATGCGATTCCAGCGGAGAACGCTCTAAGACACGCCAAACTTCAGCAGCTTGATCGCGCCGAAGTCCTGCACCCCGCCGCCGACGCGCTTGGTGGTATAGAACAGCACGTAGGGCTTGGAGGAGAACGGATCGCGCAGGACACGGATGCCGATCCGGTCGACCACGAGATAGCCGCGCTGGAAGTCGCCGAACGCTATCGCGGTCTCGTCCGAGCCGATACTCGGCATATCCTCGGTCTCGACGATCGGGAAGCCAAGCATCATCGGGCGCGCGCCCGCCTCGGTGGCCGGCTGCCAGATATAGTTGCCGTCGCCGTCCTTGATCTTGCGCACTTCAGCCTGGGTGAAGCGGTTCATCACCCAGTGAGCATTACCGCGATACCCGGCGTTGAGCGTGTATATCAGGTCGAACAATGCGTGTTCGGGATCGGTATCCGCGAAGTCGGCGTCCTTGCCGGTCGCGATGTAACCGATCGACTCCCACGCCCATGATGCGTCCGCAACTTGTGTATAGTCGAGAAAGCCCTTCGGCTTGTCAGTGCCGTTGCCGCTGACGAACGCTGTGTTCTCCTGCGCGGCGAACGCAATGCGCACCTCATCAGCAATCCACGCCTCGATATCGACAGCGGAATCATCCAGAAGCGTCTGCGACGCCGCCGGCATCGCATAAAGTTCCATGGTCGGGAAGTCGAGCTCTTCCAGCACCGGCGT
>CAYXPZ010000129.1:0-4092 GCA_964466965.1 uncultured Hyphomicrobiaceae bacterium
CGGGGCCGCGCGTGTGCGTCGGCGCGAACTTCGCCATGATGCAGGCGCAGATCATTCTGACGACGCTCTTGGCGCGCTTCAATTTCACGCCGGCCGGGCCGCCGCCAACCCCGGTGATGCACATGACGATACGCCCCGAACCGGGGGTCCGGCTCAGGGCGCAACCGCAAGGCGTGTGACCCCGGCGTCGTCGGTGTTGGGATGGAGAACCGGCGCGGCCGATGCGCCGCCGCGCCTGTGGAGACGGCTATTGCGGCGGCATCAGCGGCCTGACCGTGCCGAACGGACTTGGCCCCGCCGGGCTGCCGTCTTCCTTCTGCTGCTTCTCGACGTTGAAGTGCTGCGCCAGGTAGTCGAGCACCTGGGACTCCGTCTTGGCATCCAGAGGCGGCATACCCTGCTGCTCGTACATCCAGTCGAGGGTCTTGTCCCACTTCTTGCGGGTCATGCCCTGCTGCATAACAAGCTTAATGGAGTGGCAGCCGCTGCAAACACCGTAGACGAGGTCCTTGTTCTCACCCTCCGGAAGGGCGTCGTAATCGTCTTGGGCCGCGGCGGGAAAAGTCCCGCCGAGGCCGATCATCAGGGCGAGCAATACCCGCCGCAACGCAGTTCCCATTAAACCTCCACGCGCACCGCGATACGGTGCATCGAGTTGTTGAGGTAGCCTTTCGGATTCCAGTTGACCGTGAACGGCTGCATCCGGCCCTTCGTGTCCGTCGCGCGGGCCCAGATTTCGTAATAGCCCTTCGTCGGGAAGCTAAGCTGCGCCCGCCAGGTCTGCCAGGCATGGCTGTTCTGCGGCGGCATCAGTTGGGCCGGCTGCCAGGTCGCGCCAAAGTCGGTCGACAGATCGACCGCCGTGACCATCTCGTCGCCGGCCCAGGCATGGCCGCGCACTTCGAGCGAACGGTGGTCGACCGGCAGGACATGCCCGCTCTTCGGCGAGGTGATGAGCGACTTGACCGGCATGGACTCGATGATCTGGAACGCCTCGTCCGGCACTTCCTCGCCCGGCGCGACAGGGTAGCGCGGCGTGCGATAGCTGCGCGGCCCCATCTTCTGCCCATCGTGGACCTGGTCGCGGATCCAGATGCGGGTGAGCCACTTCTGCGAGGTCGAGCCCGGCCAGCCCGGCGCGACAAGGCGCAGCGGCGCGCCGTTCTGCGGATGGATCGGAGCGCCGTTCTGCTCGAACGCGATGATCGTATCCGGGTCCATCGCCTTCCAGATCGGCATACCGCGGGAGACAGCGTTCTTCGCCGGATCGCCCGATAGGTGCGAGTCGGCCCCATAATGCGCGGTGTAGACAGCTTCCGGCTGAACACCAGCCGCCATGAGCACATCGCGCAACCGCACGCCGGTCCACTCCGAATTGGCGACCGCGCCCACGGTCCACTGGTTGCCGCTCGCCGGCGGGTTAAAGGCCGCGCGGCCGTTGCCGCCGCATTCCAGTTGCAGCGCCATGCGGACAACCTCGAAGCGGTCCTTTAACTCGTTAATGGACATCTCCATCGGGTTGTTGACCAGACCGTCGACCGTCAGACTCCACCCCTCGGCTGAGGTGCTTTCGGGCGGGATGCCGTTGTTGCGGATGAAGTGCCGTGCGGTCGGCGTGATGTCGTCGTCGAGCAGATGCGCGGGGGTCTCCGCGTTGACCGGACGGTCGTTCAGGACCGTCAGACCGTCCTTGCCCTCGATGGTAAAGCCGTCGGTCTCCTCAGCCAGGGCAGCAGGGATCAGTCCTCCGGGCATATTGCGGTGGAACGGGATCGTCGCGCCAACAACGCCGGCCATCGTGGCCAGCCCCGCGCCGCGCAGGAAACCGCGCCGATCTGCAAAGGCCTTGCGACCGAAAAGCAACCAGTCGGCGCGCTCGGGATCCTGCTCATAAAGCTCGCAAATCCCGCGTTCCTTATTGTCTTTCGTCATGCTCCTCTCCTCCTAGTGACCAACCGATGTGAAGAACACGGTTCTCTTGGCAACAATGTTAGACATCTTTTTGTTCCTCCCCACCGCCGACACTAAAAAGTTTGCGGGAAAGGTACATAATGGTCAAGCGGGCGGCATCGGACCGCAGCGAGTTAACGAACTGGAAAATCGCATTTTTAAACTGCTGAAGAGGTCAAATCGCCACATGACAATCCGAACTTTTCAAGCTCTGACATTCGATGTTTACGGCACGTTGATCGACTGGGAGAGCGGCATGATCGCTGGCTTGCGCCCGCTGACCGACCGCCTCGGCGGAACGCTCACGCGCAACGTGATTTTGCAGGCGCATGCCCATCACGAGTCCAGCGCGCAGGCGCAAACCCCACACATGCGATACGACCGCCTGCTCGCGGTGGTCTATAAGCGCCTAGCCGAGGAGTGGGGCGTGCGCGCGGCCTGGGAGGACGCGCTGGCCTATGGCCGCAGTGTGCGGGACTGGCCAGCCTTTCCGGACACGCAAGAGGCGTTGCGCTATCTCAAAAAGCATTTCAAGCTCGTGGTGCTGTCCAACGTCGATAATGACAGCTTTCGTCACAGCAATGAGAAGCTCGGCGTCACCTTCGACGCGGTCTACACCGCCGAAGACATCGGCTCTTACAAACCGTCGCCGCGCAATTTCGAGTACATGATCGCAAACATGACCCGGCTGGGCGTGGCGCGGGACGAGATCCTCCACACTGCCGAGAGTCTGTTCCACGATCACGTGCAGGCCAGGGCGTTCGGGCTGGCGAATTGCTGGATCTATCGCCGTCACGATCAGGAGGGCTTCGGCGCGACCATGGACCCCGGCGGACGTCCGCACTGCGATTTCGTGTTCAACAGCATGGCGGAGCTGGCTGAGGCGCATCGGAGAGAGCTTGACAGCGATTAAGACATTCGCGGCCGCGGGGACATGAAAACCTTGCGGATAAAACGGCCATGCGGCCAGCGAAAACCCATGTGAAGTCAACAACGGCTTGCGAAATCCGGACCCATTAGGCAAGTTCCCGGCAAATTCATTCGGTTAAGGAGATTTGTGAGATGGAAGCTCTTTCGGAACAATTTGGCGCACTCGGACCGTTCATATTCACAGCCATTAAGGCGCTGGTTGTCCTGGTCGTGGGCTGGATGGTGGCCGGCGCACTGAGCAGCATGGTCAGCCGCCGTATTGCCAGCCATCCGAACCTTGACGTGACGATTGGCAATTTCGTCGCCAGTGTTGTCAAGTGGGTCATCCTGCTGGTGGTGCTAATCGCCGTGCTCGGGCTGTTCGGCATTTCCGCGACCAGTCTCGTGGCCGTGCTCGGCGCCGCGACACTGGCGATCGGCCTGGCGCTGCAGAACACGCTAAGCGATCTCGCCGCCGGTTTCATGCTGGTGCTGTTCCGCCCCTACAAGATCGGCCAGTATGTCGATATCGGCGGCACGGCGGGCACCGTGCAAGACATCAATCTGTTTGTCACCGAACTGGCCACGCCTGACAACGTCCAGATCGTCATGCCGAACGGCAAGGCATGGGGCACGATTATCACGAACTATTCCCATCACAAGAACCGCCGGGTCGATCTCACCTTCGGCATCGACTATGAGGATGACGCGGACCGGGCGATGCAGATCATCAAGGATCTGGCGGCCGCCGACCCGCGCATCCATGACGATCCCGAGCCGTGGGTGCGCGTCACCAATCTCGGCGAAAGCTCGGTTGACCTGACCGCCCGGCTCTGGACCAGCGCGGATGACTACTGGGACGTGAAGTTTGACATGACCAAGCAGGTCAAGGAAGCGTTCGACAAGGGCGGCATCTCGATCCCCTACCCGCACTCGGTGGAGATCCAGAAGGCCGGCTGACCGCGCCCACGTGGATGCGCTAAACTGCGTGCATGTGCAATCTCTACAGCCAGCTGAAGCCGCGCGAGGCGGTGCGCGACCTGTTCGCCGTGTCGGACAACCGCGCGGCGGCGTTCGACCCGACGGCGGCGATTTTTCCGGCGAATGACGCGCCCATGGTGCGCATGACGGAGGACGGCGACCGCGAGATCGTCATCTCCAGCTGGGGCTTCCCGCTTCTGATGAAGGGCAAGGCGCCCAAGCGCGTGACCAACATGCGCGACGACAAGCTGA
>CAYXPZ010000130.1:0-4078 GCA_964466965.1 uncultured Hyphomicrobiaceae bacterium
CAGTTCCACCCGACCGGCATCTTCGATGCTGGCGTGCTGATCACCGAGGGCGCACGCGGAGAGGGCGGCTATCTGACCAACTCGGAAGGCGAGCGCTTCATGGAGCGGTATGCGCCGAGCGCGAAGGATCTTGCCTCGCGCGACGTGGTCTCGCGCGCCATGACCATCGAAATCCGCGAAGGCCGCGGCGTCGGTCCGAACAAGGATCACATCCATCTGCATCTGGAGCACCTCGACCCGGAGGTGCTGGCCGAACGGCTGCCGGGAATTACCGATGCCGCGCGCGTGTTCGCTAATGTCGATCTGACGCGCGAACCCATCCCTGTGCTGCCGACAGTGCATTACAACATGGGCGGCATCCCGACCAATGTGCACGGCGAGGTGATCAGCCCGCGCGGCGGCAACCCGGATGCGCCGGTGCCCGGTCTGATGGCGATCGGCGAGGCGTCCTGCGCCTCGGTGCACGGCGCCAACCGGCTCGGCTCCAATTCACTGATTGACCTTGTGGTGTTCGGCCGCGCCGCCGCCAACCATTGTGCGGACACCATTGAGCCGAACACGCCGCATCGCGAGCTACCAAGCGATGCCGGAGATAAGGCTATCTCGCGGCTGGACCACTTCCGTTACGCAGATGGCGGCACACCCACCGCGCAATTGCGCCGCGAAATGCAGCACGCGATGCAGGAAAACTGCGCGGTGTTCCGGACCGATGAGATCCTCGAAGAAGGTCAGTCGAAAATGGCGCAGATCTGGTCGGGTATCGAAGATATCAAGGTCACCGATCGCTCGCTGATCTGGAACACCGACCTGGTCGAAACGCTCGAATTCGACAACCTGATCGCGCAGTCCTCTGTAACCATCAACAGCGCGGCTAACCGCAACGAGAGCCGCGGCGCGCACGCGCGCGAGGACTACCCGGACCGTGATGACGAGAACTGGATGAAGCACACGCTGGCCTGGGCCGATAACGAGACACGCAGGGTCCGGCTCGACTACCGCCCGGTGCACAGCTACACGCTGACCAACGACATCACCTACATCGAGCCGAAGGCGCGCGTGTATTAACGCGCGAGGCGATTGGCATTGACCGGCTGAACGGCGCCGTAGAAAGGCACCGAAAGGATAGAAGATGGTTCAACTGACGCTGCCGAAAAACTCGACGATCCGCAAAGGCAAGACCTGGAACGCGCCTGACAAAAAGCGCAAGAAGGACTTCAAGGCGTTCAAGGTCTATCGCTGGAATCCTGACGACGGCGAAAACCCGCGCGTGGACACGTACCACGTGGACATGAAAAACTGCGGGCCGATGGTCTTGGATGCGCTGATCAAGATTAAGAACGAGATCGACCCCACGCTCACCTTCCGCCGCTCCTGCCGCGAAGGCGTCTGCGGCTCCTGCTCGATGAATATCGACGGCATGAACGGGCTTGCCTGTACGCGCGCCAGCACTGAGAGCAACGGCACCGTCAAGATCTATCCACTTCCGCATATGAGCGTTGTGAAGGACCTGGTGCCGGACATGACGCACTTTTACGCACAGCACAGGATGATCCAGCCTTGGCTGGAGACGACGTCCACCACACCGGAGAAGGAGTGGCGCCAGAGCCGCGAGGACCGCGAGAAGCTCGACGGCCTGTACGAGTGCATCATGTGCGCGTGCTGCTCGGCGTCGTGCCCGAGCTACTGGTGGAATTCCGACAAATATCTTGGCCCGGCGATCCTCTTGCAGGCCTATCGCTGGATCGTCGACAGCCGCGACGAGGCGACAGGCGACCGGCTCGACCAGCTTGAAGATCCGTTCCGGCTGTATCGCTGCCACACCATCATGAATTGCGCGCAGGCCTGTCCAAAGGGCCTAAATCCGGCGAAGGCCATCGCCGAGACCAAGAAGATGATGGTGGAGCGGCGAGGTTAATCACCACGTTCGCGGGCGAGCAGCCGCCGCTTTCGTTCGCAGCCCCAGCGATAGCCGCCGAGACTGCCGTCCGCCCGGCGCACCCGGTGGCAGGGTATCGCGACAGCGACCGGATTTGCGCCGCAGGCATTCGCCACAGCGCGCGCCGCTGAAGGTGAACCGATACGCCGGGCGATGTCCGCATAGGTTGCGGTCTCGCCAAACGGAATGTCACGCAGCGCATGCCACACCTTGTGCTGGAACGCCGTCGCCTGAATGTCGAGCGGCAACCGGAACGCGCCTTTGGGCAGTTCGATATAGGCCAAGGTTTCAGCGACCCACCGCGCCATGGGTTGATCAGCCGCGAAGACATCGGCTTGCGGAAACCGCGCCCTTAGGTCACTGCGCAATGCATCATCGTCGTCACCAAAAAAAATGGCGCACAGGCCGTGCTGCGTTCCCGCAATCAGGACGCGCCCCAGCGCGCTATCGCTGAGCGCATACCAGATCGCCTGGCCGCGCCCGCCCGCCTTGTAATCACCGGGCGACATGCCCAGCGCCCTGCTCGCCTGCGCGTAAAACCGTGCGGCGCTGTCATAGCCCGCGTCGTAGAGCGCCTCGGTCACAGTGGCCGCTGGGCGCAGCGCCGCGCGCGCCCGGGCCTGTCGCTGCGCATCGGCATATTGCTTCGGCGTCATTCCGAGTTCGCGTTTGAAAACCCTCTGGAAGTGGAAGCGGCTCATACCGGCGGCATCGGCAAGCGTGCCGAGCGCGGGCGGCGTCTCGCTCTCGGCAATCAGCCGGCAGGCGCGCAGAACAGCCTGAAAAGGAGCGCTATCGCCAGTCGCCGCTTGCGGGCGGCAGCGCAGGCACGCGCGAAACCCCGCGTCTTCCGCCGCACGCGCGTCGTCGAAGAACACAACGTTCTCGGGTTTCGGCCGGCGCGCGGGACATCCCGGACGGCAATAGATGCCCGTTGTCCGCACCGCAAAGACGAAAGCGCCGTCATGTGCGCGGTCGCGCGATAGCACCGCGGCCCAGCGCGCATCGTCGTGGCTTGCCAGCATGGCCCGACCTCCCGATTGGCTTCGGCAGGCAGCGTAATCCGCTTCGGCCATGCAGGCAGCCCGTTTGTTGCGCTCAAATCGACAGACCCGAGGGACCGGGCCCATGCGGGGGGGGGCTACTCCGCCGCTTGGACCGTCTCATCTGTCGGGCCGCCATCATCGCTGGGCGCGTTGTCCTGTTCGAGCTGCGCCGCGGCGCGGGCACGCTCTTTCAGGATCATGTCGTCACGTTTCGCAGCGATGGCCCGCAGGCGATTGAGCGTGCCCCCGGTGCCGGCCGGGATCAGCCGCCCGACGATCACGTTTTCTTTCAAGCCCTCCAGCGAATCCGTCTTGCCATTCACCGCAGCATCGGTCAGCACCCGCGTGGTCTCCTGGAACGAGGCCGCAGAGATGAAGCTGCGGGTCTGCAGGCTGGCCTTGGTGATGCCGAGCAGCACAGGATCGGCTTCGGCTGGCCGCTTGCCGGCGGCCTTGGCCTCCATGTTGACCTGCTCAAACTCGATGCGGTCGATCTGCTCGCCCTTCAGCAGGCCAGTTTCGCCTGCATCGGTCACCTCGACCTTCTGCAGCATCTGGCGGACAATCACTTCAATGTGCTTGTCGTTGATGCTGACGCCCTGGAGGCGGTAGACGTCCTGGATCTCGTTGACAAGATAAGTCGCGAGTTCCTCGACGCCCTTAATCGCCAGGATATCGTGCGGCGCCGGCAAGCCCTCCATGATGAACTCGCCCTTTTCGATCCGGTCACCTTCCTGGACTGACAAATGCTTGCCCTTCGGGATCAGATACTCGGACGGCTCGGCATCCTCTTCATCCGGCCGGATGATGATCGTCCGCTTGTTTTTATAGTCGCGGCCGAACTCGATGGTGCCGGAGGCTTCCGCGATGATCGCGTGATCCTTAGGGCGCCGGGCCTCGAACAGCTCCGCCACCCGCGGCAGACCGCCGGTGATATCGCGGGTTTTGGCGCTTTCAAGCGGGATGCGCGCAAGCACATCGCCAGCTTTCACATCCTGTCCTGGCTCAACCGACAGCACCGAGCCCACAGGAATCTGGTAACGGGCCTCACCGCCGCGCTTGAGCTTCACGACATTGCCCTTGGCGTTCTTGACGA
>CAYXPZ010000131.1:0-4057 GCA_964466965.1 uncultured Hyphomicrobiaceae bacterium
AGCATTTTACGCTTTTTTTACGTAGCCCGGCCAACGTGTCGTTGGGATCAACCCGCGTCCGGGCGCCGCATTGTGCCGTGCGCCCACGCGGCGGCTGTCCGGTTCTGCATTCCACAAATGCGCGCACCGGAGATAATCAGGTCACGGGCGATGTCCACGTTTCATCCGCATACCGGCGCGACGCCGGAGTCGAACGCGGCCGCGGGGCGCCGGCCGTGGCATGCGCGGCCGGACGCTGATGACTTTCCGTTCACGGTGCGGGAGCTGCGCAATCACCTCGACCGGCTTGGTTATCGTGCGCGCTCCGGACAGGTTGGCGGCGAGGATGTACGGGAAATGCAGGCCCGCGTCGCCGCGCTGCGCGAGTCGCTGCAAGATGAAGGGCATCGCCGGGCCCGCGACGAGGATTTCGGCGAAGCGAACCATGCTGCGCGCACCAAATTCTACGAACGGCGCATCCGGGCCGCGCTCGCCGATATGGCCACCCAGCTCAATGACGAATCCCTGCCCGGACACAGTCCGAGCGGGCTAGACGTTGCAAGCCGCGCCTGGCTCGATCAGCGTTTCGCTGCGCTCCGCAATTCTCTGGAAAACGCGCTATCGCAGGTCTCGCCTTACCAGGCTGAACACGATTTCACCTCAGCGCTCGAACAGACGCGCGAGCGCCTGAATGCGATGGAGGCGAAGCTTGACGCCTCGGTTGCGCGCCAGCAGGACGCCAATAGCCGGATCATCCAGCTCATCGACGCGCGCGCCAGAACCAGCCACAGCCCCACTCAAGACGATGAGCTGCTGAAATCCCTGGATGCGCGCTTGCAGACCCTGCAACAGGGTTTCGACAGGGCGATGGATGAACTTGACGCGATGAAAACCGGCACCCAGCGGCTCGCCATCCGCGCCAGCGCTACGGTCGCGCGCCAGACCGCGCGCGCGACAGCGCAGCATGTCGCTAAGGCGGTGCGCGAAGCCGCACCGGAGCGCCGCTTTGCCAGGCTTGAAGACAGCGTGACGGGCTGCGTGGACGAGACGCGGTCGCTTCGCCAACAAACCGGTGAGATTCAGCAGACCCTCGAAGACGGTCTGGAAGATCTGCGCGACCGCATCAACGAGCTGACGCTCTCCACCCGGAAGGCCGCAGGCCCTGCCCCTGAAACCGGCACCAGCCATGCGCAGGCGCGGCCAGCGCACACCGGAGCCGCCGCAATTCACCCGAGGACGGCAGCCCAGACGGATCAGTCAGGTGCAGCCTCCGGGACGCGGCCGGCCGGTGGCCTCATCTCACGGCTCGGGTTCGCCGCCGTCATTCTTCTCTTGTTAGCGGCCAGCTTCGCCATGCTCTACGCGCAGCTTTCGGGCGGCGATTGGCAGCTGCCAGCCATCGGCGCGCGTGATCTTTCGCCTGCATCAACATCCAAAGCGGACCGGCTGGACCCGGCCCCGGTTTACGCGCCCGACGCCGATGGCCGCGTCATCCTCCCCGGCATCATCCTCACAAACGGCGCGCCCCAGCAGGTGTGATCCCCTCACGCATCAGCAACCGTCGCAACGGCCCGATGGTATTGACCAGATGCAAACCGGCGCCCCGCGCAAGCTGGAACGGCGCAAAGCCAGAATAGAGCGTTCGGTTCAAGAGATCTGCCGCCAGCGTTCGGGTCGTCACATCCGCGCGCCGCGCGCGATTGTAGCTGCGCATAACCGCGTCGCTGCCGGGGTCACCGCCCGCTTCTTGCGCCGCGCGCGTGAGCGCCGCCACATCCCGGTAGCCCAGATTGAGCCCCTGCGCGCCGATCGGCGGCACCACATGCGCGGCCTCGCCCACCAGCGCGATACGGTTTGCCGCAAAATCGCGAGCCTGAAGCCCTGACAGCGGGAAACTTCCTCGTGGACCAACCTCAGTGACGCGGCCGAACGCAAAGTGGAGCGCGCGCTCCAGCTCTCGGGCGAACGCGGACTCATCAAGCGCCATCAGCCGCTTCGCCTCTTCAGGAGCCTCGACCCAGACCAGGCTCGACCGGTCGCCCGGAAGCGGCACCGCGGTTAGCGGCCCTCTTGACGTGTGCAACTCGATGCAGGTGTCCTCATGCGGGCGGCTATGGGCAAAACTGCAGGCGATGGCGGCCTGCGGATAGTCCCATGTCTGCGCCTTGATCCCCGCCTGCCTGCGGCACAACGATCGCCGTCCGTCGGCGCCGACCACCAGCAGCGCACTGATGCTGCTGCCCTCGCTGAGCGTGATGCGAACGTCATCCGCGCCTGACGCGACTTCAGTGACAGCTCTTGTAGGCTGGAAGCTAACGTGTTCTCGCGCGCCAATCGCGCGGTGGAGCGCCTGCACCAACGCCTGATTGGGGACATTATAGCCAAACGGCCCGTCGCCCAGTTCTGCGGCATGAAAGGCTGCATCGGGCGCGCGGAACAGCCGGCCGGTATCATCGATCAGCCTGAGCGTGTTGAGCGGCGCTGTGTGCGCCCGGCAATCCTGCCAGACACCAATGCTGTCGAGCAGCTCGATCGATGGCTGCAGAAGCGCCGTTGTCCGCGTGTCGGTCGGTTGAAAGGGGGGTCCAGTGCAGACCACGTCGTAACCGGCCTGCGCGAGTGACAGCGCCGCGGCTAATCCTGCCGGGCCGCTCCCGACAACGGCGATCTCTGTCTGCAATCCATTCGGCGCAGCGTCGCGGGTTTCGCTCATGTTTCTCTCCATGCCACAACATGAGTTGGTGACGCCCCTGCCGCCAGATGACAATTCGCCGCCAGCGCAATATTCAGGCCAGCATAAACAGCAGCGCCAGCATGAACCCGGTGAGGACGACTGTCAGAAAAATGAGGCCTGTCCACGCGAGGCTCTGTCCCGGATCATGGTCCGCGTATTGCGGCTCTGGCGCCGATTCCGGGGTTGATTCATCCGTTGCCGGCGGCACATCGTCATCAGGTTCATATTCTGGCGTCGGGGCAGGCTCGACCGCCTCTGTACCGCTCCGCCGCTCGGCCCGCGCCTGCGCCGCGCGCATCGCCCGTCTGCGGCTGTCCTTACGTGCGCGCCGCTGCTTGTCCCACATACGCACGGCCCCCGGCCGTCAAGGTCCGACCTCGCCTAACGAGTGATCCGATTCAGACATTTGCCTCCCAGTGCAGCGTCGGCCGTAGCAAAGCGAGGCTCGCGTTCAAATGTCAAATTCGCTCTGCTAGTCCCATCCCGCAAACGGGCTGGCCTCACGCGTGGTGCGCCGGCGCATGCCAAAGCCAAAGATGCTGCCGAGCATGCTGGTCAGTATGCCGACCACAATGCGCGCGGCAATAAGGTAGCCGATAAACACCAGCTTGTCGCCGCCGAGCAGAATATCAGCCCAGACAAGATACTCATCGGACAGTCCAGAAGCTGCAAAGTATTCCGGGATCTGGCGGGCAATGCTCAGCAACTCGCGCATCAGTGTCGGCTGCTGGATCGCCGTGGCGGCAAACGCGAATGCGCCGAGCAAGATGGTCAAGATGAATTTCAAGGATGCCGAGAACGTTCCCATGCGCCTACTCCAATGCGGCCTTTGCTATGCCGCCCGTCCGCGCCTGACACAAACGCTCAGACGGCTGCCTTGTGGTGATTTACGAAACGAAGTTTTGCGCTGCAACAATTTGCGTTACACTTTCTTCCGCAGGGCGCCATCAGGCGAGCTGCACGATAAGCATACATCAAAGAACCGGCGCTTCGATAACGGGTGCGGTTGATCATCGGGAGGGAATAATGCCTGTTGGACTAGAATCTTTGATCATCTTAGTATTAGTGGGGCTGGTTGCGGGTTTTCTCGCAGGCCTGGTCGTCAAAGGCGGCGGTTTCGGCTTCCTGGGTAACGTGATTGTTGGTATCATTGGCGCGTTCGTTGGAAATTTCATTTTCGGTTATCTTGGAATTGTGTTCGCGCCTGGCATCATCGGAACGATTATCACCGCAGCGATCGGTGCGATTCTCGTTTTGTTGGTCATCGGACTACTCAGACGATAACCACGAGGCGCGCTGGCGCTTACTGCTGGCGCGCTCCCGCCCGAGTTGGCTTAATCGAGG
>CAYXPZ010000132.1:0-3808 GCA_964466965.1 uncultured Hyphomicrobiaceae bacterium
AGCACCCAGCCGCGCGAGGTCAGGTGCTCCTGCGGCTGGAAGCGCGTCTTGTAGGCCATCTTCGGCGAGTCCTTGATCCAGTAGCCGAGATAGACATAGGGCAGGCCTTCGCGCCGCGCCTGTTCGATGTGCTCAAGGATGATGAAGTTGCCGAGGCTGCGCCAAGCCAGCTCCGGATCGAAGAAGCTGTAGACCAGCGAGAGCCCATCGCTCAGCCGGTCGCACAACGCCACAGCGATCAGCGGCCAATCATCCGGATCGTAATCCGCTGATGCGTGTTCTGGCCGCTCGCGATACTCGCTGATGAACGTGTCAATGACGCTGTCACGCACCATCATCGAATAGTCCAGCGCCGTCATATCCGCCATGCCGCCATCCGCATGACGGGTGCCGACATAATCGCTGAACAGCACGTACTGCTCTGCCGTCGGCACAGCCGCGACGCGCGTCACGTGGAGATCCGTATTCCGCTTCCAGATGCGCTTATTGGTGCGCTTGCGCTCAAAGTCGTCCACGACGATGCGCACTGAGATGCAGGCCGCGCAATTTTCGCAGTACGGGATGTACGCAATGTTCTGGCTGCGCCGGAAGCCGTTGGTGAGCAGATTATCAATGATCGCCGAGGATTTGCCTGGCACCAGATGGGTGAACAGCTTGCGCTCGCGCCTGTTCGGCAGGTAGGGACATGGCTGCGGCGCCGTGATGTAAAACTCAGGAAATCGCCTCGCGTGCTTAGTCACGTTGTACTCCGCTTCACGGCAGATCGGTTGACGGGATAGCCCGACAGATTACCACTCTAAATGGAAACGGTAACGGAACTATCCAAGGCGAATCAAGCGTGTCGCGCTGTCCTAGAAATCTGCCACGGTCTCAAGGAGATGCTGCACCGCATTAAAAATCAGGTGAATATCCTGCGGCCGCGACAGGCGGTGCTCGCCGTCTCGCACCAGATGGAGATGCGCATCGTCTTGCTGGAGGCGCTGAAACAGCTCAAGCGATCCGCGCCACGGAACATCCGCATCCGCCATGCCCTGAACGATGCGCACTGGCGCGCCCGCATCAATGGGCACATCCGGCGGAGTCAAATGGCGTTGCCCTTCCTGCAGCAGCTTACGTGTGATCGGCTGGCCGGCCTGTTCATACGCGGAAGGCCGGATGAACTGGCCCTCCCGTTCGATCTGGGCGCGGGCTTCATTCGGTAATTCGTTCCAGATTCGCTCGGTCATGTTCCAAGCCGGCGCAATGAGCACCATGCCGATGGCCCGCTTCGCGTGCTCCGGCGCTTCGCGTATCAACTGTTGCATCAGCAGCAGCGCAATCCACCCGCCCATGCTAGAGCCCACCAGGATGAAGCGGCCCGGATCGGCCCATTCCAGGACCGCGCGCGTCTGCGCCAGCCAGTCGCCGATGGTACCATCCACGAAGCGCCCGCCTGATTCGCCGTGTCCCGAATAATCGAGGCTCAGAAAGCCGTAATCATGCCAGCCGCACCATTCCGCGAGGGTCGTCGCTTTGCTGCCGCGCATATCCGACTGATAGCCAGGTAGCCACATGATGACCGGGCGATAAGGGCCGGAGCCGGGATGCCAGATGGTGGCGATGTCCGTGCGCGCGCCGCTCGCATCCGTTACGGGCAGCATTTGCGCGGGCAAGTGGAATTGATTGTTTTCAGCGCTCATTCTAGGGTCTTCTCTCGATTTTCGCTCGCGGCGACGAGCCTCACACATCTGCGCGGTGATTCAAGCGTGACCGTCCAAACCTCACCCACCATACTCCAAGTCGTGCCCGAACTCGACACCGGCGGCGCAGAGGCCTCCGCGATCGAGATTGCTGAAGCTGTCACGCATGCGGGCGGCGCGTGTCTCGTCGCATCTCAGGGCGGACGCATGGAGGCCGCGCTCTCGCGCGCCGGCGGCGAACTCTGCCGGCTGCCGCTGGCCAGCAAGAACCCGCTTCAGATGGCCGCGAACACCGTTGCGCTGCGCCGTTTGATCGCCGCGCGCGGGGTCGATCTGGTGCATGTGCGCAGCCGCGCCCCGGCCTGGAGCGCGCTCGCGGCGGCTCGCCTGGCCGGCGTGCCATTTGTGACGACCTATCATGGCGCCTATAACCAGAAATCCCGCGCCAAGAGCTTCTATAATTCCGTGATGGCGCGCGGCGACATTGTGATCGCCAATTCACGCTACACCGCCGATCTCCTGATACGCCGGCATAACACGCCTGCACAGCGCGTCCGGGTGATTTATCGCGGGGTCGATATCGACGGCTTCGCACCAGATGCGGTTTCGCGAGAGCGTGTCGCAGCGCTGCGCACAGCCTGGGGCATCGCACCACAGACACGCATCGTGCTCCAGGTCGCGCGGCTCACGCGCTGGAAAGGGCAGGATCTGGTCATCGCCGCGGCCGCATATGTGCTCAAACAGGCGGATATGCGTGACGTGGCGGTCGTTCTCGCCGGCGATGCGCAGGGCCGGCATGCGTATGAGCGCGAACTGCGCGCGCTGGCCGCCGCCAACGGGCTGGCCGAACGAATCAAGCTGGTTGGCCATGTCGCCGACGTGGCGGCCGCCTGTCGCGCAGCGGACATCGTGGTGGTCGCCTCGCGCGAGGCGGAAGCCTTTGGACGCGCCTCCGCCGAGGCGCAGGCGGCCGAGCGCCCCGTCATCGTTGCGGACCGCGGCGCGCTGCCGGAAACGCTGGTGCCGATCGGCGAGGCGGACCAGGACGGCACGGGCTGGCTGGTCGCGCCAGATAATGCGGAGGCGCTCGCGGCCTGCCTCGACGAAGCCTTGCGCCTGCCGCCGGAGGTTTTGGCGCGTATGGGCGCGCGGGGCAGGGCGCATGTCGCCGCGCACTTCACCACCCAGGCAATGCAAGCCGCCACGCTGGAGGTCTACGACACGCTGCTCGGATCGGATATGACCGCGAACCTGCGCAGCGCGCCTGCCCCTTCCCGGCTACAGACGGCTGCCTTGGCACCCCAGCAAGTAGGCACGTTTACCTAATCCGCGAAACAGCGCATTTTTTCCGAATCCAAAGGTTTCTTCTCACACAGAATTGATTATGACTATAACAGGAGCCGTCGGTGGATGCTGGCCCTCGCGACAGCGCCGATGGGTCTGACGGGGTTTCGGACTGCTGCGGCCGGAGTGTCTTGATACTCATCGCGCCAGTCAGCGCATTCCGGCAAGAACGTTCGCGAATCCTGTTGACGAGGTCTAAAATACTTGCGCCGGGCCGCGTGCGGCTCCGGCGCTTTTTTTGCAGCATCGACGAGAGCCCTTGATGGCTTACCCCCATGTAGCGTTGCGCCACTTGTGCTCGCGGCGTGTCCATGCGAGCAAATTTGAGCGCAACCGCGCCGCATAGCCCGCGAATCGGGCAGAATGCGCCGAGCCAAAAGCGACCAAAAGCCAGACATGACATCATCCAACGATCTGTTCGCCGCGCAGAAGCCGCCATCCGGCAAGGGCAAATCACCCGCGAGCAAGGCCGCTTCTTACACCGCCGCCGATATCGAGATCCTTGAAGGGCTGGAGCCGGTGCGCCGCCGGCCAGGCATGTATATCGGCGGAACGGACGAGAAGGCGCTGCATCATCTGTTCGCCGAGGTGATCGACAACGCGATGGACGAGGCGGTCGAGGGTCACGCCTCGCGCATCACGGTGGAGATGGAGGCCGACGGCTATCTGAGGGTGCGCGACGACGGACGCGGCATTCCGGTCGATCCGCACCCGAAATTCACCGACAAGTCCGCGCTGGAAGTGATACTGACGACGCTGCACTCCGGCGGCAAGTTCAACTCGAA
>CAYXPZ010000133.1:0-3709 GCA_964466965.1 uncultured Hyphomicrobiaceae bacterium
TGCCGGGCAAGGTGATCCAGTCCATGCGCAAGGCGAAGCAGGCCAACCCGCTGTTTCTGCTGGATGAGGTCGACAAGATGGGCGCGGATTTCCGCGGCGACCCTGCGTCCGCACTGCTTGAGGTGCTCGATCCGGAGCAGAACAACACCTTTAATGACCACTATCTCGAAGTGGACTATGACCTGTCGAAAGTGATGTTCATCACGACGGCCAACACGCTGAACATTCCGCCGGCGCTCATGGACCGGATGGAGATCATTCGCATCGCCGGTTACACCGAGGACGAAAAGGTGGAGATCGCCAAACGCCATCTGCTCCCCGGTCAGGTCGAAGCGCATGCGCTCAAGCCGGAAGAGTGGAGCGTGGATGATGAAGCCCTGACCGAGATCATTCGCCGGTACACCCGCGAGGCCGGCGTGCGCAACCTGGAGCGCGAGCTTGCCAAGCTGGCGCGCAAGGCGGTCAAGGAGATCGAATCCGGTCAGAAGACGACGGTTCGCGTCACGAAGGCTGATCTGCAGGATTATCTCGGTGTCGCCAAATACCGCTTTGGCGAAGCCGAACTGGAAGATCAGGTCGGCGTGGTCACGGCGCTTGCCTGGACCGAGGTTGGCGGCGAGTTGCTAACGATTGAAGGCGCTATGATGCCCGGACGCGGCAAGATGTCGGTGACGGGCAACCTGCGCGAGGTGATGAAGGAGTCAATTCAGGCGGCGGCGGCCTACGTCCGCTCCCGCGCGAAAGATTTCCACATCGACCCCGGCGTTTTCGACAAGCTGGACATCCACGTCCATGTGCCGGAAGGCGCGACCCCGAAGGACGGTCCGTCTGCAGGTGTCGCCATGGCCACGGCCATCGTTTCGGTGATGACCGGCATTCCGGTGCACCGCGATGTGGCCATGACCGGTGAGATCACGCTGCGCGGGCGCATCCTCCCGATCGGCGGCTTGAAGGAGAAGCTGCTGGCGGCGCTGCGCGGCGGCATGAAAACGGTGATCATTCCGGAAGAAAATACCAAGGATCTCTCAGAAATTCCGGAGAACGTGAAGGACAAGCTCCAGATTACGCCTGTCGCTCGTATGGACGACGTGCTGCGTGTTGCGCTGACCCGTCCGCCGGAGCCGAAAGACTGGGACGAGGCGGCGTCGGCTGCCGCTGCCGCGGCCGCAGCGTCGGAATCCGAGATGGAGACCGATCAGCCGGCGGGCACCAGCTTCCGCGCACACTAAGCTTGCTGGCGTGCGCAACCCTTCAATGGCCGGGGCAGCCGTTGGCGCTGCGCCCCGGCCATTTTTGCTTCAAATGGCCGCCATACGGCCACGGTTGGCCCCTTGCAAGATTGTTTTACGTGGATAAATCCCCCGATACACTTGGCGGCCTGCGCCCTGTGTCTTTCACTGGCCGCTCAATTCATGTGCCCAGGCACATTCGTTAGACGACTTCATGTTGTGGCGAAAGGAAGAGAAGATGAACAAAAAGGACCTGGTCGCGGCTGTGGCTGACGACGCCGATTTGACGAAGGATCAGGCGGGGGCAGCTGTAGACGCGGTAATCCGGCACATTCAGAACGCCCTTCAGGATGGCAATGAGGTTCGGATCGCCGGCTTCGGCAGCTTTAAAGTCGCCGATCGCAAGGCGACAACCGCGCGCAATCCCCGAACCGGGGAAACCGTTGAGGTGCCGCCGAGCAAGGTGCCGAAGTTTCAGGCGGCCAGGGGCCTCAAGGAGGCGCTCAACCCGTAACCACGATCTTGCGCGCAAGGCCTTACGTCGAACGAAGGGGTGGCTCGTCTGAGCCACCCTTTTCTTTATGGCGTGCGCGATACGTCTCAGCCTTGGCGCTGGCATGGAAAATGCGTGGCCGCGGGCGTGCGATCTTTGTTACGATCCAGCGGCGAAGTCATTCCTCGGAGGGCGGAATTTTCATATGTGGGATTTTTTTAGGGGTTTCTGGCGCAGCCGTGTGACCGGGACATTCCTGGCGGGGCTGATCGTTCTGCTGCCGATCGTGCTCACGGTCGTTATTATCGCCTGGCTGGTGCAGATCCTTCGCGATGCTCTTGGGCCAGGCACCTTTCTCGGCGAACTATTGCGCCGGGGCGGCAGCGCGCTGGTGGAGAACGATACACTGGCATTCTGGCTAGGCGTGGTGATCGCGCTCATCGGGATCTGGCTTCTGGGCGCGATAGTGCGCACCGAGGCGCGGCGCGGGGTCCAAGGTGCGATCGACCTGATGTTCGCACGCATGCCGCTTGTCAAGGGGATCTATAATCCGGTGGCCCGCGTGATCCGGCTTGCGACAGAAAAGGACAGCGGGGACCTTTCGGGCATGTCCGTCGTGGCCGTGAGGTTCGGCGGTGAAGACGGCACGCACATCCTGGCCTTGCTTGCCAGCCATGACTTCTACTATATCGGCGATCAGCGCCGGGTGATGGTCTATCTCCCCACGGCTCCCCTGCCAATGACGGGCGGCCTTGTCCTGGTTCCCGAGGCCAATATCACCGTTGTGCCGGAGATGAAGGTTGACGATCTGCTCAAGATCTATTTCTCCCTTGGAGCCCTTGCCCCGGAAAGCATGCCGGCGAATATGCTGCAGGTGCGCCCAGAAGATGCAGCGCTGCCGAAAGCGCATATTTCCGGCGTTCCCGAGCCGGGCGGCACACCGCGCTTGAGTGACGAAATCGACGACAACAAGGGATAGGACGCGCAAGAATGCAGGCGAAAGCGACATACGAGGAAAGCGAGATCACCGCGCGGCTGAGCGCGGATCTGCCGGACTGGCGCTATGAGGGCGGGCAGCTTCGGCGCACCTACAAAACCCACGGTTTCAAGGCATCGGTCATGGTCGCGAATGCCGTCGCGCATCTGGCAGAGGCGGCATGGCACCATCCGGACATCACAATTTCGTTCGGGAAGGTAGACGTCGCGATCGAGTCGCACGATGCCGGCGGCATCACCGATCGCGATTTCGAGCTTGCCAGCAAAGTCGAACAGGTCGTGATGTGGCAGCCAGGCAAAGAAGGCGGCGCCCTGAGCGGCACGCCGGATAATGAGGCGCTGGCGCGGTATATCAAATATGACGGCTAGCAGGCGTGCGCGGCCTGCGGCGCTGGCGTTTTGGCTTGTCATGCCCGCGGCGCCGGCTGTGGTGCGCGCGATATGACGGGGGACAGTGGCGCCGCCGACATAATTTTCGTGCGCGACCTCGTACTGCCGTGCCGGATCGGCATTCACGACGAGGAGCAAGTGGGCACGCAGCGGGTCCGCTTCAGCGTTGAGATCGCGGTGGCCCATGGTGCAACGCGCGACCGGCGCAGGCCCGTTGTCTGCTATGACACGATCATCGCGGCGATCCAAAGCGTCATTAACGCCGGGCACATCAACTTGATGGAGACGCTAGCCGAACGCGTCGCGGCGGCGTGCCTGGCGCTGGATGACGCGCAAGGTGTGAGCGTGCGGGTGGAAAAGCTGGATCGGGTCCCGGGCGCATCGCTTGGCGTGGAGATCACCCGACATCGTGAGACGCGCGCCACATTGTAATACTTCCAGCGGGCCGTCTGGGACGTGGGCATGTTGTGAACCCGCTGGTCAGGTTCAGCGTTGCGCCTGAGGGTCAGCGTGCCTATTGTTCGCCAAGTGGGCGGTTAGCTCAGCTGGTAGAGCGCTTCGTTTACACCGAAGATGTCGGGAGTTCGAATCTCTCACCGCC
>CAYXPZ010000134.1:0-3588 GCA_964466965.1 uncultured Hyphomicrobiaceae bacterium
TCGCCTGGCGGATCCACCACGTCGCGTAGGTCGAGAACTTGTAGCCGCGGCGGTACTCGAACTTGTCGACCGCCTTCATCAGGCCGATGTTGCCTTCCTGGATGAGATCGAGGAATTGCAGCCCGCGGTTGGTGTATTTCTTCGCGATCGAGATCACCAGGCGCAGGTTCGCCTCGACCATCTCCTTCTTCGCGACGCTGGCTTCTTTCTCGCCCTTCTGGACGATCTTCACGATCCGGCGGAAGTCGCCGATATCGAGGCCGGTTTCTGAGGCCAGCACCTGGATCTGTTCGCGAATATCCTCGGTTTTTTCCCGCTCGCGCGCGACGAATTTCTGCCAGCCGCGCCCCTTGAGCTGCTCGACGCGGTCGAGCCAGTTCGGGTCAAGCTCGCTGCCATAATATTCGCGCAGGAACTCGTCGCGTTTGACGCCGTGGGACTCGGCCAGGCGCAGCAACCGGCCCTCATAGCCCATCAGCCGCTTGTTGATGTCGTAAAGCTGTTCGAGGAGAGAATCGATGCGGTTGTTGTTCAGAGACAGGCTTTTGACATTGGCGATGATCTGTTCTTGCAGCTTCTTGTAGCGGCGCTGCTGCTGCGGGCTGAGGCTCTCGTTCGCCATCTTCTTCTCGACAAGCTGGTCCTGCAGCTTGCGCAGCTTCTTATAGTCCTCCGCGATCCGATCGAAGGTCTCCAGCACCTTCGGCTTCAGCTCCGCCTCCATCGCCGCCATGGAGATGCTGTTGTCGTAATCCTCGTCCTCGTCCTCTTCGACGGCTTCCTCGCTGCCCTCTGCGTCGCTGGCGGTGGCGTTGTCGTTGTCGGCCACAGACGCCGGGTCGCCGGCTGGCGGCGTGCTGCCGTTTCCGCCGGCGGGCGCCTTCTCGGCTTTTGCGCCGTCCTCGGATGCCGGCTCAGCCTCTGCCGCGCCGTCGCCCCCGGCAAACGGCCCAGCATAGGTGGCTTCCAGGTCGATGATGTCGCGCAGCAGGATCTTGCCTTCGTTCAGTTCGTCGCGCCAGATGATGATGGCCTGGAAAGTCAATGGGCTTTCACACAAGCCGGCAATCATCGCCTCGCGGCCGGCCTCAATACGCTTGGCGATCGCGATCTCACCCTCGCGCGATAGCAACTCGACCGAGCCCATTTCGCGCAGATACATGCGCACGGGATCGTCGGTGCGATCTGCGGAGGGTTCAGCGGCGCGCTCGGTCTTGGCTGGCGCCGCGCGCCCGTCAGCCAAATCAGTACTTGTGGCCTCGGCCTGCTCCTCGACCTCTTCCACCTCGACCACGTTAATCCCCATGTCCGCCAACATCGCCATGGTATCCTCGATCTTTTCAGAGGACACCTCCTCAGACGGCAGAACCTCGTTGAGCTCGTCATAAGTGACATAACCGCGCGCCCTGGCCGTCTTAACCATGCGCTTGACCGCCTGATCGGACATATCCAGCAGCGGGCTGTCCTGGCCCTCGGCTGGTGCTGGCTCCTGATCCTTATTCTTCGCAGTGCTTGTCGCCATGCCTTACTCCAAACGATGTCACGCGCGCTGCTTGCGCTGTGGGTCGTTTAACTGCTGTCGAGGTGTTACAAACCAAAGGTTTGCGCGAAGCCGTAGAAGATCGTGCCGGACCGGACTTCCAGCAAACAAGCGGAGGGGGTTATGAGAGCTGTTGTGTCCATCACCCGCTCCGCGATCCGCTCAAACCAAAAATCACTGTTTAAGCTTCCCGTCCTAATCCCGTATTAAGCATGGGCCTGACGATCTGCACAGCGCAATAAACAAATATGTGTGTTGCCGTCATGTCACATCAACACAAGGTCGGCGATGAAGGCGCGCCAAAATCACGATCCATCGCCAGCATCCGCTACATGATCAACATTCGCCAACTCTTCGCTCAGGGCGCGTAAACGAGCGAAATTCTCCTCCGTTTGCGCCTCAGCGAAGGCCTGTTCCGCCGCCGCGAGTTCGCTTTTTAACGTGGACGATCGCTTATGCAAAGCGGTGATGTGGCGCCAGCAGCTCGCGATGGACTCTGGTGCTTCATCACGGCCAACTTGGGCCGCCGATCCGCGCTCGGCCAGATTCTCGATTTGTTGGAGATCGCCGCTTAACCCCATTCTTTGCACGTGATGACGGACGGAGTCGATGTCAAGTTGACTTATTGCAACCTGCGCAACAATCAAGCCATCCAGCACGCGACGCGCGGCATCCATCTGAAGATGCAGGTCAGCAAGCTCTTCGCCCACTTGGTCCAGCAGCCAAGGATAGCGGAGCAGCAGCAACACGATCATCGCCTCACGCGCTGAAGCAGGGGGCTCCCGCCCCTGCACGAGCATGCTGTTGGCGAGCGCTACGCTGGGGCCCGTGCGGTTCGACGCCGGCCCTGCCGCAGGACGGCGCCGGTCATTTCGCCGTGTGCGGTGCGACGCTTGCGTGGTCCGGTCGCCCCAAGATGGCCGAAACAGTTGAAAAAGCCGGTCCTTGAAGGCGCGCGTGTAATAGCTGCGCACCGTCGGCTCGCCGATGGTGCCCGCCAAGGCTCGCAGTCGCCCCTCCAGCGCCGCGCGGCGCTCCGGCGTCGACCAGTCGCCCGCGCCGGTCTCACGCTGCCAGATCACTTCGATCAGCGGCTTGGCCTGCTCCAAAACGGAACGCATCGACCCGGCGCCTTCGCGCCGGATCAGGTCGTCAGGGTCCATGCCCCCAGGCAGATACGCAAAGCGCAGGCTCTTGCCCGGCGTAAGCAGCGCGAGCGCGCCTTCAGCCGCGCGATAGGCTGCGCGCCCGCCCGCCTCGTCGCCGTCGAAGCAGAGGATCGGTTCGTCGGCCATGCGCCAGAGCAGCTTGATCTGCTGTTCGGTCAGCGCCGTGCCGAGCGGGGCCACTGCCTGCGGGAAGCCGGCTGCCGCCAGCGCGATGACGTCCATGTAGCCTTCCGCGACGATCACCTCGCCGCGGTCATGGGCTGCCTTGCGCGCGTTCGCGGCGTTGAACAGCGTCGCGCCCTTGTGAAACAGCGGCGTCTCCGGCGAGTTTAGATACTTGGCTGCCTGGTCCGGGTCGAGCGCGCGACCGCCGAAGGCGATCACCCGCCCGCGCAGGTCGGTGATCGGGAAGATGATGCGGTGGCGGAAACGGTCATAAGGCGTTGCAATGTCCTCGCCGGCGATCACCATGCCGGATGCGGCCATGTCGTCCACGCTGAAGCCCTGCGCGGCGAGATGCGACTTGAGCGCGGTGCGCGAAGCCGGCGCATAGCCGATACGGAAGGCGGCGATCGTCTCGGCGTCCAGCCCGCGACCCTGCAGATAGTCGCGCGCGTTGGTCCCGGCGTTGCCGCGCAGCTGCGCCTCGAACCACGCGCAGGCGGCCTCCGTCAGCCGGAGCAGCCGGTCGCGTTCGGCCTCGCGCGCCTCGTCCTGCGCCGTCGGCTTTGGCAGATCAACGCCCGCCTCGCTGGCAAGCTGCTCCACGGCCTCGGGGAAGGACAGGCCGTCCGTCTTCATCACGAAGGTGAAGATGTCGCCATGCTCGCCCGTGGCGAAGCAGTGATAGAAACCCTTCTGGTCGTTGACGGTGAAGGA
>CAYXPZ010000135.1:0-3539 GCA_964466965.1 uncultured Hyphomicrobiaceae bacterium
TCGACTGCGTGCAAGGTCCCGATTTTCTTCTTTCAAGCACAAAAACACTCCACGATTGGCCCCATACTCGCAAATCTCCTGGAAAGTCCCAACTTACAGCATTTTCAACCAAACACACTGGTGGTTCGATACCGACCACCGAATTTCCTCGGAGAAAACCATGAAGACTTTTTTGCGCAACTTGTTCACCAGAAGCAAATCTGGGCGCCGAACTCCTTCTTTCCGACCGCAATTGGAAGGGATGGAAGAGCGGTTGGTCATGGATGTTGGCGGGTTTAATCACCTCGGATTGACGGCCCAGACTGCGATCGTCACTGATTTTGATGGCCGTGTCATTGGTGACCAAAATCCAGACATCCCTTTAGCCATGGCCAGTACCACCAAGATCATGACAACCTTGCTGGCGATTGAATTGGCAGAGGATCCCAATAATTCGATCCACCTTGCCGATGAAGTCGAGATCAGCAGGTTTGCTTCCCAGATTCCAGGCTCGGGGTTTAACAACTATGTTCCCGGGGAAAGATTCCAAACTCTGGAAGATGCCCTTTATGTGGTGATGAGACAGTCGGACAACGCAGCCTCTCAAGCCGTGGCCGAACACATCGTGAGAGAATTGGGTTTGGAAGCAAACAACGAATTGACCACCAATGAACTGACGGGTGCCCTCGGGGTAGTTCAAGATATGTTTGCCAACTACCAGCTTCCTGCTGAGTTGAACGACCCCCTTGATCCGGGATTTTCGTTAGCTGGGGTCATTCCCAACTTCCACTTCACCGCGATGATGACCGAGCGAGCTCGGGAATTAGGCATGACGAGCACCCAGTTTCAGACCCCCAGCGGAATTGGAGAAGTGCCTGGACATCATTCAACAGCAACCGACATGGCTACACTCGCACGTGCCGCTATGCGGAACGCCAAATTCAGAGAGATCGCTGCTGATGACAGTATCAAACCCATCTCAATGTTGGTACCGGATGGCCAACCCAAACAGAACACTCTCAATTCATCTTCCAGCGGGTTATTGAGTGGGGCCTTTGCATACCCAGGCGCCGAAGGCCTGAAGGGGGGTTGGACACCATTAGCGCGTGGAGCATTGGTGTCCCAGGCGACAATTCTCGGCCGAACTCTCGATGGTGTGGTCTTGGGTGTCAATGCGGGAGGTACTGCTTTTGGTGACCAGGTGCGACGAGCTGCCGATACCCACGCCATTTTGAATCACAGCTTTGACAGGGCTTATGGGTTCGAGATGATTCTGCAGGATTCCGATGGAGATGGCAACTTCGATGATACCGACTTTAATGGCATTCCGGATGCCTACATCGGGGTGGAAACTGTTACAGGAGAGTATCGTTTTGCCTCGCGCGAGTTTACGGTCACTGGTACTTCAGGGAACGATGACGTTCTCATCGATTACGACGGTCGCGATGTGATCATCACTGTCAATGGGAACACAGAACAAATACCTGTGGGGGATGTTGACAGCTGGGTCTACGACTCCGAAGGTTTTGACAGGCTTACCCTTACGGCTTCCGCCTTCACCTTGGATTTTGACATCAAGAATGCCTCGAATCACACGGTCCGAGAACTTCTACCTACCAACCCCTATTTTTCAATGAATGGCGATAATCTGATCGTCAGTGGCACAGGTGGAGATGACTTCATTTCCATCTATCGCTACAGCACCCAAATGTGGATTTCCGTCAATGGACACCAGAGTTGGGTCACCAGCGCTCCGCTGAATTCGATCTATGTCGATGCCCAAGCTGGCCAAGATACGATTACCATCTCCGGCTCTCCCACAGAGATTGAGGCGGGGATCGTTATCGACACTGGAGCTGGTGACGACTCGGTCACTCTCAGGAACAATGTCGGTCTGGGAACGTTCAACAACTGGGTCGCTGTAGTGGGTCAGACTGGTGAGGACAGTGTCAGTGTCAATGACTCTGGATCCAGCAGCGGTCAGGATTTCAGCATCAGAGATTCTGACCTACAGCGGAATGGTCACACCATCCTGTACTACTATGATGTCGACCGCCTAAACGTTACTGGCTCCAATTATCAGGATACGTTTTCCATTGATTCTTTGGGTTCAGGTACCGACGTAAATATCAATGGACAATCCGGCGAAACGTTGAACCTCAGGGCAGGCGATGGTACCGATCAACTAGGGGTTTACTCAGGTCATCTGACGTTAAACCGCAGCGAGGTGACGGTTGGGGATATCCGGGATTTGGATGTGGATTTTGGTGACGGAAACTCCTTTACGAATTTCTACTCCTTCTCGCTATTCGACGACATTCGGATTGTCGGTGGTAGGTATCTCGACAGTTTACGAATCGCTACCTCCGAATCCCCGACAGGCACCTTGGAGTTCTTCGGTGAAGGTGGGGACGACTGGGTTTACGGACCCAATCGCGAAAACAATTGGACAATCACTGGAAATGATAGAGGGACACTTAACTCCGAGATCAACTTCTGGAGCGTCGAGAGCCTTTATGGAAATGAAATGACGGACACCTTCGCATTTGCACCTGGCGGGTTCAGTCCGATTTCCATGTCTGGCAATATCGACGGCGGTGGCGGCGAAGATGTCCTTGACTACTTCCTCCAAAACGTGACTGTTGCCATCTCCTTGCTGGGTCATAACCAACTCTCTGCAACAGGCATCGACGGCACCGCCATCAGCATCGAACGAGCTATCGGCAGCCACTGGGGCAACGACACGATCAACGGCCCTGATGCGGACATGACTTGGAGTATCATCGACCGCAATGATGGATTCCTCGAAAATGAAAACGCGGGGTATACACGATTTGAATTTACCAGTTTCGAAAATCTCATTGGGGGCGATCACGATGATAGTTTCCGCTTCTATAACGGTGGATCAATCGGCCGAACTGTCGAGGGTGGTGTAGGTGAAGATGAGTACCACCTGATCGGCACTTACGACGTCTTGGATGAAGCGGTAGTGCATGCCCACACGGTGACGTTTAACAATCGGACTTACGACTTCGCCGATTTTGAGACGTTGCGGCTGTCGATGCGATCGGGGAACTCCTCCACAACGGTCGAAGCCTTCCCTCGAGTAAACAGTTTTTACGTAACAGGTGGATTCGCGCACGACACCTTCATTATCAACTCGCCTGACCAACCGACAGGTGAAGTCCTCTTCGACGGTCAGGACTTTGAGGGCGATACCCTGATCGCTGCTAACAGGGACAACATCTGGGATATTGACACAACCAATTCCGGTATCCTCAACGACACCATCCAATTCCAGGGGATCGAAAACCTCCAAGGAAATGATGGCAGGGACACCTTTGCCTTTGTGGGTTCTGGAAACATCTCCGGTACAATCGACGGTGCAGGTGAGCAAGACACCCTCGACTTCTCCGCGGCGGACAGCGCTGTAAATGTCACCATGTTGACACAGACTACAATGTACGCAAGCCGTGTCGGAGGTGGAGCGAGCAATGTGGATGCGGTCACTGGCAGCAGCTACACCGACACCTTCGTGGGTACCGATGCCTCGACGGGCT
>CAYXPZ010000136.1:0-3136 GCA_964466965.1 uncultured Hyphomicrobiaceae bacterium
CCATGAACCGCCGCCGCCGCATCTATGAGGGCAAGGCGAAAATCCTCTATGAAGGTCCCGAACCCGGCACGCTGATCCAGCACTTTAAGGACGATGCGACCGCCTTCAATAACCAGAAGCACGCGCTGATCGAGGGCAAGGGGGTGCTCAACAACCGCATCTCCGAGTTCATGTTCTCGAACCTCGAAGCGATCGGCATCCCCACACATTTCATCCGCCGGTTGAACATGCGCGAGCAGCTTGTGCGCTCGGTCGAGATCATTCCCGTGGAAGTGGTGGCGCGCAATGTCGCCGCCGGCTCGATCTGCAAGCGTCTTGGCCTGGAGGAAGGCACGCCGCTGCCGCGCTCGATCATCGAGTTCTACTACAAGGCCGATGAGCTGAACGACCCGATGGTCACGGAGGAGCACATCACCGCCTTCGGCTGGGCGACGCCGCAGGAGATCGACGACATGGTCTCCATGACACAGCGCATCAATGACTTCCTGACAGGTCTGTTCCTTGGCGTCGGCATCCGGCTGGTGGACTTCAAGCTGGAGTTTGGCCGGCAATACGAAAACGACATGATGCGTGTGATCGTCGCCGACGAAATCAGCCCGGACGGCTGCCGGCTGTGGGATATCGAAAGCCAGGACAAGCTGGACAAGGATCGCTTCCGCCGCGACCTCGGCGATCTGATCGAGGCCTACCAGGATGTGGCGCGCCGTCTCGGCATTCTTGTGGAAAACGATCAGGGCAAACACCAGGGACCGATACTCGTACGCTCGAGTTGAGTACGACAGGCGCAGGTTCAGTGCGGGAGGCGCGCATGGCGATGACAGCGCGAATTTGGGTGACTCTGAAGCCCGGCGTGCTCGACCCTCAGGGCAAGGCGATTGCCGGCGCGCTGGACTCGCTGGGCTTTTCGGGCGTCGAGGACGTGCGCCAGGGCAAGTACCTTGAAGTGAAGCTGGACGCCCGCGATGCGGCGCAGGCGCGTCAGGATGTTGAGCGGATGTGCCAGGACCTGCTGGCAAACACCGTGATCGAGACCTACCGCTTTGAGCTGGAGCCCGCATGAACGCCAGCGTCATTGTCTTTCCCGGCTCAAACTGCGACCGCGATATCGCCCGCGCGCTGGAAGCCGCGTCCGGCCGCGCGCCGCGCATGGTCTGGCATGGCGACGCGGAACTTCCCGACAGTGATCTGATCGTGCTACCCGGCGGGTTTTCCTATGGCGATTATTTGCGCGCCGGGGCGATGGCTGCGCATTCGCCGATCATGCGCGCGGTTGTCGCGCGGGCGCGGGCTGGCGTGCCGGTATTGGGTATCTGCAACGGTTTCCAGATCCTCACCGAGACAGGCCTGCTGCCCGGCGCCCTGATGCGCAACGCGACGCTGAAGTTCATCTGCCGGGACGTTCATCTGCGCGTGGAGTCGACCGGCACGCTCTACACGCGCCTGTATCGCGCCGGACAAGTGGTGCGGTTTCCGGCCGCGCATCACGACGGCAATTATTTCGCCGACCCCGACACGCTGCGGATGCTGGAGGCCGAAGGCCGGATCGTGTTCCGCTACTGTGATGCCGGCGGCAACGTCTCAGCGCAAACCAACCCCAACGGCTCACAGGACAACATCGCCGGTATCGCCAGCGCCGATGGCCGGATTCTCGGCCTGATGCCACACCCGGAGCGGCTGGCTGACCCCGTCCTCGGCGGCACGGACGGCATCGGGATGTTCCGCGCGCTGGCGGAGACGCTTTCGGGCCGGGCCGGTGCGTATCAGGTTATTCACATGTAATGACAATAGGTTAAGAGGCGGCCATGAGCTTTGACGAGCAAGTAGACAAACTGAAAGACGAATTGCGGACCAGCCAACTCGAACCGGCGCAACGCGCGGAGGCCGTGAGCGCTTTGGTAAGCAAGCTCCAGAACCAGATCAACAGCCGCCGGCTGGAGTTCGCGCCAAATCAGGGGGCGGACAACTATAGCCTCACCGTTCGGCACACGGGATCTAAGGAAGACCTGGGGGCCATTACGGTCAATGAGGATGGCAGCATCACGTTCCGTGCCATTGCGACAGATCAGGCCAGTGTTGATGACGATGAAGACCTGGGCTATTTCCCCGCTTATGTCGAATATTTCGACGAGGCGGAATTCCTGGAAGATATCCCTGAGGTGCTCAAGCTTGGCGTCGCCGAATATGAGCTGGATCAGGAAGAAGACAGCGGACGCGGCTGATATCATTCACCGCCATTGGTTGGACGAAGCCGCCCGTCTATGACCGCGACCGTCTCACAGAATATCACACCAGAGCTTATCGCCGAGCACGGCTTGAAGGAAGATGAGGCGGCGCGGATGGTCGATATCCTCGGCCGCACGCCGACGCCGACGGAACTGGGCATCTTCTCGGTGATGTGGTCGGAGCACTGCTCCTACAAATCCTCGCGCGCTTGGCTCAAGACGCTGCCGACCGAAGGTCCGCACGTCATCCAGGGGCCGGGCGAAAACGCCGGCGTGGTCGATATTGGCGACGGCGATGCGGTCGTCTTCAAGATGGAAAGCCACAACCACCCGTCCTACATCGAGCCGTATCAGGGCGCGGCGACGGGTGTCGGCGGCATCATGCGCGACGTGTTCACGATGGGCGCGCGGCCGGTGGCCAACCTGAACGCGCTGCGCTTCGGCGCGCCGGAGTATCCAAAAACGCGGCATTTGGTCTCCGGCGTGGTGGCGGGCATCGGCGGCTACGGAAATTGTACCGGCGTGCCGACCGTCGGCGGCGAGGTAAATTTCGACGCGCGCTACAACAACAACATCCTCGTCAACGCCATGTGCGTCGGCGTCGCTCGCGCCGACAAGATTTTCTACTCCGCTGCGCGCGGAGCCGGACACTCCGTCGTCTATGTCGGCTCGAAGACAGGCCGCGACGGCATCCATGGCGCGACGATGGCCTCCGCCGAGTTCGACGACGACAGCGCGGAAAAGCGTCCAACCGTGCAGGTCGGCGACCCGTTCACCGAAAAGCTGTTGATCGAAGCGTGCCTTGAACTGATGGCGGGCGATGCGATCATCGCCATTCAGGACATGGGCGCAGCGGGGCTGACCTCGTCCTCCGTGGAGATGGCGGACAAGGGCGGCGTCGGCATCCGGCTCGA
>CAYXPZ010000137.1:0-3123 GCA_964466965.1 uncultured Hyphomicrobiaceae bacterium
GTGAGCGGGTCGACCTGCCGCCGGGCTACGCGATCGAATGGTCCGGGCAGTTCGAGCAAATGATCGAGGCGCGCGAGCGGCTCAGCCTCGCCATCCCAGCCGCCGTGCTCATCATCTTCGTGCTGCTAATGCTGCATTTCGGGCGGTTCGACCGTACCGCGATGATCATGCTGTCGCTGCCCTTTGGGCTGATCGGGGGTCTCTGGGCGGTGTATCTCGCGGGCTACAACATGTCGGTGGCCGTGGCGGTCGGCTTCGTCGCGCTCGGGGGCGTCGCGGTCGAGACGGCGGTTGTCATGCTGCTCTACATGGATCAGCAGGTGCGCGAGCACCCGCCACGGTCGCGCGCGGAGCTATTCGACGCGGTGATGGCCGGCGCGGTGCTGCGTGTGCGCCCTAAGCTGATGACCGTGATCACCGTCGTTGCCGCGCTGCTGCCGATCTTCTTTACCGAAGGGCTGGGCGCGGACGTGATGCGCCGTATCGCGCTGCCGATGGTCGGCGGGATGGCCTCGACCACTGTGCTGACGCTGATCGTCATCCCCGTGATCTATTACCTGTGGGAAGGCCGCCGCTTCCGCCGTCCGCGCGTGCGGCCAAAGGCGGACAGCCCTGAAACCAAATACGCCGCCGAGCCGGCTGAGTGATTCCGTTCCCCGTGGACGGTGGGCCGGTTCTGCCGGCATGTTCTGAAACTGAAGATGGGAGAGAGATGATGAAGCATACTATTCTGGCCAGTGCCTTTCTGGTTCTCGGGGCGCTGATGTCGCCCGCGCTTGCAAGCGAAAAGGCCATGGACCACGGTGCGATGGAATCGGGCGATGTGCGCGAAGCAAAAACCCCCGCCGTGATCCACGCAATCGACGCCGATGCGGGTATGATCAATGTCACGCATGACCCAGTTGAAGAGCTCGGCTGGCCGAGAATGACGATGGACCTGCCGGTGACGCGCCGGGTCGACCTGTCCACGGTAGAGTCGGGCAGCAAAGTCGTGCTGACCCTGAAGCGCGGCATGGACAAGACGTTCCGCGTGATCGCAATAGCGCCCGCCGAATAGCAACGTGACAAGAGCGGGACCACAAGCATTTCCGTGGCCCCGAAAAACGTTAAGCACAGGGGTATATAGTCATGAGATTACGTGTAATGCTCGCCGCCACCGCACTCTTGGTGCTGATGCCGGCCCATGCTTGGGCCCATGCCGGGCTGACCTCCTCGACCCCTGCCGATGGCAAGACCGTTGCGGGCGAGGTGTCAAATATTGAGCTGAGATTCTCTGAAGCGGTGCGCGTCACGCTGGTCAAGGTGACCCGCGAAGACGCCTCCGAGGCCGTGGAGGTAAAGTCCGAACTCCCCGCAACATTTGTGCACGCCGTCGAAGTCGCGGTGCCGCCATTGACGCCCGGGGACTACGCCACACAGTGGACCGCTATCTCCAAGGACGGTCATATCATGACCGGCAAGTTTTCATTTACAATCGCCGAATAAAGCATGGTGATCGCCGAGGCAGAGTGGCTCTCAGTGTTGCTCAGGGCGCTGACCTACGCCGGTACGGTGCTTGTCGCGGGCAGCCTGCTGTTCCGTGCGACATTTCCCTGTTTTTCTGAACACGCTTCGGCCGGCCGCCGGCAGCTCCTGTTGGGCGCCGCGATCCTCATTGTCTGTGAGCCGCTGCGCTATCTGCTGTTCCAGCTCCAGATCTCCGGTGGCGACCTGACGTTGGGGCTCTCACCGTCGATGCGATGGATCGGGCTTGAGACGCCGCTTGGCCAGGCCAGCGTGGTTCGGCTCTGCGCGCTCGCCGTCATTCTGTCCGTCGGGCTGCGTTGGGGCGCCACCGGACTGGCGGCGGCGTTCGTGATGGTCGGATCCTATCTTCTGGAGGGACATACTCTGGCGAGCGATCAACGCGCACTCCTTGCGCCGATGCTCTTCGCCCATCTGCTCGCCGTGCATTGGTGGATCGGGGCCCTTCCGGCGCTATTCGCGGCGACATCGGCCGCGTCGGGCGCAAAGCTTGTTGAGTTGGTCAAACAGTTCGGCCGGTACGCCGTGTGGATGGTTGCTGCGCTCTTCATTGCCGGAGGCATTCTCCTCGGTGTGCTGACAGGCTGGCAGATCGATCTGGCCAACACCTACCAACAGGCATTTATGATCAAGCTCGGCGCCGTCATTATGATTCTGTCGATCGCGGCGATTAACAGACGGCTTCTCACGCCCAGGCTCGAATGTGATCATGTTGGCGCTCGCGCCTGCTTAAGAATTTCTCTCGTTATTGAGACAGCCACCGCAATCATCATCCTTCTAGCAACGGCCCTCGCGGTGTCCTTCTCGCCGGCGCCGGATTGAAAGCACCGGCCTCACTACGCTATCGCGCAACCGAACGATCTGCATTGCAGCGCCCGCCCTGATCCACACCATCGACGCCGACAGGGTGTGATCAAAGTTGCGCATGATCCCATCCGCGAAATCGGCGGGCCGCAAATGAAAATGGACCTGACGGTGAAACGACGGGTCGACCTGTCCAATGCGGCTCTAAGGTCGACCATTGTCCTACCGAGAGAGGGTTTCGCAGAGCATGTTGACGTCACACCATCACAAAAATGTCTGAAAAGACGTGAAATAGTTCGCGCAAGTTGTTGGCCCGATAGACCCCCACGCAAACGCATGAGACGGCGCATCCGATTGGAGGTCGCGCGCCATGCTTTGCGTGCGATACCGAAAGATGAATAATATGCCGCGTCGCGTTCCAAGCCGCACTGTATCGCGTCAGCGCTTGACCGCCTGTTTTTGCGTCGCCCTCATGGCCATGCTCGTGGCGAGCTGTGCCGGCACGACGCGTCAAGCTGTACCACCGCAGCTCACCGAGCAAGCGGCCGTCGTGGACTTCACGGGCGTCAGGCGTTGGGGCGATGAGCCTATCAAGGATGTCCAGCGCATCGCGCAAATTCGGCGCGACCAAATTGCAGCGACTCGTCCAGAGATACTGGATCAATCCAGACGCAACTCTTTCAGCTTTCTCGTTCTTTCGGGCGGCGGAGATGACGGTGCCTACGGGGCGGGACTCCTGAATGGCTGGACCGCTGCGGGCACCCGTCCAGAGTTCGAAGTCGTCACTGGGGTGAG
>CAYXPZ010000138.1:0-2959 GCA_964466965.1 uncultured Hyphomicrobiaceae bacterium
GTGGCCCAGACCATCTTCTCGACCTCTTCCTCGACCGAGGAGGTGACGGCGGAGTTGCCGATATTCGCGTTCACCTTGGTCAGGAAGTTGCGGCCGATGATCATCGGCTCAAGCTCGGGGTGGTTGATGTTCGCCGGGATGACCGCGCGCCCGCGCGCCACCTCGTCGCGCACGAATTCCGGCGTGATGAAGGGCGGGATCGCCGCGCCGAAGCTCTCGCCGTCAGCCAGCGCGGTTTGCGCGCGTTCCAGCATCTGTTTGCGGCCCAGGTTCTCGCGGTGGGCGATGTAGACCATCTCGTCGGTGATGATGCCGGCGCGGGCGCATTCCATTTGCGTAAGCGGCTTGTCGCCGGTGCCGCGCAGCGGCTGCTGCTTGTTCGGGAAGTCGCGGGCGAGCCGGTCGCCGGTCACGTTGCCGTTGTCCTCCGGTTTGACGTCTCGGCCTTCGTAGCGCGCGACGCCGCCGCGCGCCTCGACCCACACTTGCCGCGCTCGGGGCAAGCCCTTTTCCACGTCGATCTTTGCCGTCTCGTCGGTGTAAGGGCCGGAGGTGTCGTAGGCGTGGAAGGCAGGCTGGTCGGCGTCCGAAAGCGCGATCTCGCGCAGCGGCACGGCGATGTCCGGGCGGCCGTTCGGCGCGCTGTGGACCTTCTTGCTCGCGGGCAGCGCGCCGGTCGTGACCTTCGGCGTTTGCAGTTCGTTTGGGCGGGTGACCTTGTTCATGACGTCCTATCCTTGGTCGTGGTGCTGTTTCGTGATCCGGTAGAGCACGCAGGGCTGAAGCGGGTGATCGGCGGGCAAGGCCGGGTGGATGAAGTCGTCGGCCGGGTCATGCCTCATACCCAGGCGGCCCATGAGCGCGCGGGAGCGGCGGTTGCCCGGCGCGGTGAAGGCGACGATCTCGCTCAAGCCCAGCGTGGTGAAGCCGTAATTGATGCAGGCGCGGGCCGCCTCGGTAGCCAGCCCCTTGCCCCAGAACGCCGTGGGCAAACGCCAGCCGACCTCGACGGCGGGCGTAAAATGCGCCTCGAACGAGACGACGAGCAGCCCGGCCAGGCCCGCGAAGGCGCCGGTCGCGCGATCCTCCAGCACCCAATAGCCGAAACCGTGGCGCTCATGATGCGCGGTGACGCGGTCGAGATAGGCGGCGATCTCGGCGTCGTCGTTCATGGGCGGGAGATACGCCATCACACAGGGATCGGCGCACATGGCCGCGAAAGGCGCCCGGTCCGCATCGCGCCACATGCGCAGCACGAGGCGGTCGGTTTGAATCGGCGGTGGTGAGGCGTGGGTATCCATTCGCGTCCGTCCCTACGCCGGTGCAAACCGGATCAGGTTCAAAGGGTGGCCGGATGGCATCAATCCGGTCTCAGCCTGCTGCCGCAAGCCCCCCTCGGGAGTATCAAGGCTAGCAAAAAAGCGCCGCCCGCGCGACACCGAAAATCGGGTGCGCAGACGGCGCCAGCACGGCGGCCGGTTTCACGGGGTCAAGACGTCACGCAGGGGAGAGGGGAGTACGCAACGCCTTGTACACGACCGCCGCGCAATCAGCCGGCTTTCGGCGCGTCGGAGGTGTAGAACGGAATCGTGCGGTCGGAGGCCGGATTATCGTCGATCCCGGTCCAGTTTGACTGCGCCTGTTCAATGTTGCCCGGGATGTCCTCTTCCCAGAAACCAACCACCTCTTTGGTGATGTTCAGATAGAGCTGACCATCGACGATGCGCCACAGGTCGGGGTTGCCCGGCACTTTGCCGCCCTTCGCAACGCCATAAGCGCAGTGGCCATCATAGGCGGGGACATACTTCTCGGGATTTGCCAGGAACTTCTCGCGGTTCGCTTCCGAAGCGAAGGCCCAGGTCGCGCCGTTGTACTCAGCGGTGATGTCCTTACGGCCCGGAACGGCTTCCGGCTGTTTCTCGCCGACCGGCGCCTGCTCCAGTTCAAAGTAGGCAACGACGTCATGACCGCTGACGGCGAAGCCCGTTTCATCGACATACTGCTCACCAGCCTGTGCCGCACCGGCCCAGCCTAGCGCCAGCGCGACCGCGATAATCTGTAGGGAACGCATGATGTACCTCTCCGGATTTAGAAAACTGGGTAATCGTTATACCCGGTACATATGCGCTTACACGCGAATTGTGCCAGTCAAAGGCGTTCACAAGGATGTGCGCTGCCGGCCAAGGTCTTGACGACTGCACTGTGTGGTTACGAACCTTTTTGCGGTGCGAAGAAACAGCGCCGCGTGCCGTCGGGCCGGTGGCAGCGCCAGTATTGCCCGTCCTCGCTAGGCAGCACCCGCTCATAGGGCACGGTCTCGCCGAGATGACGGATTTCGTAGCCGGTTTTGCCGACATCGACGTTTTCGCCTGCGACGGGGAAGCAGTCGTGTTCCCCGCAGCACCACTCACCCGTCACCGGATTGCGATACTCTCCGTGCGCGATCCAGTGGTCATGCGCAAGCCCGACGGTCGACGCGCCAATGAGGCACGCACCCGCCATCAGCGAGGCGAGGCCGTATTTCAGCATACTCGTAACCTTGCAACCTGTTGTCCAAGCGCCGCGCATAGCTGGCCAGGGGGGACGCGGCGCAGGCGGACGGAGCCGCCGGTGGTTCGGCCTTCGAGAGTCGTTGACCCGGTCGGGCTGCAAGGCTCGGCCAGCTTGTCATAAAAGTGTAGCAGGGAAATGCTGCGGCGCAAAGCGCGGCCCTCGGGAAAGGGGCTGCGCAACTTGTGGGCGAGCCGTGCGAGTATACCGCGGGTGGTTGACCGGCGGGGTGCCAGTACGGCTAAATTTGGGCGTGCGTTGCGATTCGCATCGCCAGCGCGTGGGTGCCGGCCGGCCAGGAACGCTGGACCTGACAAACGCGGCCGGCCGACAGTGCGACCCGGAGGTTGTAGCTTCGGGCGCACTTCTACTTTTAAGCGCATGAATGTGGCGGAATGTGATCGCTGGC
>CAYXPZ010000139.1:0-2876 GCA_964466965.1 uncultured Hyphomicrobiaceae bacterium
AGATGATATTCCAACGCTGCTGGCGGTCCTTGTCGCTCGTGTCGTTGTCGCTCATGAAATGCCCTTTGACCAACAGAATTAGCACTGCCGAGATGTACATGGGATTGAAAGATCTCGGGAAAAACCCGGCTTGAGTCTGGGTGCAGCCTGGTCCGCATCGACCAGACGGCTTGATGCAGACTTGCCTTACGGGCACATCTCGGGTGTTGAGGCATCAGGAGCAGACCGCGGAAACGGAGGGACAATTCAATGGAGACCATCCAAATACCCGGGATCAAGCTGCCATCCAGCCGTATCGGACTGGGGACCTGGGCGATCGGCGGCTGGCTATGGGGTGGCACGGACGAACCGGACTCGATCCGCACAATTCATGCGGCGATCGACCGCGGCATCACACTCATCGACACCGCGCCGGTCTATGGTTTCGGCAAGTCCGAAGAGATTGTCGGCCGGGCGCTGGCGCAGGTCGACCGCGACAAGGTCATCATCTCCACCAAGGCCGGTCTCGCCTGGAAGGAGCGCCCGTACCGCGATGCCTCTCGCGCGCGGCTGAACGCCGAAATCGAGGACAGCCTCAAGCGTCTGGGCGTCGAGGTCATCGACATTTACCACGTCCACTGGCCGGACCCGACCGTGCCCATAGAGGAAACAGCCGGTGCGATGAGAGACATTTATGAGGCGGGCAAAGTTCGTGCGGTGGCCGTCAGCAACTTCTCAGTCGAACAGATGGAGCGGTTCCGCCAACAGTGTCCGCTCCATGTTGTCCAGCCGCCCTACAACCTGTTCGAGCGCGAGATCGAGCATGACGTACTGCCCTACTGTAACGAAAACGGTATCGCGACGCTGACCTACGGCGCTATCTGCCGCGGATTGCTTTCCGGGAAAATGACGTCCGACCAGGCCTTTGAAGGCGACGACCTGCGCAATAAGGACCCAAAATTCCAGGCGCCCCGGTTTTCGCAATATCTCGACGCGGTGAACCGGCTCGACGCGCTGGCGCGGGAACGCTTTGGCAAGCGGGTTATCCACCTGGCGCTGCGCTGGCTGCTGGACCGGCCGGGCGTGAGCGTCGCTTTGTGGGGTGCGCGGCGACCTGATCAACTCGACCCCGTGAGTGAGATCGGCAACTTTCGGATCGACGCCGAGACGGCGGATGACATCGATACGATCCTGAAAGACAGCATCACCGATCCGATCGGGCCGCAATTCATGGCACCGCCGACCCGCGAGCGCGGGGCTGCGTGATCTCGTCACTGAAACGCGCCGGCGATTGTGGCGTTGTGTGCATGATGACGAATTTTCATCTCACAACTTCAGGAGATATCACCATGAGCATAGCGCGTATAACATTCGCCGGTCTGGGCACCCTCTGCCTCGTCGGTCTCGTCTCCGCTGGCGCAGCGTTAGCCGAGCCGACCGATGTGACCGTGCGCGTCATAAGCAAGGGCGCGAAATTCGTTGGCTCCAGCATGGGCGGCGTGCAAATCACCTTGCGCGATGCCAATACGAATGAGCTTCTCGCTCAGGGCCAGACCAGCGGCGGCACGGGCAGCACCCAAAAAATCATGAAGGAAGCTCATGGACGCGGGGCGCCGGTCTCGACAGAAGGCTCGGCCAAGTTCAACGCCACGCTCGACCTGGAGACGCCGCGGCTTGTTGAAGTCGAGGCCTACGGGCCGCTGTCGCAGCGCCAGTCCGCCGTGACCGTTACCTCGACCCAGTGGGTCGTGCCCGGAAAGCATGTGACCGGCGGCGATGCCTGGTTGCTGGAGTTGCCCGGCTTCATTGTCGACGTCGTTGCGCCGCAGACACCGCTCAAGGCCGGTGACGCGCCTCAGACCCTCACGCTGACCGCCAACGTATTCATGATGTGCGGCTGCCCGATCACGCCCGACGGACTTTGGGACGCCAACGCCTATGAAATCGAAGCGATGCTCATGCGCGAAGGCGAACCTGTGCGCACCGTGCCGCTCAATTATGCTGGCAAGGCGAGCCAGTTCGAGACGGACTTCGAAATCACCGAGCCTGGCACTTACGAGGCGATTGTCTATGCCTATGACCCAGCCAACGGCAGCACAGGGCTGGACCGGGCGACGTTTTCCATAAATTGATGAGGCATTGCTGTCCGGTCCGCAGGATCGGACAGCCCCACCAGCCAAGGAGCCAGCCGATATGAGCGACCCGAAACCCGTGGTGAAAGGTTTTTATGACCAGAAGACTGGCAGCGCGCAATACGTCGTCGCCGACCCCGATACGAAGAAAGCAGCGATCATCGACCCGGTCTGGGACTATGATGAAAAGGCCGGGCAGGTCTGCACGCCGAACGCCGATGAGATCCTCAAACATGTCCAGGATGTCGGGCTGGAGGTCGTCTGGATTCTCGACACGCACCCGCACGCCGACCACTTCTCGGCGGCGCAATACCTGAAGAGCAAGCTGGGCGCGCCGACCGCCATCGGCGAGCATGTCGTGAAGGTGCAGAAGCTGTGGAAGGACATCTACAACCTGCCGGATGATTTCCCAACCGACGGATCGCAATGGGACCAACTATTCAAGGACGGCGATACCTTCGAGATCGGCGCGCTGCCCGTGCGGGTGATGTTCAGCCCCGGCCACACGCTCGCCTCGATCACCTACGTCATCGGCGACGCGGCCTTCGTGCACGACACGCTGATGATGCCCGATTCCGGCACGTCGCGCGCCGACTTCCCCGGCGGCAGCGCGCGCGAGCTTTACCAAAGCATCCAGCGCCTGCTGGAGTTGCCGGATGAAACGCGCGTGTTCGTTGGCCATGACTACGGCCGCGACGGGCGGAAGCCGCAATGGGAGACCACGATCGGCGAGACGAAGCGCGGCAACATCCACCTGCGCGACAA
>CAYXPZ010000140.1:0-2856 GCA_964466965.1 uncultured Hyphomicrobiaceae bacterium
GTAACCGGCCGATCAAGGCCGCCTGCCGCGGGAGCGTCTCATCTGGGATGAGACGTCGCTAACGACGTCGTTAGCGACGTCTCTTGGTGGAGCGGCGATGCGGGCGGAGATTCTGACTGGAGCGGAGCGTCGGCGACGCTGGTCGACGCGGCAGAAGCTGGCGATCCTCGAGGATGCGGACAGGCCGGACGTTCGGGTCGCGGAGGCGGCGCGCCGGCACGATGTGACGCGCCAGCAGATCTATTCCTGGCGTGCGATGCGCAAGAAGGGGCTTCTCGGTCCGGAGGCGCCGACGGGCGGCGAGGTGGTTCGGTTCATGGCGCTCGACGTTGATAATGCGACCGCGGCGCCGGTCTCGTCTTCAGGGGCGCTCGCCGCCGCCGAGCCGAGCGCGGCGCCGGGTCCCGAGCCAGGGCCGGCGCCGGGACCGGCGGCTGAGACCATCGAGATCGCGCTGATGGGCGGTCGCGTCCTGAGAGCGCCTGCGTCCTTGCCGGCGGCGACGCTGCGGCGGTTGATCCGCGTGGTCGAGGAAGCATGATCGCCCCCGGCGCAGGGGTGAAGGTGTATCTCGCCTGCGGCCCCACCGACATGCGCAAAGGGATCGCCGGCCTGGCCGCCGCGGCGCAGGAGGTGCTGCGCCAGAACCCGTGCTCGGGCGCGGTGTTCGCCTTCCGCGGCCGCCGCGGCGACCGGCTGAAGCTCCTCTACTGGGACGGCCAGGGCTTCTGCCTCTACTACAAGATCCTGGAGAAGGGCCGCTTCCCCTGGCCCTCGCCGGCGAGCGGCGCGCTTCGCCTGACCTCGGCGCAGCTGGCGATGCTCTGGGAAGGCATCGACTGGCGGCGGCCGGCCTGGAGCGCGCCGCCGGCGCGGGTCGTCTGAGGGTCCTTCCGGGGCGTTAACCCTGTTCCAAAGCGGCGGCGGGCGGTAGAATGCCGGCGATGACCACGGATCTCGCCGCCCTTCCGGATGATGTGCAGACGCTGAAGGCGATGATCATCGCCAGGGACGCCGAGGCGGCGCGGATGGCGGCGTCGGTGCGCGCCTACGAGGCGCTGATCCAGGCGCTGAAGATCAAGATCGCGCGGCTCAAGCGCCAAAAGTTCGGCCCGAGCTCGGAGAAGATCCAGCGCGAGATCGAGCAGCTCGAGCTGGCGCTGGAGGATCTCGAGATCGCCTGCAGGAGCGCCGAGGCCGGCGCGGCGGAGCAAGACGCCGTGGAGATCGTCGAGGCGGGCGCTGCACTGTCGGCTGGCGCGGCGCCGCGCCGTCGCGGCCAGCCGCGGATCGCCGAAGACGCGCCGCGCGAGCGCGTCGTGCTCGATCCCGGCGAGACCTGCCCGGACTGCGGCGGCGCGCTGCGGCTGATCGGCGAGGACGTCGCCGAGATCCTCGACTTCGTCGCCGCCAAGCTGAAGGTGGTCGAGACCGCGCGGCTGAAGAAGTCCTGCCGGCTCTGCGAGCGGATCGTCCAGCCGCCGGCGCCGACGCGGCCGATCCCGCGCTCGATCGCCGGTCCTTCGCTCCTCGCCCATGTGCTGGTCTCGAAATACGACGACCACCTGCCCTTGTATCGCCAGAACGAGATCTTCGAGCGCATGGGCGCCGAGATCCCGCGCTCGACCCTGATCGACTGGTGCGGCCAGGCGATGCGGACGTTGCGCCCGCTCGTCGAGCGCATCCGCGAGCGCGCCTTCGAGACCGACCGGCTCCATGCCGACGACACGCCGGTGAAGGTGCTTGCCCCCTCCAGGCGCCAAGCCGGTGGAAATGGCGGCAAGGAACGCGGCGTGAAGGAGGGACGGATCTGGGCCTATGTCCGCGACGACCGCCCCTGGGCCGGATCCGATCCGCCGGCGGCCGCCTACTTCTTCTCGCCGGACCGCAAGGCCGAGCACCCGCTGCGCCATCTCGGCGGGTTCGAGGGCGTGCTGCAGGCCGACGCCTATGCCGGCTTCGCCAGGCTCTATGAGCGTGGCGCCGATGGACGCAGCCGAGTGCGCGAAGCCGCCTGCTGGGCGCATCTGCGGCGCGACTTCCATGACGTGTGGAAGGCGACCGCCTCGCCGGTCGCGCGCGAGGCGCTGGAGCGGATCGGCGCGCTCTACGACATCGAGCGGGCCATCGCCGGCCGTCCCGCCGAGGAGCGCCGAGCGGTCCGCCAGGCTGAGAGCCGTGATCGGGTCGAGGCGTTCCGAGCCTGGTGCGAGGCGCAGCTCCCGCGCCTTCCGCGCAAGGGCGATCTCGCCAAGGCGATGCGCTACGCGCTCCGTCGCTGGGCCTCCTTCGCGCTGTTCCTCGAGGATGGCCGCGTCGCCATCGACAACAACGTCGCCGAGCGCGCCCTGAGGCCGGTGGCCCTCGGCAGGAAGAACTTTTTGTTCGCCGGCTCCGACGCCGGCGGCGAGACCCTGGCCGACGCTATGACCGTGATCGAGACCGCCAAGCTCTCCGGACTCGACCCGGAGGCCTATCTCGCCGACATGCTGGCGCGCATCAACGACCACCTCGCGCCGCGGCTCGACGAGCTCCTGCCCTGGAACTGGTCGCCGCCCTCCGCGGCGCAGCCGAAGGCGGCGTGACGATGGCCGCGCTCTCCGTCGTCCACAGCCTGGCGCGCGTCGCCGAAATGCTGGAGGAAGACGCCGAGTTCCTCCGGGAGATCGCGATCAAAATGGAGCCCGAGGACGGCGTCGTCGACGTGCTCGGGCCCGGCGACGACTACACGCCCGCCTTCACCGACTTCGGCGTCGAAACGCTTCAAGACCTCATCCGCGAGCATCGCGAGAACGCCGCCGCACACGTCAACGCGAAGGTCGTCGATTGACGCAAGGCGGTCCTGATCGGCCGGTT
>CAYXPZ010000141.1:0-2821 GCA_964466965.1 uncultured Hyphomicrobiaceae bacterium
GGCGCGCGGCAACGCGCGTCCCAGATGAATGGCCATCACGCGGGCGAGCCCCGCGTACAGAACCCGGCTTACAGGCCGGCTGACATTTGGCCTAGATCGCTGAGCCTACTTTTTCCTGAAAGTCCAAGCGCAAGAGTGGATACGCTCGCGCTTCACTTGAATATTCATAAAAATTTCATGAATTTTTTCTTGATGAAACAATTTCCCATGTAATAATTGTATACCATATAAATTTTATCGCACAGAGTGATCGTTGAACCTCAAACATGCCCAAAATAACCAGTGCCGATAAACTAGCAGTCCCGTTACACTGGTCGAAAGATCACCTCTTCCTTAGAAATGAAGCCCACCACCGCGCTACGCTAAGCTGTGAAGCACCGGCCATCGTTTGGCATGTGGGGTTCTGGCCCGAGCGCCACAAAGACCCACAGGATGCGATGAATGCGGATGCGTTCAATCACCGCCTGAAAAACTGGATTGAAGAGCGTGTGCAGGTTCTGGTCGAACGATTGCTCGCGCTTGGCCAGCCATCAGGCGCACGGCAACCGAAATCCTTCTGGATTGACGAGAATAACAATTTGCCTGAAATTAAAATCTGGACTGCCAAGCCAAAAGCGGAAGAATTTGTCATCCTTTGGCGCGGGATCAAAGTTCAGACGAGGATAGAAATCCATCCGGACTACGCAGCAGCAACGTTTATTGTCTCTCTCGGAGATCAAGACGCTGAGGAAAGCCGCGAGGCGGGGGACACGGAAGATGAAACGCTAGATGTTCAAGATCCATTCATCTTTGGACTCCGCGAAGCCGTAAAGAACGCCAGCAACGCCGAAGCGGAGGTGGCCTCGCAAGCATCACAGCTTCTCTTCAGCGAAGCCTGGCGTCGATTCATCCGGGATGTGCTGGAGGCGAACGGCCTCTCATATGATGAGGCCCTTATTCCTGGAGAGATATTTGTCAGTTTGCGCGGCACCATCCTTGAATTGGATCAGAATGTGAGCGTGTTGAATGCGCCCAAGCTCTCGAAGGACGAGACCTTTAGCCCCTTTGAGGCACATAACACGATCATGAGTTTCGAGGCATTTCTCTCTCGCGGTGGCTTCAAGAAAGATGACCGGGAATTCGTTGCTGCCAGGATCGTTCAGGAGCGGGCGATTTTTATATCCCCCTTCGGCGCGCGCTCCCTGCATGAAGAGCGCGACGACCCGGATCATCCTGATCCGCGGCGATCGACGCGCTTCACGATTCTTGCAAAAGGCGAAATCAATTCCCGCCAACTTGGCAGGACCGTATCTCAGATCAACAGCCTGGGAACGCTTCAGATCATTGCCCTGAAGGATATTGCAGTGATCCGCGCGGTTGGCACTGCAATCCGTCTTGAAAATGAAGTTTTGGATGAATGTGCGAAAGAACTGACGGACGCGATCCAGCGCCGGAACCGTGTTTCGCACGCGATCGAACTCAAACTGTGCCAACTCGAGTTGCGGCTCGACGATTTGGCGAATCTCCCTACAGGTGGCCTGTCTTACCGCGTCGTCCGATCTCGTTATTACGCGAACGAATTCGAGCGCAGACTTAAAAATCTTGATTCGCAAGAGGTCTCGCGGTGGCAAAAACCCGAGACATTTTTCGCAAAGCGGCTCTTTTCCGTTTTCGATTACATCCAGAATGTTGGAACGCGCATGGAGCGTCTGCGAAGACGCATATCCGATAGCCTTGAGACAATTCAGACAAAGACCTTGGTAGATCTCACGCGCGGAGTTCATAATATTCAGAGCTCTGGAGAAATATTGAGCGCGATACTTTTTATTACAGCTGTCTCTACCTTTAGTGGAGAGGTTCTGGCTCCCGCGTATCAGGTTGGATTCTCCTCTCTTCAGCTTCTGTCGCCTCCTGCAGAATGTGTAGTAACTTCCCCCTCTCTCCCGGACATCTGCAAGGCAGCATTCCGGCTGAACGGTTATCTTCTAGGCGCACTTGTAGCAGCGGTTGCGCTGTTTGCCGGACGCTTCGTATGGAAGCGAGTGAACACGACCTCCGGCGGATCCTGAACGCCCGCCAACAGCACCATTCAGGCCGCGTTCATGTGCGCGCTGGCATCCTCATAACCGTCAATCCCTGTGATCAACCATACCTTTCCTCGGCACGGTTGGAGGCGGCGCGGAATGCAGGGGTTCCGGGCCGTCTCCGCTCTTTTCCCGCTGCCCCGCCGCGCCCGCGCTCTCCACACCGCCAAGCGCGCGCCTTGCCTAACCCTCCGCTTGCGATTAGCTACACACCAGTGGCTTTTCAATTCCAAACGCCTGGAGGGTGCCCATGACTTTCACGCTTCCCGAACTTCCCTATGCCTATGACGCGCTTCAGCCGCACATGTCAGCGGAGACGCTCGAATATCACCACGACAAGCACCACAACACTTACGTCGAAAAGGCCAACGACCTCATTCAGGGCACCGGCCTGGAAGGCAAGACCATCGAGGAGGTCGTGACCGGCTCGCACGGCACCAACCAGGGCCTGTTCAACAACATCGCCCAGCACTACAACCACATGCATTTCTGGCAGTGGATGAAGCCGGGCGGCGGTGGCACCAGCGTTCCGGGCGCGCTGGCCGCGAAGATCGACGAGGACCTGGGCGGCTTCGACAAGTTCCGCGCTGATTTCATTGACGCCGGTGTCACGCAGTTCGGCTCCGGCTGGTGCTGGCTGGCGATGAAGGACGGCAAACTGCACATCATGAAGACGCCGAACGGCGAGAACCCGCTGGTCCACGGCGCGACGCCGCTGCTCGGCTGCGACGTGTGGGAGCACTCCTACTACATCGACT
>CAYXPZ010000142.1:0-2771 GCA_964466965.1 uncultured Hyphomicrobiaceae bacterium
ATCTGTGGCATGGAACTCGTTCCCGCCACGACCACATCCCAAAAGAAGGATCCCTTCGCCGTGTCCATCGAACCGGCCGCCCGTCGGGTAGCAGGGATTCGGACGACTCCCGTTATCTGGCAAACTCTCAACAAACAACTCCAGACCATCGGAGAAATCCGCTACGACGAAAGCCGACTCGCGAGCATCTCGTCGTACGTCGACGGCCGCATCGAAGACGTACTCGCTGACTACACCGGCGTCAAGGTGGCCAAGAAGGATCACTTGGTCGTGCTTTACACGCCCGAACTGTACTCCGCACAGGTCGAGTATCTCACGGCCCTGGACGCCGTGAACGATGTTGGCCCAGGTGCTGGAAAGTTCGTTCTCCAGACCCAACGCCGACTCGCCAGGAACGCTCGCCGCAAGCTCGTCGAAATGGGAATGACCGAGCCACAGGTTCGGCGACTGGAGAAGACCAAAAAACCAGAAAGTCGTCTGACGATTTACTCGCCCATCGGCGGTACAGTCATCGAGAAAAAGGCTGCCGAAGGCGATTACGTCAAGACGGGGCAAGTCCTTTACAAGATCGCCAACCTCTCGATCGTCTGGTTGATGTTGGAGATGTTCCCCGAAGATGCGGCCTTGATTCGCCATGCCCAGAAAGTCCAGGCGACGGTGCAATCCCTTCCGGAAAAGGTCTTCACAGGGCGTGTGGCTTTCATCGATCCGGTCGTGAATCCGAAGACCCGGACCGTCTCGGTTCGTGTGGAAATGCCCAACTCCAATGGGCTACTCAAACCGGGCGACTATGCCAATGCCACCATCCTCGTTCCGGTGGCTCCAACCGGGAAGGTCTACGATGCCGAGTTGGCTGGCAAATGGATCAGTCCGATGCATCCACAGATCATCCGCGAGAAACCTGGGAAGTGTCCCATCTGCAACATGGCCCTCGTCCCGGCCACTCGGTTCGGCTATTCGAAGGAACCTATGCCGCCGCCCCAAGGACTTGTTTTGCCGCGGCGAGCGATTCTCCATGCCGGCAAGTACAGCGTCGTCTATGTCGAAACCCAACCAGGACGGTTTGAAATTCGTCCAGTCATCCTCGGTCCTGTTCTGAATGGTTCGGTCGTCGTGAAAAAAGGCGTCGAAGAAGGAGAAGAGGTCGCCGTCGATGGAAACTTCCTGATCGATTCCCAAATGCAGCTCGCTGGCAAACCTTCGTTGATTGATCCCACACGAGCCATCAAGGCCAAACCAAGATCGATGCACCTGCGTCACTTTGTAACGCACCCCGTGCCAGGCAAAACCGGGGAGCAACTCGAAAAGTTATACGACAGTTACTTCGCCGTCCAGAAGGCGCTCGCGGCAGACAAAAAGCCTCCCGAGGAACCAAGCCAAAACTTGCATCGCCTGGCAAAGTCCCTCCTCGCATCCAAGGACATACCTGCCCAACATCACCGCGACCTGAACACGATTTCGACGAAATCAGAACACCTGCACCACTTGAGTCTCAAGGAGGCAAGAGGGGCCTTCGGACCCATCAGTGAATCGGTGATCCGCCTGGCGGCACGGTTACGGGAAAAGGACACGAAGGAATCGTTCCTTCATTTTTACTGCCCGATGGTCAAGCAAGGACGTGGTGACTGGCTTCAACCGAAAGGCCCCCTCGCGAACCCCTATTACGGAAGTCAGATGTTGCGTTGTGGGAACACCGTTCATCACTTGATGCCCGAAGGGAGACCGCAGCGGCATGACTCCAAGAAGAAACCGAAAAAGAAATCGGATCATGACCACCAGCACGACCATTCCCATTAAGCAAGAGGAGGTCAACGGGTGGTCAACGCAATTCTCAAATTCTGTGTCCGTGAATGGCTCGTCGTTCTGCTGTTGGTCGGGAGCCTCGTCGCCTACGGTTGGTACTGCACACAACAGGTGCCCATCGACGCCATACCCAACATTGGGGAGAACCAGGTCATCGTCTTCTCGGCCTGGCCTGGTCGATCCCCCAAGGACGTCGAGGACCAGGTCACCTATCCGCTTTCTGTCGCCCTCCAGGCTGTCCCGGGAGCCAAGAGCGTCCGTGGGAAAAGCCTGTTTGGGTATAGCTTCGTCCAGGTGACGTTTGATGATGGGGTCGATTTCTACTGGGCGAGGTCGCGAGTTTCGGAACAACTCAACGCCGTCTCCTCGCAACTCCCCGAGGGAGTTGCGCCGACGCTTGGTCCCGACGCCACCGCATTGGGGATGATCTATTACTACGTGCTCGAACGTCCCGACAATAAGACGAACCTCGCGGACCTTCGCTCGCTTCAGGATTTCGTGGTCAAGTATGCCTTGCAATCGGTCGAGGGAGTCAGCGAGGTGGCTTCGGTAGGGGGTTACGTCCGCCAATATCAAATCGAGATCGATCCCAACAAACTACGGTTCCACAACGTGCCTCTGGATAAAGTTCGCATGGCCGTCCAGGCCTCCAACATCGACGTGGGAGCAAAGACCGTCGAAGTCGGGGGCATGGAGTTCATCATTCGAGGCAAGGGGTTCATTGGTCGTGATAAAAAGATCGAGAAGGCCATCGAGGACATCGAACAGACCGTCGTGATGACACGAAAGGGAGTGCCCGTCCGGATACGTGACCTCGGCGTCGTGCAAGTCGGCCCGCAGTTCCGACGAGGGGCCATCGATCTTAACGGTGCCGAGGCCGTTGGCGGCATGGTCATCATGCGCTATGGTGAAAATCCGAGGGCCGTCATTGCCCGAGTGAAGGAGAAGATCGAACAACTCGAGCCTTC
>CAYXPZ010000143.1:0-2711 GCA_964466965.1 uncultured Hyphomicrobiaceae bacterium
CGAGATCATTCCGGAAACGCACAGCCACGGTTTCGCGAATGAGGCGACGCTCGGCCTGACGATCGGCCTCGTGGTGATGATGTTTCTCGACGTCGCGTTTGCGTGAAGTTAAGGCGCGGGTCCGGGCGCGGTGCTTGGCTGCGCGAAACAAGGAACGGGTGCGCTTATGGCAACAGATGCACGGAAGCAGATCCTCGACGCGTTACTCGACCGCTATGGGCAAACCTTCTGTGCCGAACTCGGCATCGACATCGCGAAGAACACCCCTCAGCCGCTATTCATGCTGCTATGCGCGGCGCTGCTCTACAGCGCACGAATCCGCGCCGATGCCGCCACGCAGGCGCTCAAGGCCGTGTTCGCTCAAGGATGGACCAGCCCGCAAGAGATGGCGGACACAACCTGGGAAGCGCGTGTCGAGGTGCTGAATGGGAATGGCTACGCGCGATACGATGAAAGCACCGCGCGCATGCTGGGCGACACCGTGTCGCTTTTGCTTTCCGAATATGACGGCGATTTGCGCAAACTGCGGGAGGCGGCCCAACGGAAGCCGTCGAAAGAGCGGCGGCTGATCAAGGAGTTTCAAGGCGTCGGTGATGTCGGCGTAAACATCTTCTTCCGCGAGGCGCAGATCGCCTGGCCGGAGCTTTACCCGTTCGCCGACAAGGCTTCACTGAACGCCGCGAAGCGGCTCGGCCTCGGCGAGACGGCGGGGGCGCTGGCCGGGATGGTCGACCGCAAGGACTTCACGCGCCTTGTCGCCGCGCTGGTCCGGGTGCATCTGGCAAAGGCCTACGACGACGTTGCCGCGGTCGCCGCGCCCCAAGGCTAAGCGGTCAGGCCGTCTGCGCCTCGGCCTGCTCGCCCGCCTGTTCCTCCTGGGATACGTCAAAGTATCGGCGCAACTCCTCGGCTGTCATCGTCTCCTGCTTCAGAAGCGCCTTGGCCGCCCGGTCGAGGTTATCCTGCTGGCGCTTGAGGATATCCATCGTCCGCTCGAACGCCTCATCGACAAGACCGCGAACCGTTGTATCGATCTCGCGCGCGGTCTCCTCCGAATAGGTTTTCCCGTCTTGCGGCAACGGCATTCCGCCAATCGACTGCTGCCGTTTTTCATAGGTGATCTGGCCGAGATTCTCGGTCATGCCGTACTGCGTCACCACCGAGCGGGCGATGTCCGTGACCTTCTGCAGATCATCGGCGGCGCCCGTCGAGATGTCATCGAAGAAAATGCGCTCCGCCGCGCGTCCGCCGAGCAGCACGCACATTTTGTTCAGCAATTCTTGCCGAGTCATCAGATAGCGGTCGCCCGTAGGCCGCTGGATCGTGTAGCCCAGTGCGCCGACCGAGCGCGGAATGATCGAGACCTTGTGCACGGGATCGCTCCCGGGCAGCGCCATCGCCGCCAACGCGTGGCCCAGCTCGTGATAGGCGACGCGGCGGCGTTCCTGCTCTGACAGCACGGCATTCTTCTTCTGCAGCCCGGCCACGACCCGCTCGATGGCGTTGGTGAAGTCGCGCATCTCCACGGCGTCTGCGTCGCGCCGGGTCGCGAGCAGCGCGGCCTCGTTGACCAGATTTTCCAGGTCTGCACCGGTGAAGCCCGCCGTCAGTTCAGCAATCTGTTCCAGGTCGATATCCTCGCCCAACTTGACCTTGTCCGCATGCACCTTGAGGATTTGGATGCGGCCGATCTTGTCGGGTCGGTCAACGATGACGCGGCGGTCGAAGCGGCCTGCCCGCATCAGCGCCGGGTCGAGGATTTCCGGCCGGTTGGTCGCGCCGATAATGACAAGACCCTCGGACGGGTCGAAGCCATCCATCTCCACCAGCAGCTGGTTGAGCGTCTGCTCCTTCTCGTCGTGGCCGCCGCCCTGCATGGCGCCGCCCCCGCCACGCACGCGGCCGAGCGCATCCAGTTCGTCGATGAAGATGATTGCCGGGGCTTTCTCGCGGGCCTGCTGAAACAAATCGCGCGTGCGCGCCGCACCGACGCCGACGAACATCTCCACGAATTCCGAGCCATTGATATACAGGAACGGCACGCCCGCCTCGCCGGCCATTGCGCGGGCAATCAGCGTCTTGCCAGTGCCGGGCGGGCCAGCCAGAAGCACGCCCTTCGGCACATGCGCGCCCAGCCTGCTGTAGTCCGCCGGATCGCGCAGGAACGAGACGATCTCTTGCAGTTCCTCCTTGGCTTCGTCGATCCCGGCAACATCCTCGAAAGTCGTGTCGGTCTTTTCTTCATAGTAGATGCGGGCTTTCGACTTTCCGATCTGCATCAGTCCGCCGCCCATGCCGCCGCCTTGCGCGATGCGACGGATTAGGAAGTACCAGATCGCCAGAAAAATGCCGATCGGAATGAGCCAGGACAAAACCTGTTCGAAGAAGGTGTTCTCGATCGTGCCATCAAACTCCACACCCTCCTCGCGGAGTTGCTGTGCAACGTCACCCTCGACGCGGCGGGTTACAAAATACTGCTGCCCGTCGACCGGCTCCTTAAACTGGCCGCGGATAGTCTCCGCGCCGACATCAGCGCTCTTGATGCGGCCCTCGTCGAGATAAGCCTCAAATTGCGAATAGGGTATTTGCGCGATTTGCTGATATTGGGTGTAAACATATTGCGCCGTCAGCACGCCGACGACCGCAACGATCAGAAAGATGATATTCCAACGCTGCTGGCGGTCCTTGTCGCTCGTGTCGTTGTCGCTCAT
>CAYXPZ010000144.1:0-2685 GCA_964466965.1 uncultured Hyphomicrobiaceae bacterium
GTGTCGCCGGGGCGCAGGCCCATCGCCCACATGATCCGCGCATGGGCGTTGGCGATCGCCTGCCAGTCCTGCCGCGCGATGGCGAAAGCTGTCGGATTGCCGGTCGTGCCGGAGGTGCCGTGGATGTGGTGGATGTCGCTCTCAGGCACGCAAAGATAGTCGCCAAACACGGGCGCGCGCGCCTGCGCCGCGCGCAGCTCGGCCTTGGTGATGACCGGCACCCGGTCCTCAAAATCCTCCAGCGAGGTCAGATGGTCCGGGTGAAAGCCATGCGCGTCCCAGTGATGCCGATAAAACGGCGCGTTGTCATACGCGTAGCGCACCACCTGCTTGAGCCGCTCAAGGATATGGCGCTCGCGCTCTCCGGGGTGCATGGTCTCGCGCTGCGGGAACCAGTAGCGCGCGCTGGACTCGGGGAAATAACCCTCGTCGTAGCGCGGCGGGAAGGACCAGAACTCCATGACGCGCCCTCTTACCGCGGGCCGCGTTCGGCGACAAGTTCACGAACGCGCGCCACGATGGCATCAGGCGGCGTGTCCTGCAGCAGGATTTCCTTCACGCCCATATCTTTGAGCGCTGTGACGTCGTCATCTGGAATAACGCCACCGCCCATCAGGATGATGCCTTTTGAGTCCTGCTCTTCCAGCACGCGGATGATTTTCGGGAAGATCGTCATATGCGCTCCGGACAACAGGCTCACACCGAGCACGTCGACATCTTCCTGCACGGCAGCCATCGCCACCTCTTCGGCGGTGCGGTGCAGGCCGGTGTAGATCACATCCATGCCGGCGTCGCGCATCGCTCGCGCCACCACCTTTACGCCGCGGTCGTGGCCATCAAGCCCGACCTTGGCGAGCATGATCCGGATCGGCGCCGCCTCCTGTTGGGTCATCGTGTTTCCTCCCTACGGCATCGGCGGCCCAGTCTTGATCGGTCCCGTCTGCCATGAGCTTTCTTTGTATCTCTGCCGAGGCCGCCTCAACGTGGGCGCGGGCCAGCGCGCCGGCCTGAGCCGCATCTTGTGCCGCGATCGCCTTCAGAATGTCGGTATGTTCGCGCCAAAGCTTCGTGCGGTACCCGGCGCCCTCCACAACGGCCGTCATCACCCGCCGTAGATGGTGCAGATGCGGCTCCAGCGCCGGACGGATCAGCGGGTTCCCAGACAAGCCATAGACGAACTCGTGGAAGGCCATGTCGCATTTGACGAGTTCGCGGACATCATTGCAGGCCGCCAGGCGGTTGCCCTCCTCCAGGATCTCCCAGCCCGCAGCAGTGGAATCCGGGTCAGCGCGTTCGGCGGCCAGGCGGGCGGCGGTTTCGTCCAGCGCGCCGCGAAGCTGATAGATGTCTCGCACCAGATCCACGGTCACAGGCGACACGACCAAACCGCGGCGGCCGGCCTCGCGGAAAAAACCTTGCGACTTCAACAGCACCAGCGCCTGAACCACGGGTTGGCGCGAGACCCCGAGACGCTCGGCGATGTCATCCTGCGTGACGCGCGCGCCAGGCGCGAGCTCGCCGTCACAGATCGCGTCGCGAATAGCGGTATACACGGAATCGAGCACGCTTGCTTTTTTTGGAAGGCCTTCCATTGCCTCTCCTTAATTTCGAATACAGTATTCAATCTGTGGCAGCGCAGTCAAGCTGTCTGTTTGCCGGCCCCGGCGCGAGTGTAGCGCCGCCGGCTGAACACGCAAGATGTGGTGGGATGCCAGGGGCGTTCGCGCGTTCCTCAAGAACGCGGCCGTTCAGCGCAGCACCAGACGCGCCGCGCTGAGGCGCGGCTGACGTCGCCCGAAAATGCAGGTGTAGCAGGCGTCAGTGCTCAGCCGGCGCTCGCGACGGCGCGTTCGGCCATCACCGGGATGAGCGCGGCGCGATATTCGGCGCTGGCGTGCAGGTCGCTAAGCAGCCCATCGGAGGACATCTTGAGGTCGCGCACGGCATCGGGCGCCCAGTTGCTCTTGAGCGCGGCCTCCAGTTCTGATGAGCGGAACACGCCATCCGCGCCCGCGCCCGTCACCGCCGCGCGCACCGATGTGGTGAACATACCGGAGATTTGCGCGATGAACACGCCGACCAGCGCATAGCGCGAGGCACGCTGCTCAAACTTGGCGTAGCCCGCCTTGCTCGGGATCGGGAAACGCACCTCGGTGATGATCTCGCCGGGCTTAAGTGTGGTCGCGAACAGGCCATCGAAGAAATCATCCGCGCTGATCTTGCGCTTGTCGGTCACCACCGTGGCGTCGAGGCCGAGGATCGCCGCAGGGTAGTCGGCCGCTGGGTCGTTATTCGCGATGGAACCTGCGATGGTCCCGGCGTGACGCACCTGTGGGTCGCCGATGCCGCCGGCCAGTTGCGCAAGCGCAGGGATTTCCCGCTGCACGTCGGCGTTGCCCGCCACCTGCGCGTGCGTCGCCATCGCCCCGATGACGATGTTGGAGCCGGATTTCTCGATCCGGCGCAGATCGCCGATGCCACGCAGATCGACCACCTCCGAAGGCGCGGCGAGCCGCTGCTTCAGCGTGGGGATCAGCGTCTGCCCACCCGCAAGCAAGCTCGCCCCCGGCTTCTGCGAGAGGATCTGCGCGGCTTCGCCGACCGAATTGGGGCGGTGATAGTCGAATGCATGCATGGTGGCCTCCCTCGCCTTATTCCGCCGCCGCGGCCGGACGCCCGGCCTGG
>CAYXPZ010000145.1:0-2586 GCA_964466965.1 uncultured Hyphomicrobiaceae bacterium
ACAGGGTCAGCGGGCGCTCGGTGACGACCGTGGTCTCGACGGTTGCGCCGGTGTGATCAATCCCCATGACCGGGACCGATAGCCGGGTATTATCCGGGTCCGGCCGGAGGGCGAACTCCGCCGTTTCATGCGGCGTGATTGTTTGGGCATCTGCCTGTGACATTCCCGAACAACTCTCTGTTTGCGGGCGCAGAGCCGATAAGGCATCCATCGGCACCCATAGTTGCATCTCGCGCGCATCATAGCAGGAGGCTCCCGGTGCGTCCGTATTATACGAAAGTCTAAAGTTGCGGAGTGATCCAGAATTCTGCCCATCAATTGGGCGCAGTGCCTACGTCCAAGCCATTGATTTGTCTTATGTCGGGTCGACAGCACGCAACAGCTATAGCTCCAGATCGTTGAAAATCAATAATTTGGGTGGGCAGCGCGCGCGGACCGGCGGCTTGCCAAGATGACGATCCTGTGTCAGCGTTTTTATTTAGACTTAGAAAAATTCCGCATTTGCGGCCTGCCGGAGGTCTGCAAGAGGATGAACCAAACTGGTTCGATAACCATGGATGCGTCTCAAAACAGCGGCGCTGCGTCCGAGATCGCGCCGGAAGACGAGGCCCGCGCGGCGATTTATGCGATGCTGGCCAAGCTGCTGTCCGACCCGCCGACACCAGAACAACTCGCGGATTTGGGCAAGCTTCAGGGCAGCGATACAGAGTTTGGCCAGAGCTTGAGAAAGCTCGCCGAAGCGTCGCGCAACACAACAGCCGAGCAGGCCGACGATGCCTATCATGAGCTGTTCATCGGCCTGACCCGCGGCAAGCTGCTGCCTTACGGCTCTTACTACCTTACCGGCTTTCTGCACGAAAAACCGCTTGCGCGCCTGCGTAACACGATGGCCCAGCTCGGCATCGAGGCGAACCCGGACGTCAAAGACCCCGAAGATCATATTGCATCCGTTCTGGACATGATGGGCGGGCTGATCCGCGGCGATTTCGGCGGGCCGGTGCCGGTGGCGCAGCAGCGCACATTTTTCCAGGACCATGTGCAGTCATGGGTGCCTTATTTCTTCCGCGATCTCGAAGCGATCGGGGAACACGAGCTTTACGCTGCGATCGGGAGTGTCGGCCGGGTCTTCCTGGAGTTGGAAGAGGCGGCTTTCTCGATGGACTGACGGTTGCAGCGTGAAGGCGTGAACGTTGCGTTGGGCCGTTCACGCAACCTGCAAGGAGGACGACGATGGGTGAGAAAAAGAGCGAACTGCGCTCTGATCGCCGTGATTTCCTGAGGCTCGCGGGCCTTGGGGCGACGGCGGGCGCGGTTGCCGTGGCAACTGGCGCAACAACCGAGGAGGCCGAGGCGGCCGAGCCCTCAAACGGCGCCGGCTACAAAGAAACCGCGCATGTTCGGCAGTACTACAAGCTGGCGTCGTTCTAGGCTGGCTGGGTGACTGCTGACGGGCCGGACCGTATCGTCCGGTATTTTCGAAACTGAGGAAGGAAACGTCATGCTGAAGAAGAAGAACGGGGTTGCGACTGGCTCCCGTTTGTCATCAGCGCTGGCAGCGATGGCAGATGGCGCCGTGGACCGGCGCACATTCCTACGCCGCTCGGGTCTGGCGATCGGTGGCATTGCCGCAGCGACCACCCTGTCGACAGGGCGCGTGAAGGCAGCCCAGGGCGTCGGATCGAGTGATACGCCGATTGAATTGAAGAAATCCGTTTGCACGCACTGTTCGGTGGGCTGCTCGGTGATCGCGGAGGTGCAGAGCGGCGTCTGGATCGGGCAGGAGCCCGGCTTCGACAGCCCGTTCAACATGGGCACGCACTGCGCCAAGGGCGCAGCGGTGCGCGAGCACGCACATGGCGAGCGCCGCCTGAAGTACCCGACAAAGCTGGAAAACGGCAAGTGGAAGCGGATCAGCTGGGAGCAGGCGATCAACGAGATCGGCGACCAGATGCTGGACATCCGCAAGAAGTCCGGCCCGGATTCGGTCTACTGGCTCGGCTCGGCGAAGCACAACAACGAGCAGGCCTATCTGTTCCGCAAGTTCTACGCCTTCTGGGGTACCAACAACGGTGACCACCAGGCGCGTATCTGTCACTCGACCACGGTCGCGGGTGTTGCGAACACCTGGGGCTACGGCGCGATGACGAACTCCTACAACGACATCCACAATTCGCGCTCGATCATCCTGTTCGGCTCGAACCCGGCCGAGGCGCACCCGGTGTCGCTGCTTCACCTGCTAAAGGCGAAGGAGGAGAACAACGCGCCATTCATCGTCTGCGACCCGCGCTTCACCCGTACGGCCGCGCATGCGACTGAATATGTGCGGTTCCGCCCGGGCACGGACGTGGCGCTTGTGTGGGGTATCCTCTGGCACATCTTCGAGAATGGCTGGGAAGACCGCGACTACATCCGCCAGCGCGTCTGGGGCATGGATGAAATCCGCAAGGAAGTCGCCAAGTGGAACCCTGACGAGGTCGAACGCGTAACCGGCGCCCCCGGCTCGCAGCTGCGCCGCGTGGCCCGCACGCTGGTCGACAACCGGCCCGGCACGCTCGTCTGGTGCATGGGCGGCACGCAGCACACCAA
>CAYXPZ010000146.1:0-2569 GCA_964466965.1 uncultured Hyphomicrobiaceae bacterium
AGCGATGGACAAAATCTGCGATGTCACGCCGGTCCATGCCTACAGCGAAAGCGGATTTGTATTCTCCGGTGGCGAGGTCCGGCATCACGGCGCGGCTCTGATCCTGCCGGAAGGCGTGTTCGCATGGCCGGTGGCCAAACCGCCGGAGGCCCTGGAATCAGAGGACTTGGCTCCGGTCGTTGCCGCAGCGCCAGCGATCGATTTCATTGTGCTTGGCACTGGCGCACGGCAGGTGTTTCCCGCCCCGGACCTCCACGCGGCCTGCGCCGAAGCTGGTCTTGGCCTGGAGGTGATGGCGACTGGCCCGGCGTGTCGCACGATTTCGCTGCTCTTATCCGAGCAGCGGCCGTTCGCCGCCGCGCTGATGCCCGCCGGACAAGGCAGCGATGGGGCAGTTTCGTCGCCTGCATGAGCACACCGGACGATCTTGGCGCAGACGCGCCCCGCGTTATGGACGATGCCGCGCGCGCCGCATTCGTTGCAGACTCCGTGCGCCGCCTTGACCGCGACCGCTACCGCGCCGCGCTGTTCGCGCCCGAGCCGCAGCGCGGCCACCTGCTCAGCCTTTATGCCTTTAACATTGAGTTGTCGCGCGTGCGCGAGGAGGTCAGTGACCCCACTCTCGGAGAAATCCGGCTGGAGTGGTGGCGGGAGGCGTTGCAGCGGGCGCAAAACGGCGAGATAGTCGGCCATCCGGTCGCGGACGCCCTGGCGCTAGCGCGGCGGCGCTGTGTGCTGCCTGACGATCTTCTCACCGATATGATCGATGCGCGCGAGAGCGACCTAGCCGCCACCCCAATGCCGGACCAGACGCATCTGGAAGATTATCTCGCGCGGACTGCGGGCACGGTCTTTCAATTAGGCGGCTATATCCTTGGCCAACGGGACGAGCGCACAGCGCACTTGGCGCGGCATGCGGGGGTCGCATTCGGACTGGCAGGGATCATGCGGGCGCTGCCGGTCCATCGCGCGCAGGGGCTGTTGATGCTGCCCTGCGCGGAACTGTTTGCAGCGGGCGTGCAGACTGGCGAAGTGCGTCAAGGGCAGGTCACGGATTCGCTTCAGGCTGAGCTGGCCCGCTTGCGTGAACGTGCAGAAGCCCACCGCGGAATCGCAGCTCAGGAGTTCCGGGCGCTGCCCCCGCCGGCGCGCCCCGCGTTCCTGCCGCTTGCGCTGGTGCGCGGACAGTTGCAGGTCTTGGCGCGACCGCGCCGTGACCCCTTGCGAGAGGTGCCCGCGCCGCAGCCTTTCACCGGGCTGTTGCGGATGTGGCATGCGAACGCCACCGGTCGTATTCGGTGACCTATTCAGCGGCGGCGCGCGCTGGCGCGAGCCATGCGTCGATCGCATTCAGTGCGCGCGCTGACATCGCCTTCTTGCGCGCGATCGACTTCGCCTTGCCCTTGATGCGTTGGCCGTTTTCGTCCATGCGCGGCACCTCGACGGTCGGAAACAGCCCGAAATTCACGTTCATCGGCTGGAAGCTGCGCGCAGAACCGCTGCCGCCTGGCGCGCTCAGATGTCCGCCGGTGATATGCGCCAGCAGTGCGCCCATTGCCGTCACCGCGGGCGGCGGCGATGGCGCGCGCCCCAGCCGCTCCGCGGCGGCAAAGCGCCCGGCGAGCAGTCCGATGGCCGCGGATTCGACATAGCCCTCCACGCCGGTGATCTGCCCGGCGAAGCGCAGGCGCGGACACGCGCGCAGCCGCAGGCTCTGATCGAGCAGCTTGGGGCTGTTCAGGAAGGTGTTGCGATGCAGCCCGCCGAGCCGCGCGAACCGCGCATTCTCCAGCCCCGGGATCATGCGCAGAACCTCCGCCTGCTCGCCGTAGCGCATCTTGGTCTGAAAGCCGACCATGTTCCACAGCGTGCCGAGCGCGTTGTCCTGGCGAAGCTGTACCACCGCGTGGGGCTTTGCGTCCGGCGCGCGCGGGTTGGTCAGCCCCATCGGCTTCATCGGCCCATGGCGCAGCGTCTCCCGCCCGCGCGCGGCCATCTCCTCGATGGGCAGGCAGCCGTCGAAATAGGGCGTGTCCTTCTCCCAGTCCTTGAAGCCGACGGTCTCGGCGGCGAGAAGCGCATCGATAAATGCATCATACTGCGCCTTGTCCATCGGGCAGTTGATGTAGTCCGCACCGGTGCCGCTTGGGCCGGGCTTGTCATAGCGCGACTGGTACCAGCAGACATCCATGTCGATGCTTTCATGGAACACGATCGGCGCGATCGCGTCGAAGAACGCCAACTCATCCTCGCCCGTCAGGCTCTGGATCGCCGCGCTCAGATCAGGCGATGTGAGCGGGCCGGTCGCGATGATCACGCTGTCCCAGTCCTCCGGCGGCAGGCCTGCGACCTCCCCGCGCTCGACCGTAATCAGCGGGTGCTCGTGAATGTGGCGCGTCACATCAGCGGAAAAGCCGTCGCGGTCTACCGCAAGCGCGCCGCCCGCGGGAAGCTGATGCCGGTCGCCCGCCGCCATGACCAGCGAACCGGCACGGCGCATCTCCGCGTGCAGCAGGCCGACTGCGTTTGTCTGCGCGTCGTCGGAGCGGAACGAGTTCGAGCAGACCAG
>CAYXPZ010000147.1:0-2559 GCA_964466965.1 uncultured Hyphomicrobiaceae bacterium
CTAGTTACTAGAGAGATTAGGTTCAGCTTAGTGAGCGCACAAGGAAGGACGTGATGGGCGCATCCTGCTGCGGCGGCCAGACGAATTTTGAAGGGCTGTCCCCGGACTACAAGCGCCGGCTCTGGGCCGTGATCGCGATCAACGCGGTCATGTTTGCCGTGGAGATGGTCGCGGGACACCTGGCCGGCTCGCAGGCGCTACAGGCCGACGCGCTCGATTTTCTCGGCGACACCCTCACCTACGGCCTGTCGATGGCGGTGATCGGCGCGTCGTTGCGCGTGCGCGCCTATGCCGCGCTCATCAAGGGTCTGAGCCTGCTGGCGATGGGGCTGTGGGTGTTCGGCACAACGATCTACACGGTGTTCCTGCTCGGCGTCCCGCAGGCGCAGGTGATGGGCGCGATCGGCTTTCTGGCGCTGGCCGCCAATGTCACGAGCGTGCTGCTGCTGGTCAAATATAAGGACGGCGACGCCAATGTGCGCTCGGTGTGGCTGTGCTCGCGCAATGACGCGATCGGCAATGTCGCTGTGATGCTGGCCGCGCTCGCGGTTTGGGGCACGCAGACCGGCTGGCCGGACGTGATCGTCGCCGCGCTGATGGCGGGGCTGTTCACCTGGTCGGCCGTGCAGATTCTTGCGCAAGCGGTGGGCGAATGGCGCAGCACGATCGCAGATGCCGCGCCTACACCTGAAAGAACAGGCTGACCAGGAACCGGATCGACATCACCATCAGGAAAATGGCGAACGCGACTTCGAGCGTGCGCCGCGATAACCCATGCGCCACGCGCACCCCGATCGGCGCGGCATAAACACTCACCGGTCCAATGATAGCGAAGCCAAGCAGGCTGACATAGCCCAGCGAGCCGGGCGGCAGCAGGCTCGCCTGATCCCAGCCAGCCCAGACGTAACCGATGGTGGCCGGGATCGCGATGATCGGCCCCAGCCCCGCGCCGGTCGCAACGGCCTGATGAATCTTGCGGCCATAAAGCGTCATGTAGGTCGTGAGCTGTACCCCGCCGCCAATGCCGATCAATGTCGAGACCGTGCCGATCAGCCATCCGACGGCGCGATCCACCACCCGGCCCGGCATCTCCTCCCCAAGGTTCCAGCGTCCGCGCCCGAAATACAGATTGATCGCCATCAGCGAGGTCGAGAGGATGTAGACGACCTTGAGCACCGCTGCCTGCACGAAGCTGGCGACAACCACGCCTGTCAGCACCCCAGCGAGCACCGGCAGCGCAATGCGGCGCAACAGGTCCATATCCACAGCGCCGTGCTTGTAATGCGACTGTACCGAGCGGATCGAAGTCGGGATAATGACCGCCAGCGAGGTGCCGACGGCCAGATGCATCCGCACTTCAAGCGGCACGTCGATAATGTTGAAGATCTCATAGAGTATCGGTACCAGAATACCGCCACCGCCGATGCCGAACAGCCCGGCGAGGAACCCCATCAGCAGCCCGCCCGCCAGAAGCGCGGCGACAAGCCAGGCGAGGTCGCCCAAGGGCAAGCTGATCTCCATGATGAGAACTCCAAGGCGTCCGACGAGAGCCGGTGATGCGAATGGTCCGGTGGGCGCGAGTCAGCTCGCCGCGCGAAGGCCTTGATCTTGCGAGGCTGACGTCACGAGCGCAAGCGCGTCTTCGACCACCTCGGAACCGGCGCAATCGCGGATAGCGTTTTCGCTCAGGTGCCGGCGGAAGGCGCGGGCGCCGGGCAGCCCCTGCACAAGGTTGAGCAGATGCTTTGTTATGGCCGGAAGGCGGGTGCCACGCAACAGCTCGCGCTCGACATAGGGCAGCATGGCGCGCACGATCGTCAAGCGGTCGGTGGGCATCGACGCGACGCCGTACAGGCGGCTGTCGACATCGGCCAGCAGATAAGGATCTGCGCAGACCGCCCGCCCGAGCATCACGCCGTCGACATGAAGCAGATGCGCCTCAGCCTGCGCCACGTCCTTGATGCCTCCGTTGATGATGATCTCGAGATCAGGCCGCGCCTGCTTAAGCCGGTAGACGCGATCATAGTCGAGTGGCGGCACATCGCGGTTCTGTTTGGGGCTCAGCCCCTGCAGCCAGGCCTTGCGCGCATGGATGATGAAGGTTTCGCATCCGCCGGCCGCCACCGTATCGATGAACTGCGCGAGCCCGGCCTCGCTGTCCTGATCGTCGATGCCGATGCGGCACTTAACCGTGACCGGTATGTCCACCGCCGCGCGCATCGCCGCGACACACCGCGCGACCAGCTCCGGCTCAGCCATCAGGCATGCGCCGAATCGCCCGCGCTTCACCCGGTCGGAGGGGCAGCCGACGTTGAGGTTGATCGCGTCATAGCCCCAGTTCGCGCCGATGCGCGCGCATGCCGCCAGCTCCGCGGGCTCGCTGCCCCCGAGTTGCAGGACGAGCGGGTGCTCGACGGGATCAAACGCCAGCAACCGTTCGCGCGGACCGTGAATGATCGCGCCAGTCGTGACCATCTCGGTGTAAAGCACCGCCCGCCGGCTGATCAGCCGCATCAGATAGCGGAAGTGCCGGTCCGTCCAGTCCATCATCGGCGCAAC
>CAYXPZ010000148.1:0-2535 GCA_964466965.1 uncultured Hyphomicrobiaceae bacterium
CGGCGAAAGCGACAGCCCGATGTCATGCACCTCCGCGCCGCCCGACAGCAGCCCGGCGATCAGCGCCTGTTTCACCGCGCAGGAATAAGAGCGGTAGTCGTGGCCGACGACGATTCGCGCCGGCACGCCGCGCTGGCGCATAAGCGTCGCGAGGCTCGCGCCGATGGCGTTGAAACCGGGGAGGTTGATGTCTTCGGGATAGCGCCAGCGCGCGTCATATTCGCGAAAGCCCGAGGGCTTGACGTAGGGAAATTGCTCAAATTCAGCAGTGTTTGGCGTCAGGTCGGTACGCGGCTTGAGGCTCATGACATTTCCGTGGTTTGCAGGGCCACGTCAGGAATTTATCGCAACCCTGGCTGTCATCCCGTGCGCGACGCGGCATGCAATGACGTGGCGCAGACACGGGATTGCTCTCGGCAGGTGGCATCCCGATCCCGGGTTAGCAGCACACCACTGCATGCTGCACAGCACCCGGGATGACCCTTGGGCGGGCGCGCGCCAACCTGGATCTCGAGATTCACCTCAGCGTCACTGCGTCAGCGTCAGCCGCTGCCCGCTCATCTCGAACCGGCTTAGCCGATTGATAAAACTCATGCCAAGCAGATTCTGCCGGAGCCGGCCCGGGGCCGTCACGACGGCCCGCACGCGGCGTACGGCGATATCACCGACCCGCACTTCATCGAGCGTCACGGGTGCAACCGCTGTCACGCCATTGGCGGTGTCGGTCTGTTTGGTGAAGGGCAGATCGGATGGCTGTAGCCCGAGGCTGAGGGCCGTCTTGAATGTCAGCGCAACATAGGTCGCGCCGGTGTCGGCCATCATCTCCACCGGCATCCCGTTGATGTCCGCTGTGACGCTGAAATGGCCGAGGGTATTGGCGCGCAGCGTCACGCTGCTGCGTTGGTCTGGAGGGATTTCTTCAGGTTTGTCAGCCGCGGGTGCGACTGTTTTTGTCGCGTCATGCTCGGCGTCGCCCGTCGTCACTTGGGCAACGGAGAGATTCTCGCGCGGCGGCGCGGCGTACCAAAAGCTGAGCAGCCCCGCCAAAATGCCCACTAGCGCAGGCGCAGCGCCGCACACGCCAGCAATGCGTGCCATGGCCCGTTTCGTCCTCTCGTAGCTCTCAACCCAAAACAAGACGTCCGGATGCGCTCACCCCCTGAGCGTCAGGACGTCTCCCGAGAACTCATATGAACGTAAACGGCTTAAGAAACTCATACCAAGAAGGCTCTTGCTTAATGAGCCAGGCCGCGTGACCAGCGCTTCCACATTCTGCCGGCGCACCGGCCCGACCGCAACCTCCGGCAAGCGCAGACGCGCGGCGTAGGAGCGCCCATTCGCCGTCTGCACCGGCACATTATAAGAGATGCCCGACAGATCGATTCCCGCGCGGCGCGCGTCCTCTGCGCGCAGCACCAGCGCCGATGCGCCAGTATCGACGATCATGTCGATCTCAGCGCCCTTGACGTTGACCTGCGCCGTGAAATGTCCATCCCACCCGCGGCGCACGCGCACCGCCTGCGTCTCGCCCACGGTATTGACGCGCATCTGCGTGCCGCGCGGCAGCAGTTCGCCGGCGACGCGCTCCGCTACGGTCAGCAACTCAGCACGATAGGCATAGACGCCGACGAGAAACAGCATCAGCAGGAGCCACGCCGCGATGTCCCGCGCCGCCGTGCCGACCCGGCCGCGATAAGCGCCGAACAGCGCGCTGCCGATGAAAACCACCAGAGCCAAGCCTGCTACGAGTCGTGCAAAGGCTTCGTTGCTGAAGCCGGCAACGGCGCCAGCGTCATGCGTAACGATCAGGGCAATCGCCGCCGCGCACAATAATCCCAGCGCAATCCAGACCGCCACGACTCGCCCTCCTCGCATCGCTGTCTATCGGCCCCACACAATAGCCTTAAACTGCTTAAAGGATAGTGCGTGTTGAGGCGTTTGGCGAGGTCGCGCCGCAAAGCTTTACTACGAAGCTGTCACGAGATCCTCGTTGAGTTGGCGTGGTCGAGCGGAGCGGCGTACTGGGGAACGCTTGGTGTTTTTTGTCCTCATGGCGTGCGCATGGCCAAGGCGCAGGGGGCAAGAAGCCTAAGTGGCGCAAAAGCAACAAGCCTTCGCGGATTGCCCACAGCTTGTTGGCTTGATGTTTACCCCCCTCGCCGATTGGACTAACAGTGGTTTGCAAGTTTGGTGGAGTTACAAGGTACAACGTGTCGTAAGCCTTGTTGCTGCATACCAAGCATTGAACTGCCCGGCGAACGGATGGGGGTCATCCAACAGTTTGGCGGTGCGTTCATGAAGGCCGGCTCAGCCGAACGGGTGTAAAAACACCTCAGGTGAACCGGTGATAACGGCGCGGGAGCGTAACTCTCGCATTTTTGGGCGCCTTGGCTTCGGCTGGGGCTAAACTGGAGATAGTGATGATTGGGGGACTTATGAAAACGACCAGTCGTTTTGCATTGGCCGCCGCTGCCGGCTTGTTCGTGGGCGCGATGGCGTTCACGCCGGCGAAAGCGGCCGACCTGGGCGGTGACT